>NZ_JAIUKE010000687.1 GCF_020176795.1 Streptomyces sp. 8L
CCGCTCGATGGCCCGTCGGGCCGGGACCTGGCAGGACCATCCGTTGCGTACCAGCAGCTTGCGGACGCCCTGGATGGTGTAGGTCAGGTGGAAGCGTCGGCCGATCACCGTCTTCACACGGCTCAGGGTCCAGCGCTGGTCCTCCCAGCCGTGCGCGGCCGGCCCCTTGGCCAGCTCCGCCTCCAACTGGGCGAACTGCTTCTCGCTCAGCCTCGGCAACGATGCCGGCCCCTGTGACCGCAGAGCCCGCAGACCGCCCTCGTCCCACATCCGCCGCCATCTCTGCACGGAACGGACGCTGACCCGCAGGTCCCTGGCGATCACCGAGCATGCCTCGCCCTGGCCGAACCTCTCGGCAGCCTTCAGCCGTAACTCCTCGCGGAACTGCTGCCGTTCGGCGGTCAGCCCGCCCCCTTGTGGATACCGCATACCCCGGTGATACCGCACGGGCGACGAGCCGTCAGCCCCTACGACTCCACGAGTTCAACCTCAGTAGCTAAGTGCCACCGACCGTGTCCGCGCCGATCAGCCGTACTACTCGCAAAAGCACAAGAAACATGGCATGAACGTGCAGGTCATCGCCCGTCCCGACGGCACACCCCTGTGGTTCTCCCGCGCGACGCCCGGCCGCACACACGACCTGACCCCGGCCCGCGCCCACGGCATCGTTCAGGCCTGTCTGACCCGGCAGATCCTCGTGCCGGCAGACCGCGCCCACCAGGGCGCCGGCGCCACCTTCCGCACCCCCTACCACCACCACAGCGAACAGCCGCAACATTACCAGGAGTTCAACCGCGACCACGCTCGAGTCCGAGCCCCCGGCGAACGCGCCTTCGCCCAGCTCAAGTCCTGGCGCATCAACCGGAGAGCACGCTCCTCCACCCGCCGCGTCAGCCACACCGTCCAAGCCATCCACACACTGTTGACCTGCGAATATTCAGAATGAAAGAGGTTCACTGAGGTTTTCTCAGCGAAATGATCTTCGCGAAACGTCGTGAACTACTTTTCTCTGGACGGATCGGGCGAACGCATCCTGGCTGCGGGTAGACGTGAAGCCCCTGGTAGGACGGTTCTCACCACAAGATCGTCCGTTGAACCAGAGGCTTCACGTCGGTCACCTATGTTGCCACGCTCGATGTCCCGCGCCACGTCGTGGATCACCTCTCCCGGTTGCTGGCCGCGCACCGGTGGCAGCTTCGCACCCCGCGGGGTTCACGGGCCCTGGGCCCGTTCCGCCAGGCCGTGCTGGTCCTGCGCTGGTTCCGCGAACATGCCTGCGTGCACTGCCTGGCACGCGACGCCGGCGTCTCCCAGGCCACCGGTTACCGCTACCTTCACGAAGGCATCACCGTCCTTGCCGACCAGACCCCCGACTTGCACGAGGTCTTGAACCGCTGTCGGCGGGAGAGAATGACACATGTAATCCTCGACGGCACCCTCATCGACGCCGACCGCCTGGCCGGTGTCCGCGACAACGGCAACGACCTGTGGTTCAGCCAGAAACACAAGGCATTCGGCGGCAACGTGCAGTTCCTGTCGTTCCCGGACGGAACCCCGCTGTGGATCTCCGACGTCGAACCCGGCTCAATCCCCGACATCATCGCCGCCCGCATCCACACCCTGCCAGCCCTCTACAAGGCCGCCACCGACGGAGTGCCGACCCTCGCCGACAAGGGCTACACCGGCGCCGGTATCGGCATCCACGTCCCGGTCCCGCCCCAGGGGCAAGTCGGAACAAGCCCTTCACGTCGACACCCGCACGACGAACACCCTGATCAGGGATCTGCACGCCCGCGGTGAACGCGCAGCCGCAGAACTCAAGGAATGCCGGCGCGCACTCAAGCACGTCTCGCTCAGTCCCAGCCGGATCGGCGACATAACCCGCGCCGCACTCGTCCTCAACGGAATCTGGAAATGATCTTCGCTGAGAAAACCTCACTCGCTAGAATGAAAACGGAAACAGGTCAGGCAAACTGTACGCCGCCGTCAATCATTACTGACTGGCCGGTCATGTAGTCGGAGTCCGGTGACGCCAAATAGGAAACGAATTTAGCGACGTCTTCCGGCACCTCAACTCGTCCGAGGGTAATTTGCTCGGAGTATTTGCGAATAGCTGCCCCCTTGTCCAAGCCCTCAGCCTCCGCCAATCTCTCGTCGATGAGGTCCCACATGGCAGTGCCGACAATTCCAGGACAGTAGGCGTTGACAGTGATGCCGTGCTGAGCCCACTCCATCGCCGCAGCTTGTGTCAGTCCACGAACGCCCCACTTGGAAGCCGAGTAGTGACCCAACAGAGCGAATGGCCGATATGCGACAATGGACGCAGCTCCGATGATTTTTCCACCAGTCCCCTGCGCAATCATTTGTCGGGCAGCGGCCTGATATTGCAGAAATGCACCACGTAGATTCACTCGCAGGACCCGGTCAAATTCCTCCGTTGTCATTTCCAGCAAAGGGACTACGCCTGCCACCCCGGCATTGGCGACAAACACGTCCAAATGTTCCAAGTGCGACACTGATTCTTGTACCAATGATCGGATCTGCCGCTCATCAGTGACATCGACGTCAACCGCGAACGCCCGACCACCGGCGGCGGCAATACCGTCCGCGACGGCCTGAGCTTCGGTGTGCATAGCTGGCAAGTCCGCCACCACGACATTCAGCCCGTCCCGGCCTAGCCGTTCCGCGATCGCCCGACCGATGCCCCGTGCGGCCCCGGTGACAATGGCGCCGCGCTTCGGCCTGTCGTCCCGTGTCTCGTCTGTCGCCATGTCGTTCTGCCTCTCTAGCACTGTTGTCGATCGATCTATGATCGGGTACTTCGGCGGACGCGGTTAGCATCAGCCCCCTGACGCAAGACATTACGACAAAGCTTCTGGCTAACTTGTTCCGACACGCGCAGATGGGGTCGGTTTTTGAGAAATCCCAGAAGTCTTTGCACAGGCACCGATATTGAGCCTTTTCCATTCTGCCCTGTCAGTGCGGCAGTTGGCGTGACAGACGAGTGAAGCCCCTGGTAGACAGGGTCACGACAAGATCTCCCGTACCGCCAGAGGCTCCACGTGCTTGTCTACCCGTCCGGACTGGACCTGTCCAGCTCGCATCTTCGCTTCCTCAGCGCCCGCCTGCGCGAACGTCGCCGTTCGATCGGTAGCCGATGGCGTCGGCTGAGCGCCAGCCGACAGGCACTGAGCCCTTTCCAACCTCGTTGCACTGACCATGAGTTGGACGGCCCTGCGTAACAGCGAAGCTCCTGATAGACGGGTTCTCGACCAAGATCACCCGTGTCCGCCAGGAGCTTCCCGTGCTTGTCTACCCGTCGTCGATCGACCTGTCCAGCCATGCCTTGCGGTACCTGAGCAGGCAGCTCGCCGCCCGACAAAAGGAGATTGGGACGCGGTGGCGGCGCCTGCCGACAGGACGTAGGCCCTGCTGGTCCTGGCTCACCTGCGGTGCGGTGACACCTATGCCCAGCTCGCGGCCGGGTTCGGCATCGGGATCGCCACCGTGTTCCGCTACATACGTGAGGCCGTCGAGGTGCTGGCCGCTCTCGCGCCGTCCCTGGCCGAGGCGATGAAGACGATCCAGGAGATGGCGTTCGTCATCCTCGACGGGACCCTGCTATCGATCGACTGGATCGCCGCCGACACTCCGTACTACTCGGGAAAGCGCAAACGCCACGGCATGAACATCCAAGTCCTCGCCGATCCGTTCGGAAGACTGCTCTTGGCCTCGCTTGCCCTGCCCGGATCGGCCCACGATCTGACCGCCGCCCGGCAGCACGGGATCATCGATGCGCTCACCGATGCGGGCCTCAAATGCTGGGCGGACAAGGCGTATCAAGGCGCCGACGGACCCGTCCGCGTTCCCTTCCGAGACCGCCGGCTCAAGCGATGGAAGCGCCGCCACAACACCACTCACGCCAAGATCCGTTGTGTCGGTGAGCAGGCCATGGCCACCCTCAAGGGCTGGCGGCTCCTGCGGAAACTCCGCTGCAGCACCAACCGCATCACCAACTTCGTGAAGGCCGTCCTCGTCCTTCACCACGCATCAACGTGAGGTTGAAAAGAGCTCAGTGTCTCGTGTGTCCAGCATCAAGGGTCAAGGCCCTTCATCATCGCTCGCGAACTGTCCCGCCCCCGCTCGAGCAGCCGCTGTGCCCGGCACCCCGGAGCCCCGCTTGATCCAGCAGCCGCCGGAGACCCGCGCTGCCTGTTCTGTGTAGCCGACGACCGCCGTAACGGCCGACTCACCGCACCCCCGCCAGCGCAGATCCGCGACCGGCGGCGTCGTACACCTCTGCGACGCCCTCACCCCTAGCCTCGGGCTTTCGCGAGTGGGGCCGTCCAGGCTTTGATCAAATAAGTGGAGAGTGCTGCTGACCTGCAACGATGGGACGTGTCGAGGTTCCTGTCAGCTGCAAGGAAAGAAGCACTCTCCAAGTGAAGAAGCGTAGCGGGTCGTACGCGCGTGTCCGGGTCTGTCAAAAGAGCGGCTCTGTTCCGTAGTCGGTGGTGACGGCCGGTGGGCAGTTATTGAAGCAGGATGCGGTGTCGGAGGAGGTCGAATCC
>NZ_JAIUKE010000688.1 GCF_020176795.1 Streptomyces sp. 8L
GGCCCCCGCCACCCCCGCAACCAGTGCCACCCTGCGGGGCGGGGGCCCTGTTGCCCGGCGGCTTGTCGGACCCGACGGGTGTCGGGGCCGACGCGCGTCAGATCCGGCCGTCGGCAGCGGGAAGGCCCGCCCCGCCCAGGACTGTGCGGTGGGGACGTCCGAGGGCCGGGGCCCGTCGGCGCCGGCCGCTGCGGCGAGGGCTGCCTGCGCGCCGGCGTCGTCCTCCCGGACCTCCGTGACGTGCGCCGTGTCCGGATCGGCCGCGTCCGGCTGATCAGATAGATCTCACAGCCGGGGAAACCGAGCAGCCTCTCCGCGACCCCCATGAGGACAGCGGCGAGGTCACCTCCCTTGCCGGAGTGCGCTGTCATGGTCATCAGTCTGCCGATCGTGTTCAGACCGGGGTCGTGATGCAGAACGGTTGACCTGCGGGGTCCAGCAGAACCCTCCACGGGTCGGGCCGCTGTGCGCGGCACGGACGTCTGCCGGTGCGGAGACAGAAGCAACGGAACAGGTGGGCTACGCGCGGCGAGCAGAGCGGGCCGACTCGATGACGTAGAGAGAGTCCGAGCCTGGCCGTTCGTGTCAGACAGCGTAGGAGAGTTCCAGGTCGTCGCCGGGAAGCCGGAACTCCTCCAGGGCTAGCGAATTATCGTATGGCGACGCTGAACTGGCGCAGGAAGATTAGGGCCCCGGTGCGCATTGGTCGCACCTTTGCTGGAAAGTCTGTGCTCGCCCATCGCAGGGCAACCAGGTTGCAGGCTATTCCTGATCGACAGCTCCTACGAGTAGCTTTCTGAAGGGGGTTTCCTCAGGAGCCGAGCTGTCTCGTAGCCTCGGCGGCGATGCGTTCGAACGTAGCGTGGTCGTAGGCGAAGTCCGAGTCGGAGATCGGCCAGTGGATCACGATCTCCGTGAAGCCGAGCTCCTGGTGGCGGCCGGCGAAGTCGACGAAGGCGTCGACGGATTCCAGTGGGCGGTTGCGGTCGGGGGTGAAGCCGTGGAGGAGGGTCTTGTCGAGGTCGGCCACGTCGCGGCCGACTTCCGCGCAAGCAGCGCCGAGCCTGTCGATCTGCTGCCGCAGCGCCTGCACCGACTGCTCCGGCGTCCCCGTCTCGTACAGCTTCGGGTCACCCGTCGTCACCCACCCCTGCCCGTACCGAGCCGTCAGCCGCAGCCCGCGCGGCCCGGTCGCGGCCACCGCGAACGGCAGTCGGGGGCGCTGGACGCAGCCGGGGATGTTCCGGGCCTCCTCCGCCGCGTAGAAGTCGCCGGGCTGCGAGACCGCGCCCTCCGTCAGCAACCGGTCGAGCAGCGGTACGAACTCGCCGAACCGGTCGGCGCGTTCCTTCGGCGTCCATGCCGCCTGGCCGAGCGCGGTGGCGTCGAAGCCGTTGCCGCCTGCGCCGATGCCGAGGGTGACTCGGCCGCCCGAGACGTCGTCGAGGGAGATCAGCTCCTTGGCGAGTGTCACCGGGTGCCGGAAGTTCGGCGACGTAACGAGGGTGCCCAGGCGGATGTTGTGCGTCGCCGTCGCAGCGGCCGTCAGCGTTGGAACGGCCCCGAACCACGGCCCATCCCGGAACGTCCGCCACGACAGGTGGTCGTAGGTATAGGCAGCGTGAAACCCCAGCCCCTCAGCTCCCTCCCATACCTTGCGCCCTTCGGCCCAGCGGTAGATCGGCAGGATCACGGTGCTCAGACGCAGGCTCATGCTCGGGAGCATACGACTGCGAGAAGCGGTGTTGTTCGCATCGATCACGAGTCGAGAAGTGTCATGTGAGCTGAGAAGTCATACGCGCCGCCTCCTTCGCGTCCGTGGACGCCTTCGTCGACTTCGCCGGCCGCCACGCCGAGGCCGGGGACACCGAGATCATCATCCACTGGCCCATCCCTGACGCCCCTGAATTCGCCTATGACCGAGCCGCCTTCGAGCGCAGTGCCACCGAGGCCCCGCAGCAGCTCACCTACTGAGACAGGACGTCCCCAGGGAGCAGGCCTGGCCGCGGACGTGGGCCGACGACCTGTTCAGTCGTGGTAGCTATGCGTGACCACGAATTCGGTTCCATCGAGAATCGCACCCACTTGCATACCGGCCCACTTAGCGAGAATCGACGGCTGCTGCTCCACCTCGTCCAACAGGCGGGTGAGCCCGTCGGCAGTTGGCGGCGCAGGAAGTTCGCAGCGGACATCCGAGCTGCCAGTCGCACTGCTGCAGTCCTCGTCCTCCGGGTCATCAGGCTCCCAGTGGCCGATCTCGATCTCCCAGGTGGCGGCCTCTCGTTTCCGCGGCTCCGGCATGTGGACCGTGAGGTAGTAGCCGTCCGAGTCGTACGGTTCCGAGAAGATGCTGAGGGGGCGGGAGTCTAGTGCGGCCTGTTCACTGGAGCACTGGGCGTAGGCGGTGACAAGAACTCGCAGGTCCGCGACGGACTGTGCGCGCTCTTCAGAAGAGATGCCGTCTTCGAACCGGTCTAGTTGTTCCCGCATCTCGGTGCCCAGCATCTCCATCCCGCCGTCGTATGCCACGAAGGGGTGACCGAAGTCCCAGTCCCGGCGATCCTCCGTCTCCGGGACGGCAATACCTTCCGAGTACTCCGCCAACGCGTTCCGCAATTCGCGTACCTCCGTCTCCAGTTCGACGGTGATCGCGGTCAGTACGGGCGGCGGCACCACTGCGGTGGCGGCGTCGAGATCGCTGAGCGACCGGTAAAGCTCCAGACAGACGTACTCGTACCAGAGGCTGTGTGCCCCAGTGAGGAGGAGGTCGATGCGCGCCTCCCGATCCGTCAGCGCAGCAAGGTGCCGATGGGGGTAGTGGTTCACCTTGCGCTCACGGTGGTCGAAGACGCTCAACGGGACCGTCGCCAGGGCGGAGATCCGGTTGAGCGCATCCACGATCGGCGCTGCCAGGTCAGGCGAACTCAGGCTCGTCACCGTGGATGACTCAACGCCTTTCGGACTGTCGAAGGTCGCCAGGATCTGCGACTTCCCACGGTTCGCGTGCAGGGAGTAAATGGTCATGCCTCACCTCTCGACCGCTGGGCCGATGGCACGCCAGCGGTCATGGCTTCGTTGGGGGGAAAGGCGGTGGCGAGGGCATGATCCGACGCTCCGTGCCTTCAAGTCTTCAGCGGTAGTCCAGGCGCTGTCCCGGACTCCTTGCTGAAGCGAGGATAACGTGCGCGCCACCGGAACGCAGAGAATCCGAGAACTCGGACGTCCGCAAACCTACGCAGCCCCGCTGCTGGTACTGGTTGTCTGGGCAGCGTACGCATCCCACAGGGCGAACTGGGCCTCCCCGCACCTGAGACAACCCGACTGGCTCCTGGGACAGGTTCTACCCCTCCCGCGCGATCCGGGCACTATGCCCACGCGGTTCGCCTGCGCCATCCCGAACGTGTTGACCAGACCGCCGGCGACCGACGCCGTGACACCGGAAGCCATGCGTCGTTGACCGGCACGCCCACCGGCGTCGCAACGCCGTGGGCTGCTGCTTCAACGAGCTCAAGCAGAACAGGCGCGCCGCCCCTTACCAGTCTCCGAGTCACCATCGCCAGCTTTTGACACTGAATCACCCACATTGCGGACGCACACCCTTGGCCGACCTGTCAGTACCATCCGGCAGCATGGGGGAGGTGGAAACGGGCGGTGGGAGAGACACGTGAAGTACTGGCTGATGATTTCCGGGTATAAAACGTCCTCGTACGAGATGGCGCGCAGGCTAAAGGACTGGGATCCGTCTATTTCTGCTATTGCCGGGCCAGGTGTCAAAAAAGGAGACACCGTGCTTCTCTGGCGTGGCGGGAAGGGCGGTGGCATCGTCGCGATAGGCAAGATAGCCGACACAACACCCGCGCCCTCCAGTAGACGTATTCAGCTCGAACATAAGGACCACGAAGGCGCTATCGACTCAGAGGAAGGACCGGCCAGGGCGACCATCGATTTCGATAAACTCCTGCTGGCCGCACCAATTTCTTCTGATGCATTGCGGGCCGCGGGATATGGTGACGTCTGGAGACGCGCGTGGTCTAGTGATGCGGTCGGTGGGCTCATCCCACTCAGCATGCCAGACTACCAACGGCGGTCCTTCGTGCGCTTAGCGGACCAAGAACAGCATCCAACCGAGTGGCCTGCTACCTGGAACATCCCACCCGGTTCAGTAGTGCGACGGTCCAACCTGCACGATGTATACGGCGGAAATCCAAGGGTTGCCGCCGGCCCTAGCGGAAAGACACCCAATGCGTTTTTCTTCCTGGACCCCAGGAGGTCCAGTGCACTCGCCTTGAAATGGGGCGAATCTGGGCTGACAGCGCCCGGTCATGGCCAGACGGACGGCGAACCATCGACGGAGAACTTGGCGGTGCTTGCTCACCTACGACGAGGTGTTCCCCTGAGGGGATTTCTGACTCAAGGTCCAGAATGCTTCTATTTGGGCGAATTCGCTGTCGATCTGCGCCAACCCGTAGAACGCTGGGTGGTAACGGGCACTTAGAAGTCATCTCATTTGGTTGGGTAGTCTGGGCTCGTGGGGATAGTGGAGCGTCTCGTGCCTGATGAGTTGTGGGAG
>NZ_JAIUKE010000689.1 GCF_020176795.1 Streptomyces sp. 8L
CCGTCGGCCTCCATGATGGCCGACGCCGGGGGATGCTCGGTCACCCCCGCTCCTCGGGCACCTCGCGGGCCGCCGCCCCGCCGCCTCGCCCGGGGTCCGTGCGGGGGTGCTGGAAGGCCCCGTCCGCGCGCGGCTCCCTCGGCGTACCGGTGCGGTCGGCGACCCAGGCGGCGATCCGGGCCAGCAGCGGTTCCGCCGCCGCGTTCTCCGCGTGTCCCATGCCGGGCTCGATCCACAGCTCCGCCGCGCCCTCGGGCGCCGCGGCGGCGAGCATGCGCGGATGGTCGAGCGGGAAGTACGGGTCCTGGTCGCCGTGGACGACGAGCAGCGGCACGGGCGCGATGCGGGGCACGGCATCGACAGGCGACAGCGGGACCGGGTCCCAGTCGTGCTGGTAGATGCGGGTGTGCAGGCCGTAGCGGCCCACCACCCGGCCGACCCGCCGGGTCACCACCCAGTGCAGACGGCGCATCGGGGCCGTACCCCGGTAGTACCAGCGCGCGGGGCCGCTGACGCAGACCACGGCGTCCGTTCCGGCGTCGGGGCGGTCCCGGTACAGGGCCGCGTGCCGTACGACGACCGAGCCGCCCATCGAGAACCCGACCGTCACCACGCGCCGGTGGCCGAAGGACCGCGCCCAGCGCACCGCCGCCGCCAGATCCAGTACCTCGCGGTCACCGACCGTGGACCGGCCGCCGGACGCTCCGTGCCCGCGGAAGGAGAATGTGACAACCGCCGCACTACGCGCGAAGACCTCGGCGGCCCTGCGGACGGCGGGCCGGTCGACACTTCCGGTGAATCCGTGCGCGACGACGACCACGGTCCGCTCGGCGGGGCGGAGCCCCGGTCCCGCGCCGGGGCCCCCGGTCCCGCCGCCACCTGGGACATCTGCCGTACACGGCTCGTACATCGCCTCGACTCGGACGGCGTCCTCCGTCGTCAGGACCGTCCGGACGACCCCCGGCGGCCCGGCGGGAATGAATGATCCCCGGGATTGACCTCCTGATTCACCACGCATGTGGGCTATTCTGCTGGGGAAGAGGACCCGGCGACGCAGCCCCCGGGTCCTTTTGCGTTTTCTGCTTCTTGTTACAAGCAGATGAACGAATGGAACAACCGCACCAGGTGGTACCGGCGGCGGCGACGGGCGGCACCCGGCAGGAACCGGGCGGCGCCCGGCGAGACCCGGGCAGTCCCCGGCGACAACCGGCGGTACCGAAGCATTGCCCCCATCGCAGGGACCGAGGAGGAACCGACGTCATGGGCAAGCGATCCACGGACCATCACTGTCCGCACCGTTCGAGCCGTCCGAGCCGTTCGAGCCGTCCGAACCGCGGCCGTACGCACCCCACGGACGGTGCGCGCCGCGCAGGCCGCCCCCGGCACGCGGCCGTGTACGGGGGGTGGCCGGTCGCGGCCGGTCCTGCGACCGGGGCGGGTGAGGCGCGATGAGCTCCCTGCTGCTGCTCACCAACGCCCTCCAGCCCTCCGCCGAGGTGCTGCCCGCGCTCGGCCTGCTCCTGCACACCGTCCGCGTGGCGCCCGCCGAGGGCCCCGCCCTGGTGGACACCCCGGGCGCCGACGTGATCCTCGTCGACGGACGCCGCGACCTCCCGCAGGTGCGCTCGCTGTGCCAGCTGCTGCGCTCGACAGGCCCCGGCTGCCCGCTGGTCCTCGTCGTGACGGAGGGCGGCCTCGCCGCGGTCTCCGCCGACTGGGGCGTGGACGACGTCGTGCTCGACTCGGCGGGCCCCGCCGAGGTCGAGGCCCGGCTCCGGCTCGCGATGGGCCGGCAGCAGATCACCTCCGACGAGGGCCCCGCGGAGATCCGCAACGGCGACCTGTCGGTCGACGAGGCCACCTACAGCGCGAAGCTGAAGGGCCGGGTCCTGGACCTGACCTTCAAGGAGTTCGAGCTGCTCAAGTACCTGGCGCAGCACCCGGGCCGCGTGTTCACGCGCGCCCAGCTCCTCCAGGAGGTGTGGGGCTACGACTACTTCGGCGGTACGCGCACGGTCGACGTCCACGTCCGGCGCCTGCGCGCCAAGCTGGGCCCCGAGCACGAGTCGCTGATCGGCACGGTCCGCAACGTCGGCTACCGCTTCGTCTCCCCCGAGAAGCCGGAGTCGAGCGACCGGATGGCGATGGCGTAACCCGCGGGCGGCGCCCGGACCGTGCCCGGGCGCCTCGCCGCCGGCGCCTTGTCCCCGGGAACCTCGCCGTGGGCGTCTCGCCCCTGAGGCTCGTCCGCGGAGCCTCGTCGCTGGGGCTCCGCCTCGCCGCCGGCGCCTCGCACCGCCGCCGCACGCGCGGGCCGGACGGCAGGAGGCGCTGCGGCCGGACGGCCGGAAGCGCTCCTGGCCGGACGGCCGGAAGTGCTGGCGTCCGCGCCGGTCATCCCGCGTAGACTCCGGTCCGTGGCCAAGGTGACGCGGGACGATGTGGCACGACTGGCGGGTACGTCGACCGCGGTGGTCAGCTACGTCATCAACAACGGACCCCGGCCGGTCGCCCCGGCCACCCGCGAGCGCGTACTCGCCGCGATCAAGGAGCTGGGCTACCGGCCCGACCGGGTCGCGCAGGCCATGGCGTCCCGCCGTACGGACCTCATAGGAATGATCGTCCCGGACGCGCGCCAGCCGTTCTTCGGCGAGATGGCGCACGCGGTCGAACAGGCCGCGGCCGAGCGCGGGAAGATGGTGCTCGTCGGCAACTCCGACTACCGCGGCGAGCGCGAAGTCCACTACCTGCGCGCCTTCCTGGGCATGCGGGTGTCGGGGCTGATCCTCGTCGCGCAGGGGCCGAGCGAGGGCGCGGCGGCCGAGATCGACGCCTGGGACGCCCGGGTCGTGCTCCTGCACGAGCGGCCGGAGTCCATCGACGACGTCGCCGTCGTGACGGACGACATCGGCGGCGCGCAGCTGGCCACCCGCCATCTCCTGGAGCACGGCCACCCGTATGTCGCCTGCCTCGGCGGCGTCGCGACGACCCCGTCCGTGGGCGACCCGGTGGCCGACCACGTCGAGGGGTGGCGGCGGGCCATGCTGGAGTCGGGGCGGTCGGTCGAGGGCCGCCTCTTCGAGGCCCCGTACAACCGCTACGAGGCGTACACGCTCGCCCTCGGGCTGCTCGCGGGCCCGCAGCGCCCGCCCGCCGTCTTCTGCTCGACGGACGACCAGGCGATCGGCGTGCTGCGCGCGGCGCGCGAGCTGCGCATCGACGTACCGGGCGAGCTGGCCGTCGCCGGGTTCGACGACGTGAAGGAGGCGGGGCTCACCGACCCGCCGCTGACGACGGTCTCGTCCGACCGGCCCGCGATGGCGCGGGCGGCCGTCGACCTGGTGCTGGACGACGGCCTGCGGGTCGCCGGGGCGCGGCGGGACGGCGGCTGGGGCCGGGTGCGGCAGTTCCCCTCCGCGCTGATCGTGCGCCAGTCCTGCGGCTGCGCGTAGCGGCGAGGCCGCCGCCCGGCCCGAGCACGTGGGGCCGCCCCTCCCGGTGCCGCCCCGGCGCGACCGGTCGCACGGCTCTCTCGCGCAACTCCCCTCCCGGCGCCCTTATATCGGGCATACGCACTTCTGTCGGGCTTCTCACAGGGCCCTCATAGTCTTTTCATTTCACAGTCGGACAGTCATAGGCATGACGAAATTCTTCGGGCACCGCGACAGCCACCACAGCGACGACCAGTCCTTCGGCGAGCAGCCTGAGCAGCCGCAGCAGGGGCCTTACCAGGCACCGCGGCAGCCGTACGCGTCATCCCCCGCCGACCCGTACACGCCCTACGGAACGCAGGGAACACCGCAGGGGACACCCCAGGGAACGTACGGCGCGGACGGGGCGCGGGAGACCGGCGCCACCGGCGACACGGGGGAGACCGCCACGGGTCCCTCCGGCGCGGCCTTCCCGCCGCCGCCCGCCTACGCCCCGGCGGGCGCGCACGGCGCGGCGCGGCGGCGTGCCCGCGGCCCCGTCGCGCTGGTGGCGGCGGTGGCGCTGGCCGCCGCAGTCGTCGGCGGCGGAGTGGCAACCGTGCTCACGAAGAACGCGGACAACAACCCCAACGGCAGCACGACCGTCGGCGTCAGCGGCACGACGGTCTCGCAGAGCAGCAAGGGCACCGTGGCCGGTGTCGCACAGGCCGTCTCGCCCGCGGTCGTGGAGATCACGGCGGATTCGTCGGCCGGCGAGTCGATCGGTTCCGGCATCGTCATCACCTCCGACGGCCAGGTCCTCACGAACAACCACGTGGTCTCCGGCGCCTCGCAGGTCAAGGTGAAGATGAGCACCGGCAAGACGTACAGCGCGAGCGTCATGGGCACGGACTCGGCCAAGGACCTCGCGCTCATCAAGCTCCAGGGCGCGAGCGGGCTGAAGACCGCCACGCTCGGCGACTCCGACAGCGTGCGCGTGGGTGACCAGGTGGTTGCGATCGGCTCCCCGCAGGGCCTCCAGGGCACGGTGACCAGCGGCATCGTCTCGGCGCTGAACCGCGACGTGACCGTCCCGAAGGAGGACGGCGACAGCCAGGGCCAGGAGCAGCAGGGGCAGGGCGGGGAAAG
>NZ_JAIUKE010000690.1 GCF_020176795.1 Streptomyces sp. 8L
GCGGGGGGGGGCGGGGCGGGGGGGGGGGGAAAAGCGCGCCCCGCCCCCGGCCCCCCCCCCCGCGGCCGGGGGGGGGGGCCCCCCCGGGGGGGGCCCCCCCCGCCGGGGCGGTGGCTCCCGTGCGCGGGGGTGTCGCGGATCAGCGGGCGGGCGTCACGAGTTGACGGCGTCCGAGGGCGCGCCGGCGCCCGCGAGGGCCCCCGCGTCCACGATGAGGTACTCGTCGCGCAGCGGCCGGCCGGCGAAGAAGCTCTCCAGGATCTCCCGGGTGCCGGCCGCGTAGCGGGCCTGCGCGGAGAGGGACGAACCGGAGATGTGCGGTGTCATGCCGTGGTGCGGCATGGTGCGCCAGGGGTGGTCCGCGGGGGCGGGCTGCGGGTACCACACATCGCCGGCGTAACCGGCGAGCTGCCCGCTGCGCAGCGCGCGGTCGACGGCGTCCCGGTCGGCGATCTTCGCGCGGGCGGTGTTGATGAGGTAGGTGCCGCGCTTCATGGTGGAGAGCAGCTTGTCGCCGAACAGGCCCTCGGTCTCGGGGTGCAGCGGTGCGTTGATGGTGACAACGTCGCAGTGCGGGACCATCGCCTCCGCGCTGTCGTGCCAGGTCAGGTTGAGCTCGCGCTCGACGTCCGAGGGCAGCCGGTGGCGGTCGGTGTAGTGGAGCTTGACGTCGAACGGCGCGAGGCGGCGGAGCACCGCGAGGCCGATGCGGCCGGCGGCGACCGTGCCGACGTGCATGCCCTCCAGGTCGTAACTGCGGGCTACGCAGTCGGCGATGTTCCAGCCGCCGTCCAGCACCCACTGGTGCGAGGGGAGGTAGTTGCGCACGAGCGAGAGGATCATCATCACGACGTGCTCGGCGACGCTGATGCTGTTGGAGAAGGTGACCTCGGCGACGGTGAGGCCGTGCGCGACGGCCGCGTCGAGATCGGTGTGGTCGGAGCCGATGCCCGCGGTGACGACGAGCTTGAGGTTCCTGGCCTTCGCGATCCGCTCGGCCGTCAGATAGGCGGGCCAGAACGGCTGGGAGATGACGATGTCCGCATCGGGGAGTTCCTGGTCGAAGACCGAGTTCTCGCGGTCCTTGTCGGAGGTGACGACGAGCGTGTGGCCGAGGGACTCCAGCCAGTCGCGCAGCCCGAGGGCGCCGGAGACACTGCCGAGGAGCCGGCCCGGCGTGAAGTCGATGGCCTCCGGTGTGGGCGCCGTCTGACCGCCGGGGTAGCTGGTGATCGTCGGGATGTCGTCCCTGGCGTAGGTGGTCGGGTATCCGTCGACCGGGTCGTCGTACAGCACGCACAGCACCTTCGCCATGGCAGGCTCCTCATCAGTGTGTTTCGGGAACGTGTCTCCACGGTGGCGGCTGCCGTCGGCGGGGTCAAAGTGAAAGTGCCTGTACGGGGATAGCCCGCGTCTATCACCCCAGGCGGGGCGGCGGGCCGGCCCTGTACCCGTAGCACCGCGTCGGCCGTCCACCGTGGCCCAGGACGACGCCGCCCTGCCTCCCGTGGTTGGGCCCACCCCTCCGTGCCCGACGGGCCGCGCTCACGCGCATGGTGGACAGCGCGCCAACGCCCGCCGCTTTCAGCCCTGTTGGAGGTAGACGTCGAGCAGCCGGTCGAGCGCCTCGCGGACCCCGGCCTCCCTGGCGGTGTCCAGCAGGGCGCGGGCCAGCAGGGGTTCGGGACGACGGTCGGCGATGACGAGCCCGACACGCGGCCCGTGGTGCGGCCGGGCCAGCGGCAGGACGCGCATGCCCTCGGGGACACCGAACATGTGCAGCCAGGCGTGCGAGATGACACTGGACCAGCGGCCTGCCGCCAGGTGCGCGTACAGTCCGGCGACGGAGTCGGTCTCCACCGACGGTGTCACGGCGCCGACGCCGTCCGCGGCGAAGTACTCGTCCATGATGCGGCGGTTGCGCATCTGGGGGGTGAGCAGGCAGAGCGGCAGCCGGGCGATCTCGGACCACTGCGCCTCCCGCTCCCCGGCGAGCGGCCCGTCCTTCGGCGTGAGCAGCAGGTAGCGCTCCTCGTACAGCGGTGATCGCCGTACCTTGCCGAGGCTGTCGTCGTCCAGGTAGGTGAGGGCGATGTCGAGTTCGAACTCGGCGAGGCGGTGGGTGATGTCGCGGGACGGCAGCGAGTCGATGACCACCCTGACGCGCGGGTGGCGTTCGCAGAACGGTGTGGTGAGCAGCGACGCGACGGTCAGCGCGGTGGGAATGGCGCCGAGCCGCAGGGTGCCGACAAGTCCCCCGCGCAGTGAGGAGAGTTCGTGGCGCAGCGCGTCGCGCTCGGCGAGGATGCGGTGGGCCCACAGCAGGACGCGCTCGCCCTCCGGGGTGAGCCCTTCGAAGCGGCGGCCGCGCCGGACGATCGGCACGTCGAGTTCCTGTTCGAGTTTGCGTATGCCCGCGGAGAGCGAGGGCTGCGAGACGAAGCAGGCGTCCGCGGCGCGGGCGAAGTGGCGTTCTCTGGCGAGCGCGACCAGGTACTCCAGTTGGCGCAGCAGCACGGTCCACTCCCCTGTCCCCCACCGTGGGCGCCCGGTGGGCTCCGGTTCGTTCAGAGGGCCACCAGGGTCACCTCGGTGGCTTTCACGCTGGTCCATACCCGGACTCCGTCGGCGAGCCCGAGTTCGGCGGCGGCGGCCGGGGTGATCTCGGCCACCAGGTCGGGCACCTCGTCCGAGGTGACGAGGACACGGAGCCTGCTCCCGCTAGCGGTGATCTCGCGGACGGTGCCGGGCCATACGTTACGCGGGCTGCCCTCCGGCCGCCGCAGGTGCAGGGCGACGGCCTCGGGCCCGACGACGGCGAGTGCGGCGCTGCCCTCGGGCGGCGGCTCGGCGACGACGAGCCGTCCCGCCGGCGCGATGTCGAGGGCGCCGTCGCGGCAGGTGCCCGACCAGGCGTTGTGGCCGAGCATGCGGGCCACCCAGGGCGAACGCGGGTGGCGGGAGACCTCGGCGGGCGGTGCGTCCTGGAGGGGCCTGCCGCCGTCGAGGACGAGGACGCGGTCGGCGAGCGACACCGCTTCGACGGGGTCGTGCGTGACGATCAGGCAGACCCCGCCGAAGCCCCCGAGGTGGCTTCTGAGGGTGTGCCGTACCTGGGCCCGGGTGGTCTGGTCGAGCGCGGCGAGCGGCTCGTCGAGGAGCAGCAGCCGCGGTCGGGCGGCGAGGGCGCGGGCGAGGGCGACGCGCTGGGCCTGCCCGCCGGAGAGTTCGTGCGGCTTGCGGTGGGCGAGGTGGCCGACGGCGAGGCGGTCGAGCCACTGCTGCGCGCTGCGCCGGGCCTCGGCGCGCCCGACGCCGTGGGCGCGCAGCCCGTACGCGGTGTTGGCGAGGGCGTTGAGGTGCGGGAACAGCGCGCCGCTCTGCGGCACCCAGGCGACGCCGCGCTTGTGCGGCGGCAGCCGGGTGACATCGCGCTCGCCGAGGCGCAAGTCGGCGCGGGCGCGCGGGGTGAGGCCCAGCAGAGCGCGCAACAGGGTGGTCTTTCCTGCCCCGTTGGGGCCTACGACGGCGATGGTGGTGCCGCCGTCGGCGTCCAGGGTGAGCCGGTTGAAGCCGGTGACGTCGGCATGCAGGTTCCAGCTCTCGCCGGGCGCCGCGGACTCGTCCTCGACGGGCGGGGCCGGCGCGGTGTGGGCTTCGCCGGGTTCCTCCTCGCGCTGGTGCGGTGCGGGGACCCGGCTCGCCCCGGCGCCGGTCCACCGGCCGCGCAGGGCGACCAGTACGACCATGGCGATGACGAGCAGCAGCAGCGAGACGGAGGTGGCGGCCTCGGGCGAGTCCTGGAGCAGCAGGTAGACCTGGAGGGGCAGGGTCTGGGTGGTGCCGGGCAGGTTGCCGGCGAAGGTGATGGTGGCGCCGAACTCGCCGAGCGCCCGGGCCCAGGTGAGGGCGGAGCCCGCGGCGAGCCCCGGTGCGACCATCGGCAGGGTGACGGTCAGGAACACCCGGACGGGCGAGGCGCCGAGGGACGCGGCGGTCTCCTCGTAGGCGGGCCGCAGCCCCGCGAGGGTGCCTTCGAGGCTGATGACGAGGAAGGGCATCGCGACGAAGGCGGCGGCGACGATGGCACCGGAGGTGTGGAAGGTCAGGACGATGCCGAAGGTGTTCTCCAGGAAGGGCCCGATCAGGCCGCGCCTGCCGAACCCGAGGAGCAGCGCCACACCGCCGACCGTGGGCGGCAGGACCATGGGCAGCAGCACCAGGGAGCGCACCAGCGTCTTGCCGGGGAAGTCCACGCGCGCGAGCAGCCAGGCCAGGGGCACGCCGAACAGCAGGGAGAGGCCGAGCGCGCTGAACGAGACCACGAGGGAGAGTTTCAGCGCCAGTACGGTGTCGTGGCTCGTGAGGTCGTGCCAGAGCTGATGCCACTCGGTGTCGGCGATGACGGCGATGAGCGGCAGCAGCAGGAAGGCCACGGCCAGCACGCCCGGTACCGCGAGGGCGATCGGGGCGCCCGCCCCGCGCGTTCGTATGCGAATCGTCCGAGTCATCCGGAGGTCCTGACCTGAGGTGCGCCTGGGAGGGAGGGCCG
>NZ_JAIUKE010000691.1 GCF_020176795.1 Streptomyces sp. 8L
GAGTTGCTGCTGCGGGTGCGCGACACGGGTCCGGGGGTGGCAGGGGACCGGGTGGAGGAGGTGTTCCGGCGGGGCTGGTCGACCAACGGACCCGGCCGGGGGCTAGGCCTCGCGCTCGTACGGCAGGCGGCGCACCGCGCGCACGGAAGGGTGGAGGTGGCCGAAGGCGACGACGGCGGCGCGGAGTTCACCGTACGGCTGCCGCTGGCGCGGGCGCGGGTGGACGCCTCGTGAGCGGCCGGGACGCGGCCCCGGGCGCGGAGCCGATCCGGGTGCTCGTCGTGGAGGACGAGGAGGTGGCGGCCGACGCGCACGCGTTGTATGTGGGGCGCGTGCCGGGGTTCGCGGTGGTCGGCGTCGCGCACACGCGCGCCGAGGCGGTGCGGGTGCTGGAGCGCCGGCCGGTGGATCTGATCCTGCTGGACCTGTACCTGCCGGACGGCCACGGGCTCCAGTTGCTGCGGTCGATGCGGGCCGGCGGGCACCGTGCGGACGTCGTCGCGGTGACGTCGGCGCGGGATCTCGCGCTCGTCCGGGAGGGGGTGTCGCTGGGGGTGGTGCAGTACGTGCTGAAGCCGTTCGCGTTCGCGACCCTGCGGGACCGCCTCGTGCGGTACGCGGAGTTCCGGACGGCGGCCGGGGAGGCGAGCGGGCAGGACGAGGTGGACCGCGCGCTCGGAGCGCTGCGGGCGCCGGAGCCCGCCGCCCTGCCCAAGGGGCTGAGCGCGCCGACGCTGCGGGCGGTGACCGACGCCCTGCGGGGCTCGGGCACGGGCCGCACGGCGGCCGAACTCGCCGTCGAGGTGGGCGTCTCCCGCATCACGGCCCGGCGCTACCTGGAACACCTGGTGACCGACCGCAGGGCGGAGCGCAGCCCCCGCTACGGCCAGGTCGGCCGCCCGGAACTCCAGTACCGCTGGGTCGCGGCCCGCGGATGAAACGCCGGCGCGGCCCGCACGGCTCCGGTGGCGGCCCGCCCCGGCATCGGGTCGCCTCGGCAGCGGGTGGCGGCCCCGCCTCGACAGCGGGGCGCGGCCCCCGCCCGGCCCGGCGGCGCTCCCGCCGTGTGGGCCTCACTCGTTCGTGAGGCGGTGGTCCGGCGTCGCGGCGGGCTCACGGCCCAGCGCCAGCCGGCGTCGGACCCGCGCGGCGTCGGCGGCCGGTGTCCGGCCGTAGAGCCGGCGGTAGTCGCGGGAGAAGTGAGAAGCGCTCCGGTAGCCGACCGCGGTCGCGGCCCGGGCCGCGGGTTCCCCGAGGACCGTCATGCGATGGCGGGCCTCCCCGAGCCGAAGCCTCTTGAGGTACTGCATCGGCGTCATGGACGTCGCGTTCTTGAAGCGCCGGAAGAGCGTGGGCTCACTGGTCCGGACCGCCGACGCGAGCGAACCGACCGTCCAGGGCTCAGCCATCCGGTCGGTCAGCAGGCTCACCGCGCGCGGCACGACGGCGTCGCGGTCCTCGGCCACCGCCAGCACTCTCGGCGCCTGGTCGGTGCGCAGCAGGCGCAGGACGACCTCACGGGAGACCAGCGGACCGAGGACATCGATGTACTCGGGTTCGTCGAGCAGGGAGACCAGCCGGGCGAACGCGTCCGCCAGCCCCGGCGTCCAGGTGCCGAGCCGCTCCAGGGCCGCGGGGGAAGCGCCGCTCCCCGGCATCGCGGCCGCGACTTCCGCGACGACGACCGGGTCCAGCCGCCAGCGTACGGCCAGGAAGCCCTCCGGCTCCCCGGCCTCGACCACGGCCGAGACCACCGGCAGGTCGACGGGGGTGATGATGAACCGGTCGCGTCCCCAGATCTGGTCGTCGTCGCCGACGATCGAGCGCTTGCGCCCGGCCACCACCGCGGAGAAGGACGGGGGGTAGCGCTGAAAAGCCGGCTCCGTCGCGGTGGTGACGCGGCTGAGCCGGAGCCCCAGCCGGTCCGCGCGTTCCCGGTCGCCCGCGCGGCGCAGCACGACGTCCGCCATCCGGTCGAGTCCGCCGGAGGCAGCCGGGTCCCCACGCGACACGTCCATACGCCCTATCCAACCTCATCCGTCCACCAGCGGTTCCCTGCCGGGATCAGGCAAAGAAGTGAGGGTTCCGGGCAAGGTCCTGGGGCTCCCGGACGGTGAGGATCAAGACATGCAGACGCAAGACATGCAGACGAACGAACAGCTTCTTTCCGCCCTCCCCGCAGACAGCACCCTGGCCGGTCGCACCGCAGTGGTCACCGGGTCGTCCGGAGGCATCGGCGAGGCCGTGGCGCGGGTCCTGGCCGCGTCGGGCGCCGAGGTCCTCGTCAGCGGCCGGGACCCGGAGCGGACGCGGGCCGTGGTGGACTCGATCCTCGCCGCGGGCGGGCTGGCCCATCCCCTCACCGCCGACCTCACCGCCGAGCCCGCCGACGTCCGTGCCTTCGCGCGGGACGCCGAGGCCGCGCTCGGCGGGCGGGTCGACATCCTCGTCAACAACGCGGGCGTCTACCCGGGCTCGCGGACCGCGGATGTCACCGATGACGAGATGCAGGCGCTGTGGGCCACCAACATCCGCGCTCCCCATGTCCTCGTGGCGCGCCTGGCGCCCCGGATGGCGGAACGCGGGTCGGGCGCCGTGGTGAACATCGGCTCCTGGATGGCGCGTGTGGGTGTCCCGTACAAGGCCCTGTATCCGGCGACCAAGGCCGCAATCGAGCATCTGACCCGGGCCTGGGCGGCCGAGTACGGGCCCCGGGGCGTACGCGTCAACACGGTGGCGCCGGGAGCCACCGACTCGCTCGGCAACGCGAAGAACGCGGACCTGCTCGTGGAGATGGCGAAGGGGACGCCGGCAGGCGTCCCCGTCCGTCCCGTCGACGTCGCCCACGCGGTCAGGTTCCTCGTCTCCGACGAGGCGGCACTCGTGCACGGGGCGACCCTCGACGTGGACGGCGGGATCGCCGCGACCCGGTTGCGCTGACCGGCCACGCATCTGGTCCCGGGCCGGTGCGGCGCACGGGGCCGCCGGCCGGCGGAGCGGGGTCGGCCGCGGCATCGCGGGCGTCGTCGCACACGATGAACCGGCGATACCGGCGTTCGCTCCCGGGATACCGGCCGCCCCAGGATGAGGAGCACCTCGACGAGTCCTCGCCGGCTGTCACCCGGAGCGCGCCCACGCCAAAGCGTTCCGCGGACCCGCTGAGCGTTCCGGGCCCCCGCGGACCCGCTGAGCGTCCCTCCCGCGCCTCAGAAGACGGACTCGGCCTCCAGCATGCGGGCTTCGGGAACGGTCTTGAGCCGGGTGACCGCCTCGGCGAGCGGGACCATCTGGATCGCCGTGCCGCGCAGCGCGGTCATCCTGCCGAACTCGCCCCGGTGCGCGGCCTCGACGGCGTGCCAGCCGAAGCGGGTGGCGAGGACGCGGTCGTAGGCGGTGGGCGTACCACCGCGCTGGACGTGGCCGAGGATGACGGGCTTGGCCTCGGTGCCGAGGCGGCGTTCGAGTTCGGCGGCGAGCCGGTTGCCGATGCCGAGGAAGCGCTCGTGGCCGAACTGGTCGATCTCGCCGCGGCGGTAGTCCATGCTGCCCACCGCCGGGTGGGCGCCTTCCGCGACGCAGATCACGGCGAACTTCTTGCCGCGCTCGAAGCGCTCCCGGACCATCTTGACCAGCTTGTCGACCTCGAAGGGGCGCTCGGGCAGGCAGATCCCGTGGGCGCCGCCCGCCATGCCGGACTCCAGCGCGATCCATCCCGCGTGCCGGCCCATGACCTCGACCACCATGACCCGCTGGTGGGACTCGGCGGTGGTCTTGAGGCGGTCTATGGCCTCGGTGGCGACGCCCACGGCGGTGTCGAAGCCGAAGGTGCGGTCCGTGGAGTGGATGTCGTTGTCGATGGTCTTCGGCACGCCGACGACAGGCATGCCGGCGTCCGACAGGAGCCTGGCGGCGGTCAGCGTGCCCTCGCCGCCGATCGGGATGAGGACGTCGATGCCGTAGCGCATGGCGAGTTCGCGGCAGTTCTCCGCGGCCTCGCGCAGCCGGTCGCGCTCCAGCCGGGCGGAGCCGAGGATGGTTCCGCCGCGGGCGAGGATGCCGCTGACGGCGTTGAGGTCGAGCGGCCGGAAGTGGCCGTCGAGCAGCCCCTTGAAGCCGTCCTCGAAACCGATGACCTCGTCCCCGTGCTCGGCCATCGCGCGGTGCACGACCGACCGGATCACCGCGTTCAGTCCCGGGCAGTCGCCGCCCGCTGTGAGAATTCCGATACGCATGGTCGCTGTCGTCTCCTGCTCCTGCTCCGGGTCGGCCAGGGCGGTGGCCGTGTCGGCCGTCGCGTGGCCGTGTACCGATCCTGCCACGCGCGGTCGGCGGCTCGCGCACCCGTCCCCGCGGGCGTACGGAGGCAGCGCGGGGGCCCGCCCCCCCCCCCGGCGCCCCCCCGGGGGGGGCCCCGGGGCCCCCCCGGGGGCCCGGCCCCGTCGGATCACGCGCCCGGCGGCGATCCGGCCAGGCGGCGCGAAGGCGCGGGCAGTGCGTCCGGATCGCGTAAGGAA
>NZ_JAIUKE010000692.1 GCF_020176795.1 Streptomyces sp. 8L
GGGGGGCGCCCCCCGGGGGCCCGGGGGGGGGCCCCCCCGCCCCGCCGCGGGGGGGGGCCGGGCGGGCCCCGGGGGGGGGGCCCGGGCCCCGGGGGGGGGCCCCGGGGGGGGGGCCCCCCCCGGGGCGGGCCCGCGCCGCGTGTCCGTGGGAGGGGAGGCGCGTCCTCGGCAGGGCAGGCGGCCTTGGGCGGGCGGGCGGCCTCGGTCCGGGGGCGCCCGCTCGGAAGGCGCGCCCGCCCGGAAGGGTCGCCCGCTGGAAGCGGTGTCCACCGAAAGGCGCGCCCACCGAAAGGCGCGCCCACCGAAAGGGGGCGCCCGCTCGGAGGCCGGGAGCTCCCGGACGGCCGGGGGAGGGGCCGCTCAGAGGGTTCGGAGTGCCTGCCGTACCTGGGCCAGGTCCTCGTCCGAGGCCAGTCCCGCGTGGTAGAGGCGCAGTTCGGTGGCGCCCAGGGCGCTCGCGCGCGCCGCGTCGGCCGCGAGGGTGGCGGGGCTGCCGCCCATCCCGCCGACCACCGTGAAGTTGGCGGCGATCACGCCCGCGCCCGCCCGTGCGAACGGTTCGAGCATGCCTTCCGGGCCGCCTGCGCAGGGCACGACGACGCCGTCCGCCACCTTCGCGATGTGCGCGGGGTCCACGCCGGTGTTCGCGCCGGTGCGGTGCGGGTGCGGGTCCGCGTGCAGCAGGATCTGGAAGCCGCTGGGCGCCGCCTCGCGGACCGCCGCGACCACGCGCTCCTGGAAGGCGCGGGCCACCCTGCCCCGCCATGCCATCGTGCGCCGCCGCAGGCCGGCGACCACTTCGGGGGCGGCGCCGCCCTCCAGCGCCGCCCGCACCTCCTCGGGCGTCACGCCGTCCCCGTACGCGGCGTATCCCTCGCGGCAGACCGCGCAGAAGCACACGGACATCAGGTACTGCTCGGCGTCTCCCGCCGCGAAGCCGGCGATCTTGTCGTGCGCGTGCAGGTGCGCGAGTCCGTACCAGCCGCAGGACTCCAGCTCCGTGCCGCTCGCGCCGGGGCGGACCGCCGCCTCCACCGCGAGATCCGTCAGGTATCCGGCGACCTCGGGGCGTGCGACGCACGGCGCCCACGGGTAGCGGTCGCCGTACGCGTTGACCACCGAGGTCTCCGGGTGCTCGGCGCCGAGGCGCGAGCTGTGCGCGAGGACCACCCAGCTGTGCACGTCGAGGCCCGCGTCCGCGAGGGCGCGCGCGGCCTCGCCGAACGCGTCGCCCGGCGCCCACGGCCCGGCCGCGTACGGCCGGAGCTCGCGGCCGGCCCAGCGCTTCGCCGACGGCGGGTACAGCACCGCCGCGTACTGCGCCGTGACGATCCTGTGGTCCGGGTGACGGGGCGTCACGGCGCGGGTGGAGTGGTACGCGGACGCCAGGGTGACCTGCCGCACCCCGAGGTCCGCGACGCGTCCTGGGGCCGCCGCGTCGCCCCGTACGTCCCACGGGTAGAGGAAGGCGGACGCCCTCATGCGCGCTCTCCCGCGGGCTCCGGGACCGCGGTGAGCAGCGCGTGGCCGCGCTCCACGATCTCCGTGAGCTCCTTGAGGTGTTCGGGCCGCGGCTCGGTGAGCGGGGCCCGGACCTCGCCGACGTCCAGGCCGCGCATCCGCACGCCCGCCTTGACCAGCGAGACCGCGTAGCCGCGGCCCTTGGCGCGCAGTTCGACGAGGGGGCGGTAGAAGCCGTCGATGAGCCGGTTCGCGGTCGCGTCGTCGCCGGAGCCCAGCGCACGGTGGAACGCCACGGCGATCTCCGGCGCGAAGCAGAACACGGCGGACGAGTAGAGCGTGATGCCGATGCCGCGGTAGGCGAGCCCGGTCAGCTCGGCGGTGGGCAGGCCGTTGAAGTAGAGGAAGTCGCGGTCGGGTTCGGCGGTGCGCACCGCGCTGACGATGCGCTGCATCAGGTCGAGGTCGCCGACGCCGTCCTTGAGGCCGACGATGTTCTCGGTGCGGGCCAGCTCGACCACCGTCTCGGGCGTGAAGACAGCGTTGTCGCGCTGGTAGACGATCACCGGCAGCGGGGTGGCGGCGGCGAGCGCGGCGTAGTGCCGCAGCAGGCCCTCCTGGCCGGCCACCACGAGGTAGGGCGGCATGGCGAGCAGCCCGTCGGCGCCGGCCTCCTGGGCGATGCGCGCGAACCGGATCGCGAGCGCGGTGCCGTAGCCGGCGCCCGCGACGACGGGGACGCGTCCTGCGGTCGCCTCGACCGCGGCGGCGACGTACGCGCCGAACTCCTCGGGGGTCAGGGCGTGGAACTCGCCGGTGCCGCAGCAGGTGAAGACGGCCGCTGCGCCCGCCTCGACGCCCGCGGCGACGTGTTCGCGGTAGGTGGTCAGGTCGGGACCGCCGTCCGGGCCGTACGCGGTGACGGGGAAGAACAGCGGCCCCTCCCCGCGGGTGAGGCGGTCGGTGAGCGGGGCGGCTGAGGTCACGGGTGCTCCCTGGCTGCTTCTGTGCACGTCTGCAATCATGCTTATGATCGGCGTCTATATTTCTGAACAGTTCCCACGCTAATGCGCCCTGTCCGCTCCGGTCAAGCTCAGAACCGGGCAACTCCGCCCGCCCCGCGCCGGGGTGGATCGTCCGCCGGGAGCGGACCCGGACGCCGGGCCACGATATTCCCGCGCGGGGAAGGGCCGGAACACGGACGGCGGTGCGGAGGGCCGATCCGGACGGACCGGTCCTTGATCGCGCGTCCCGCGCCGCCCCTCGCCGCGGGCCGCGGCCGATGGGGTACGAAGGGGTGGGGAGGCCCCTGGACGGGGTGGCCGCCGCGCCCTTGACGCCTCCGCGCGCGCCTCCTTAGGTTGAGCGAAACCCGCCCAGTCATGCATATGAACGACGTTTACGGAGCTGAGTGACTGCCATGCCCGGACTGCCCGTGCCGCCCGTGTCCCGGACCATCCTGCTCACCGGCGCGGCCGGCGGCCTCGGCACCCTGATGCGCGGACTGCTGCCCGCGTACGGCTACCGCCTCCGCCTGCTCGACGCCGTCCCCGTCGAGGGCGAGCCGGACGCGATCACCGCGGACCTGGCCGACACGGACGCGCTCCGCGAGGCCGTGCGCGGCGTGGACGCCGTCCTGCACCTCGCCGGCATCTCCCTCGAATCCACCTTCGAGAAGATCCTGCGTGCCAACATCGAGGGCACGTACCACCTCTACGAGGCGGCGCGCGCGGAGGGCGTCCGGCGGATCGTCTTCGCGTCGAGCAACCACGCCGTCGGCTACACGCCGAGGCCCGCCGAGGCCGGAGCGCTCGTGCCGGTCGACACCCCGCGCCGTCCCGACACCTTCTACGGGCTGTCCAAGTGCTTCGGCGAGGACCTCGCCCAGCTCTACTGGGACAAGCACGGCATGGAGACCGTGTCCGTGCGCATCGGGTCCTGCTTCGCCGAGCCCACCACCGTGCGGATGCTCTCCCTGTGGATGAGCCCGGCCGACGGCGCGCGGCTCTTCCACGCGGCCCTGACCGCGGAGGACGTCGGCCACACCGTCGTCTACGGCTCCTCCGCCAACACCCGTCTGTGGTGGGACCTCTCCTCGGCGCGCGCGCTCGGCTACGAGCCCCAGGACGACTCGGAGCCGTTCGCCGCGAAGCTGATCGCCGAGCAGGGCGAGCTGGAGCCGGACAACCCGGACCACGCGTCGATCGGCGGGGCGTGGGTCTCGCAGCCGCCGCTGTGGCCCCGCTGACCGGCGCTCCTCCGGGCCCGCGAGATACCCGGCTGGCCGGCTCGGGCCGATCGGGTGGGCGATACGGGTGGGACGCGGGTAAGGGAACGGCAAAGCCGGGCCGCTCGTTACGCCTGGCATGACTGCTATGACCCCGGGTTCGAACCTCCCGCTCCCGAGCGCCCGCGTGACGGTGGACGTCGCGGCGCCCGTCCGTCTCGACGTGTCGGCGCTGCTGCTCACGGCCGCGGGCAAGGTCCGCTCCGACGACGACTTCATCTTCTACAACCAGCCCGCGGGTCCCGGCGTCACCTACCGCTCGGGCGGCGGCTCCGCGCCCGACGCGATCACCGTCGACACGGCGGCCCTGCCCGCGGGCATCGAGAAGATCGTCGTGACCGCGAGCCCGGACGAGGAAGGCGCGACGTTCCGGGGCACCGAACCCACGGCGACGGTGCGGGGCACCGACGACGGCTCCCTCGTCGCGACGTTCACGCCGCCGGGCCTCGGCTCCGAGACGGCGCTCGTCGTCGTGGAGCTCTACCTGCGGGGCGGCGCCTGGAAGGTCCGCGCCGTCGGACAGGGCTACGCGAACGGGCTGGCCGGCATCGCCATGGACTTCGGCGTCTCGGTGGACGAGCCCGCGGACGCGCCGGGCGCACCCGCCGCGCCCCAGTCCGCCGCGCCGACCGCGCCCCCGTCGTCGCGGTCGTCTGCGCCGTCGCCGGGAGCGGGAGCGTTCTCGGGGCCGCCGTCGCCGTCCTCCTGGCCCGCGGCCGCGCCCGCCCCGGCCGCCGGCCAGGGC
>NZ_JAIUKE010000693.1 GCF_020176795.1 Streptomyces sp. 8L
GGGCCGGAGCGGGCCCGGGCTCTCGACACCTCGGGGCGGCCGGGTCGGAGCTGCCGGGTCGGGGGGCGGCGCCGGCCCCGCGGCGCCCTCGCGCCGGCGCATCGCGGGGCGGTGCCCCGGGCGTGCAGGGCGCGGGCGGCGGCGTCCGTGAGGGAGGCGATCTGGTCCACGACGGCGCGTTTGCGTGCCGCGTCGTCCGGCGCGGCCTCGAACAGCGCGCGGAACTGCGGGTTCAGGCCGTACGGCGCACGGTCGACGAGGGTGTGCGCCAGTGCGGCGAGTACGACCCGCTGGTCGGCGCGGATCACCTCCTGCTCGGGGCGCTGCATGACGTACCGGTCGGCCACCGCCTTGAGCACCGCGCATTCGAGGCGGGCCGGGCGCGGGACGACGAGGCGGGCGCCGTACCGGGTCAGCGGCCCCGGGCCGTACGCGGCGCGCGTCGCGGTCTCGGCGGCGAGGCAGAACCTGCCGATGAGTTCGCTCGCGGCGTCCTTGAGCCTGCCCTGCGCGAGCGCCGAGCCGTCGTAGGCGTGCGGCCACCACTCCTGCGCCATCAGGCGGTCGAGGGCGGCGGAGAGTTCCGCGGGATCGGTGCCCGGGTCCGTGTAACGGCCCAGCGCCACGGCCCAGATCGCGTCCCGCTCGGCGCGCGGGGCCAGGGCCGCCGGAACGATGTACCCGGCGTGCAGGCCGTCCTCGAAGTCGTGGACGGAGTACGCCACATCGTCCGACCAGTCCATGACCTGCGCCTCGAAGCACGTCCGTCCGGCGGGGGCGCCCTCGCGCACCCACGCGAAGACCGGCAGGTCGTCCTCGTACACACCGAACTTGAGCCCCCCGGACCGGCCCGCCGCGGCTGCCTCGGCGGCGCCTCGCGGCCAGGGGTACTTGGTGGCGGCGTCCAGCGCGGCACGGGTCAGGTTGAGGCCCACACCGGACTGCGGGGCGCCGGGCGCGGCGAACCGCTTCGGCTCGATCCTGGTCAGGAGCCGCAGGGACTGCGCGTTGCCCTCGAATCCGCCGCAGTCCGCGGCGAACTCGTCCAGAACACGCTCCCCGTTGTGGCCGAAGGGCGGGTGGCCCATGTCGTGCGAGAGGCAGGCCGCCTCGACCAGGTCGGGGTCGCAGCCGAGGGCCGCGCCGAGTTCGCGGCCGACCTGGGCGCATTCGAGGGAGTGGGTGAGCCGGGTGCGTGGGCTGGCGTCCCACTCCTCGCCGGGTGCGCCAGGCGTGACGACCTGGGTCTTTCCGGCCAGCCTGCGCAGGGCAGAGGAGTGCAGGACGCGCGCCCTGTCGCGCTGGAACGCGGTACGGCCGGGACGCTTGTCGGGCTCGGCGACCCAGCGGGCGGTGTCGGCGGAGCCGTAGCGGCCGCCGGGAACGCCGGCGGGGGAACCGTCGGAGGAGAGGTGGGGCGGGGTGGACCCGGGGGTGCCTGCCATGGTTCCGACGGTAACCGGAGCGCACGCGAAAGCGGCGTCCCTCCCGGTGCCGCCGGTCGGCCCACCGGTCCGCAAGCCTCCCCGCCGCCGCGGCCCGGCCCGGCCGGTCCGGTCCGGTCCGGTGGACCGCCGTCCTGCCGGAGGTCACGGGTGGCGGCGAGCGAACCGCCCCGGTGCGTGGCGCGTCTGGGGAAGGGACGGAGGCGCGGGACACTGGCGGGCGGACGGCGCGCGCCGCGGGGGGGGGGCCCGGGGGCCGCGGCGGAAGGCGGCTGCCGTGGAAGGGACGGGGCGGTGCGATCAGGAGCCGGGTCGCGTGCGGGACGGACGGCCCGCACGGTGCGGAACGGGCTGCGGACACGGCGAGGACGGCGGCGGCTGACGCAGGCGGTGATGGCGGTGTGCGCGCTGGCGCTCGCGCCCGCCGCCTGGCTGCATCTGTCGGCGGACGGCCGGGTCCGTACGGTGGCGGACGTACCGGCGACGGACGTCGCGGTGGTGTTCGGCGCGGGCCTGCGGAACGGCAGCCCCACGCCGTACCTGGCGCATCGGCTGGACACGGCGGTGCGGCTGTACCGGGCGGGGAAGGTGAAGGTGGTCCTCGTCACCGGCGACAACAGCACGAAGGGCTACGACGAGCCGGACGCGATGCGGTCCTATCTCACCGGGCACGGAGTGCCGCGCACGCGCGTCGTGGACGACTACGCGGGCTTCGACACCTGGGACTCGTGCGCACGGGCGAAGAGGATCTTCGGCGTACGGCGGGCGGTGCTGGTGACCCAGGGCTTCCATGTGACGCGTGCGCTGGCGCTGTGCGCGGCGGCGGGCGTCGAGGCGTACGGCGTCCCGGTGGCCGAACCGCACGACGTGACCTGGTACTACGGCGAGACGCGTGAGGTCTTCGCGGCGGACAAGGCGTCCCTGGACGCGGTGTTCAGGCCGTCTCCGACGTTCCTCGGCCCGAAGGAGGACGGCGTGGAGCGGGCGCTGGCGTCCCGGGCCGGGGCGCGGCGGGCGCCGTCGGCGCGGTGACCGGAGCACGGCGGGCCGCGAGTCGCGAGTCGCGGGCCCCGGGCCCCGGCGTCAAGGGCAGTGGCCTCCCTCGCCCGCCGTCGCCCTCCCTCGCCCGCCGTCGCCCTCCGTCGTCAGCCCCGCTCTCCGGTGTCAGAGGCGGGGGCCCCAGTCGTCGCCCGGGACGCGGCGGCCGTGCGCGCGCAGCTCCCCCGCGAGGCCCGGCGGGGCGACGTAGACCCAGGCCATGACCGTGCTGCCGGAGTCCGCGCGGACCGGACGGCTCACCCGCTCGTACAGGTTGTCCGGGGCGCCGGGCGCGCTGTAGCCCTCCAGGCCGTCCAGTGCGGCGAGCAGACGGGCGTACGTGCCCGGCGCGGCGGTCACGAGCTCACCGACCGCAGCGCCGCCCGTGTTCACACCGGGCGCGCCGTTCACGCCGGCCGGGCCGGTCGCGTCGAGGACCGCGTACGGGTAACCCGGGCCCTCGTAGAGCGCCGCGCCCGGCCGGACGGCCGGGACCGGGGGCCCCGCCGTCCTGCCGCGCAGCAGGAGGCCGTGGTTGTGGCCGCCGTCGCGGAGCGTGCCGTAGACGAAGAACGGGCGTCCGGTCACGGTGCCGACCGGTTCCGGGACGGCCGGACGCGGCGCTCCGGGGGCGGACAACGGCGGGCTCCTTCGGGAATAGAGAGGACGAGCAGACGGAGAGGCTGAGAGGGCGTCGTCGCATCCATCCTGTCAGCGGGCGCACGGCGCGTCACCCGTTCGGCGCGAGCCGTGCGGTGTGCCGGCCCTCGGTCGGGGGTTCCGCGCTGAACTGCGGCGATGCCAGGCGCTCCCGGCGCCGCAGCGTCCCTGCGGCGGTGATCTGACGCGCCCTCAGCAGGCGCGGAGGCGCCCGCACGCCTTACCTCTGGAGAGGACAGACGCCGCCTTCCCGGAGGACAGCATGCCCAGGACCGTCCGCACCGCCCGACTGGTGGCCGGCGCCGCGCTGGCGGCTGCCTCGCTCGGCGTGGTCGCCGCGAGCACGTCGCCCGCGCTCGCGGCCGGCTCCGGTGCGCCGGCGCTCAACCGCGTGCCCGCCGCCACCGGCGCCCTGGTCACCGCGGATGCCGCGGCCCACGGCGCCGCGAACGCGGCGGGCGGGGCCGTACCCTTCCGGCCCACGCCGCCGGGGCCCGCCCCGGCCGCCACGGAACTCACGCAGGGGCAGCCCGAACAGGCCGAGGCACCCGAGGGAGCGCCGCAGACAGAGGATTTGGACGAGGCCGGGCCGCTGAGCGGCGCGGGCCCTTCGGACCAGCCGTCCCAGGACGGGTACGCACAGGGCTCGGACCAGCCGGCCGGGGACGGAAATCCGCAGGGCTCGGATCAGCCGGCCGGGGACGGGGCTACGGATGGGGCGGTCCAGCCGACGGATGGGGCGGACCGGCCGTCCGAGGACGGGTATCCGCAGGGCTCGGACCAGCCGTCCCAGGGCGGGTACCCGCAGGGCTCCGGCCGGCCGTCCCAGGGCGGGTATCCGCAGCATCAGGGCGCCTCCGCCGGGTCCGGCGCCGCCGGCGCGCGGGGCCGGGGGGGGGGGGCCCCGCCCCGGGGCCCCCCCCGCCCCGGGGCCCCCGGGGGGGGGGGGGGGGGGGGGGGGGGGGGCCGGGGGGGGGGGGCGCGGCCCCCGGGGGCGGCGGGGGGGCCGGGGGGGGGGCCCGCCCCCCCCGGGCCCCCCCCCGGGGGCCCCCGGCGCCGCGGGGGGGGGGCGGCCGGCCGGGCCGCCGACCGGGATACCGCACGGCCACGTGGACACCGGGGTCGGCGGCAGTGTGCACATCGATGTCCCCAAAGTCGCGGTGGGGTCGGCCGTTCTGGCCGGGTCCGCCGTGGGCGGGGTATGGCTCCTGCGTCGCCGGGCGAGCGGCACGCAGAGCTGACGGGCCGCGGTTCCCACCCGCCGGACGCCCGCACCCGCCCCGTGTCCCCGCCCCGGTCATGCTTCTCGCTGACCCGGGCGGGGAC
>NZ_JAIUKE010000694.1 GCF_020176795.1 Streptomyces sp. 8L
GGCCCGGGCCACCCGCCCCGCTCGGCCTGCCCCCGACGCACGGCACCGCCGTCCGGAGTGCTCCTCCGGCGGCGGTGCGCGGTGTGTGCCCGGGGCGGGTCAGCCGAGGCCGGCCTTGGAGAGCCACTCCTTCGCGACCGCCAGCGGGTCCGCGTTCTGGGACTGGACCTTGGTGTCCATCGTGAGCAGCGACTCCGTGTCGAGCTTCGCCGAGACGGCGTTGAGCGCGTCGACGCCCTTCTGCGGCAGCTTCGACTTGTAGACGAGCGGTACGACGTTCTCGAAGCCGAACAGGTTCTTCGGGTCCTGGAGGACGACGAACTTGTTCTTCGGGATGCTCGGGTCCGTGGTGAACACGTCGCCGGCCTGGATGTTGTTCGCCTTCAGCGCGGCGACCGTCAGGGGGCCGCCGGCGTCGAGCGCCTTGAAGGACTTGTACGTCTGCCCGTAGTCCGACTTGAGCCCCACGAGGCCCTGGTGGCGGGTCTGGAACTCCGGCGAGGCGCCCATGACCAGGTCGGAGGCGTGGCTGCTGAGGTCCGCGATCGTCGACTTGCTGGTCAGCCCGTACTTCTTGGCGGTCGCCGCGTTGAGGACGACGGCGTCCTTGTTCTGCGCGGGGGCCGGGTTCAGGACGGTCAGCTTCGGGTCCAGCTTGGCGGTGACGGCCGCCTGCGTCGTCTCGACGGTCGTGGGGGCGGCCTTGGCGTCCAGATAGGCGAGCAGAGCGCCGTTGTACTCCGGGAGGACCGTCAGCGACCCGTTCTTCATCAGGCCGTACGTGGTCTCGCGGCTGCCGATGTTGGGCTTGTAGCTGACCTTGAGCCCCTTGGCCTTGAGAGCCTCGCCGTAGATGTCGCCGATCAGGATCGACTCGGCGAAGTTGTTGGAACCGACGACCACGGTGTCGCCGTCCGCCGCGGGCTTCTGGAGCGGGTCTCCGGAACCCTTGTCGGACGAGGAGGAGGACGAACAGCCTGCCAGTGCGGTGGTGGCAGTGGCCGCGAGGGCGACCGCGGCTATGAGAGCGCGCTTACGGCTGTTTCCGGTTACGGTCACGTTTGCCAACCTGGGCTCGGTTCGGGGAGTGGTCTGGTCGAGCGGTCATGTGTCGGGGCAGAGGCGGTTGTGCGCAAGTGCTTGACAACCCCGGCGAACACATGGTGACGATCCAAGCCAGGCGGCGCCCCGCGCGTCAAGCTTTTCATGTCACTGATTGACATCGACTGGGCATAACCGGGCAGCGCGATCGCCGGCCGAGGGCCGGTCGGGGGTTGATCGGCGGTTGATCGAGGGCCGGTCCTGAGTCGAGTCGATGGGACCGGTCGGGAGCATAGGGAGAGACCGTCCGGTCGGTTTTGATCCGGACGCGGTACGGATCGCGATCGGGTGCCGACCGGATCGCGATCGAGTGCTTGCCGTATCGAGTTCGGGTGCCGGTCGGATCGTGTTCGGTTTTTCATCCGGAGGCGATCGGGGCTCGGGCGGGCGTCGGCACTGGGGCCGGGCTGGGGCCGGGCAACGCTCGGGCGTGGTGGATGGCGGTCGGCATGAGGTCGTGAAGGGTGCTGCCCCGGCCCGGCTTCGGGCGAATCAAGATCGAAATTTGTTCGACCCGAGGCCAATTGGCATCACGTGCGCCCAACTCGGTCTGGTCAATTATTTCCTGGGGTCGTAGACGGCGCCGTAGGGCGACTAGATAATCTTCATTCCTCGGACCCGGTCCGCCCCTACGTGGTCCGACTGCGTTAGTTTCCGCCCGCCGATCCGGCCGGATTTCCGGTCGACGCGCCCTGACCAGTCAGAACGGGCGTACAGCCGAGGAGGCTTGGTGCCCACGCACAGGAGGGTCAAGAGGGACGCGAGGGACCCCGAGGACACGGGGAACCGCGGCACCCGGGCCGACCGCGGGAACCGGGCCGAAGGACCGGGCCGCGGCGACCGCGCCCCTCACCCCGGCGAGCGGGACGCAACCGGCGGTACGCACTGGGCCCGCGGTACGGACAGGGCCGGCGCCACGGGCCGCGCGGGCGACCGGGCGGTGCGCGGCGACGACCGGTCGGCGCACCCGGACGACCGGTCGGTGCGCGCTGACGATCGCCAGGCGTCCGCCGATGACCGTACGGCGCGCGGTGGCGACCGTCCTCCTCTCGCGCCCCGCGTCCGGCGCCGCGCCTCCGGCGTCCTGGAAAGCTGGCCGTTCCGCCGCAAGTTGAACGCGATGGTCATCGTGCCGATCGCCGCGATCGCCGCGATGCTCGCGTACGTCACCTACCAGCAGGTCGACCAGGCGCAGTCCGCCGCGTCGACCGCGCGGCTGGTCCGCAGCAGCCGGGCCGTGGCCGAACTCATCGACGGCCTCCAGACCGAGCACCGCGAGGCCCTCCTCCTCTCCCTCCACTACGAGGCGCGGACCAACGAGGCGGAGACCCCGAACACGGCCGGCTTCCGGCAGGCGCAGGAAGGCGTCGACGCGCAGGCCCGCGCCGTCGCCACGGCGTTCGGCGACGAACTCCCGCCCGCCGAGGGCGAGGCGCTCAAGGAGATCGGCGGCCTCTCGGCGCTGCGCGAGACCATCGAGAGCGGTCCGCTGCCCCCCGACAACATCGACCCCGCCTACAGCGCTGCGGTCGACGACCTCATCGACGGCCTCGATCTCGGCTCCTCCGCCGACCAGTCGTCCACGTCCTCCGCGAACGTGCTGGACGCCCTGCTGCGCGCCGACACCGCCCACGCCTCCTTCGAGACCAGCGTGTTCGCGGCCCGCACCGGCGACCCCAACGCGCTCATCGAGTTCACCGGCGCCGTCGGCGAGTACGCCACGTACACCTACCAGGCCGACCGGTTCACCCGGTACGCGACGACGCGGCAGGGCCAGGAGCTCGCCGGTATCGAGCGCAGCGAGCCGGAGAACACGATCGGGCAGCACTACGCGGCGCTCCAGGTCGACCCCGGGTCGCTGGTCGCGCAGAAGCCGTCGATCGTGCAGGACGACCTGAGTACCGCGCTCTCGTCGGAGACCACGTACCTGCGGCAGGCCGACAACCGGCTGCGGATCACCCGCTCGCTGATCGGCCAGATCGCCGACGAGGCGAGCGGCGCCTCCAACGCGGCCTGGTGGCGCGCCGTGATCCTGCTGGGGTCCGCGCTGGTCGGGTTCGTCCTGTGGCTGCTGTTCTCCGTCCTCGCCCGGCGCTCGGTGATCCGGCCCGTGCAGGCGCTCACGGCCGCCGCCACGCGCGTGGCCGACCTGGCGGGGCGGGAGCTGTCGAGGGTCGCGGACGACGACTCCGTGGACACCGCGCCGCCCCGCCTCGAAGCGGTGCCCGTGCCGGTGCAGGACGAGATCGGCGACCTCGCCGCCGCGTTCAACCAGGTGCAGGCGACGGCCACCGCGCTGCTCGAACGCCAGGTACTGGGCCGCCGCAATGTCGCCGAGATGTTCGGCAACGTGGGCCGCCGCGTCTCCAACCTGACCGTGCGCCAGCTGACCCTGATCGACGCGATCGAGCGCGGCGAGACTAGCCCCGACGTGCTGGAACGCCTCTACCGCATCGACCACATCGCCGTACGCCTGCAACGCAACGCGGAGAGCCTGCTGCTGCTCGCCGGCATCCGCGACGACGCGCCGGAGGCCGGCCCCACCGCCCTGACGGACGTCGTACGGGCGGCACTCGGCCAGATCGAGGGCTACCAGCGGGTCGCGCCGCGCGCCGAGAACGATGTCACCGTCATCCCCGACATCGTTGGCGACCTCACGCTGATGCTGGCCGAACTGCTGGAGAACGCCGTGGCGTTCTCGCCGTCCGGCACGCGCGTCGAGGTGGTCGTACGCTCTCGCGCCGAGGGCGGCGACGGCGACGGCGGCTTCGTCGAGATCATCGACCACGGCCTCGGGATGAGCCCCGCGCGGCTGGAGGAGGAGAACGCGCGCCTGGTGCGCCGTGAACGGCTCGACCTGGTGCCGACGAAGGTGCTCGGCCTGTTCGTGGTCGGCGGCCTGTCGCGGCGCTGGGGCATCCGGGTCACCCTGGCGCGCACGCCGGGCGGCGGTACGACGGCCTCCGTGCTCATCCCGCCGTCGCTGCTGCTCGCGGGGCCTGTGCCCAAGGTCGGCCCGCGCGCGCTCGCCGCCGTCCCGGACCGCAGGGCGGTGGGCGGCGCGCCGCCGATCGCCATGACCGTGCCGAAGACACCGCGCCGCGACACCGGCCCAGGCGCGGGCCGGGGCCCGGCCCGCGGCGCGGGTCCTGGCGCGGGCATGAGTCCTGGCTCCGGCACGGGTCCCGGGGGCGGTCCGCGTACCGGCATGGGTGCGGGCGCGGGTGCCCCCGGTGGTCCGGGGGCGCCGCCGCCCCCCCCCCCCCCGGCGCCCCCCCCGCCCCGGGCGCCCCCCCCCCCCGGCGCCCCCCCCC
>NZ_JAIUKE010000695.1:0-821 GCF_020176795.1 Streptomyces sp. 8L
CCAGGAACGGGGGCCCGGGGACCGATGCGGCCGTGCCCCCGTTCCTGGTGCGCCCCCCCCCCCGGGGCGGGCGGCCGGGTCTCGCGTCGTGGTCAGTAGGCGGTGACCGCCGTCGCCCCGCCCCGCTCCGTGCCGATCGCGATGTGCGGATCGCGCGACCTGTCCACCCAGGCCAGGACCGAGCTCATCGCGGCCGCGGGGACCGAGACGCACCCGGCCGTCGCGCCCTTCCCGTTCACGTGGAGGAAGATCCCCGCGCCCCGCCCGTGCACGGGGTGCGCGTAGTTGAACCCGATGACCAGCGCGTGGGCGTACTGTGCCGCGTAGTCCGCCAGGTGCTCCGACTCGCTCGCCCGGCAGTCCGCGGGCAGCCCCTCCGTCCAGCGGTTGTATGCGCGCGACGCGTTGTCCTCGCACCACCAGGACCGCGCGGTCGCCCGCCGGTAGGGGTAGGCCGTGCCGGGCGGCGCCGCCGCGTTGCCGAAGGCGTACGGCAGTCCGTACAGGCCGGTCGGCGTCGTGTTGGTGCCCTGCTGACGGGTCGCCCCGTCGGTCAGGCCGTTGGCGCCGAACCGCGCCGGCGCGGAGCCCGCCGCCACCCAGTGCGGGCCCCGGCGGTCCCACCAGGTCAGCCGGCCCGTCGTGGAGCCGAGGGCGGGGCCCTCGACGGTGATCAGCTGGCTGCCGCCGCCGGTGTCCGCCATCCGCTCGGGCAGCGGCTGGACGCGGGCGTGCGCCGGGGGCGCGCCCGGGGGGGGGGCGGCGGCGGGGGGGGGGGGGGGGGGGGGCGCGGCCGCGCGGGGGGGGGGGAGGGGCGGGGG
>NZ_JAIUKE010000695.1:829-4393 GCF_020176795.1 Streptomyces sp. 8L
CCCCCCGCCCGGGGGGGCCCCGGGGGGGGGGCCCCGCCCGGGGGCCCCCCCGGGGGGGGCGCCGGGGGCCCCCCCCCCGCGGGGCCGGGGGGGGGCGGGGGGGGCCGGGGGGCCCCGCGCCCGTGAGGGCGGCGACGGCGGTCAGGGTGAGGAGGGCGGACGCTGCCGCGCGTACGGTCGTCATGGCCGGAGCGTAGGGGCGGTCGCCGGGCCGCGCCCGCCCGGCGCGGCCGGACGGGCGAGCCCCTTGCTCCGTGCGGGCCACCTCGGCGGGGCGGTGCCGTCCCCCTCGTCCGGGCCTGGTCGCGGGCGCGTTTTGACAAACCATGCGGAGCCTTGCATAGTTATACCCATCAGCGAATGCATCCAAAGGAGAGACTCGTGACCGAGCGCGTCGTACTCGCCTACTCGGGCGGCCTGGACACGTCCGTCGCCATCGGTTGGATCGCCGAGGAGACCGGCGCCGAGGTGATCGCCGTCGCCGTCGACGTCGGCCAGGGCGGCGAGGACATGGACGTCATCCGCAAGCGCGCCCTCGCCTGCGGCGCCGTCGAGGCCGAGGTCGCCGACGCGAAGGACGAGTTCGCCGAGGGCTACTGCCTGCCGGCGATCAAGGCCAACGCGCTCTACATGGACCGCTACCCGCTGGTCTCCGCCCTCTCCAGGCCCGCCATCGTCAAGCACCTGGTCGCCGCCGCCGAGAAGCACGGCGCCGGCACCGTCGCCCACGGCTGCACCGGCAAGGGCAACGACCAGGTCCGCTTCGAGGCCGGCATCGTCGCCCTCGCGCCCGGCCTGAAGTGCATCGCCCCGGTCCGCGACTACGCGATGACCCGCGACAAGGCGATCGCCTTCTGCGAGGAGAAGAACCTCCCGATCGCGACCACCAAGAAGTCCCCCTACTCCATCGACCAGAACGTCTTCGGGCGCGCGGTCGAGACGGGCTTCCTCGAGGACATCTGGAACGCGCCGATCGAGGACATCTACGACTACACGCAGAACCCCGCCGCGCCCCGCGAGGCCGACGAGGTCGTCATCTCCTTCAAGGCGGGCGTCCCCGTCGCGATCGACGGCAAGCCCGTCACCGTCCTCCAGGCCGTCCAGCAGCTCAACGAGCGCGCCGGGGCGCAGGGCATCGGCCGGATCGACATCGTCGAGGACCGGCTCGTGGGCATCAAGTCCCGCGAGGTCTACGAGGCGCCCGGCGCGATCGCGCTGATCACCGCACACCAGGAGCTGGAGAACGTCACCGTCGAGCGCGAACTGGCCCGCTACAAGCGGCAGGTCGAGCAGCGCTGGGGCGAGCTGGTCTACGACGGCCAGTGGTTCTCCCCGCTCAAGCGCGCGCTGGACGGCTTCATCAACGAGGCCAACGAGCACGTCACCGGCGACATCCGGATGACCCTGCACGCGGGTCGCGCCGTGGTCACCGGCCGCCGCTCGGAGAAGTCGCTGTACGACTTCAACCTCGCCACGTACGACACGGGCGACACGTTCGACCAGTCGAAGGCGCAGGGCTTCATCGAGATCTTCGGCCTCTCCTCGAAGATCGCCGCGAAGCGCGACCTCCAGGCGTAGTCCCGGGCGTGACCCGCGCGGAGCGGGGGCCCGCCGGCACCACCACCGCCTCCCCGTTCCCTCCTGGGCGGGGAGGCGGCCCGGTTCCGGGGCCCGTTCCTGCCCGGACCCCCGAGCCCGTCCTCGTACGGAGATCGCAACTGCGGCGCGTCCGCGTACGGGCATCGCACGTGCGGCGCGTCCGCGTACGGACATCGCACGTGCGGCCCGTACGCGTACGGAGATCGCGGGTGCGGCCCGTACCGGTACGGATCGCGGCGGCGCGGCCCGTACCCTCGACCTTCTTCCCTCTCCACCCTCTCCACCTCGGGAGCAGCAGTGAGCAGCAACAACGGTGACGTCCGGCTCTGGGGCGGCCGGTTCGCCGGCGGACCGGCCGACGCCCTGGCCAAGCTCTCGGCGTCCGTGCACTTCGACTGGCGCCTCGCCCCGTACGACATCGCCGGATCGCGCGCCCACGCACGCGTGCTGCACAAGGCCGGACTGCTCACCGGGGACGAGCTGACGGAGATGCTCGCCGGGCTCGCCCAGCTGGAGGACGACGTCGCGGACGGCTCGTTCACCGGCACCGTCGCCGACGAGGACGTGCACACCGCCCTGGAGCGCGGCCTGCTGGAGCGCCTCGGTCCCGACCTCGGCGGCAAGCTGCGCGCCGGCCGGTCCCGCAACGACCAGGTCGCCACCCTCTTCCGGATGTACCTGCGCGACCACGGACGCGTCATCGGCGGCCTGATCGCCGACCTCCAGGACGCGCTGGTCGGCCTCGCCGACGCCCACTCCACCGTCGCCATGCCGGGCCGTACCCACCTCCAGCACGCACAGCCCGTGCTGTTCGCGCACCATGTCCTCGCACACGTCCAGGCGCTGTCGCGGGACGCGGAGCGGCTGCGCCAGTGGGACAAGCGCACGGCGGTCTCCCCGTACGGCTCCGGCGCGCTGGCCGGCTCCTCGCTCGGGCTCGACCCCGAGGCGGTCGCGACGGACCTCGGCTTCGAGCGCGGCTCGGCCGGCAACTCCATCGACGGCACGGCCTCCCGCGACTTCGTCGCCGAGTTCACCTTCATCACCGCGATGATCGGCGTGAACCTCTCCAGGATCGCGGAGGAGGTCATCCTGTGGAACACGAAGGAGTTCTCCTTCGTGACGCTGGACGACGCCTACTCCACCGGCTCGTCGATCATGCCGCAGAAGAAGAACCCCGACATCGCGGAGCTGGCGCGCGGCAAGTCCGGCCGGCTCATCGGCAATCTGACAGGGCTGATGGCGACCCTCAAGGCGCTGCCGCTCGCGTACAACCGCGACCTCCAGGAGGACAAGGAGCCCGTCTTCGACTCCTGCGACCAACTGGAGCTCCTGCTCCCCGCCTTCACCGGCATGATGGCCACACTGAAGATCAACAGGACGCGCATGGAGGAGCTGGCCCCCGCCGGTTTCTCGCTCGCGACCGACATCGCGGAGTGGCTGGTCAAGCAGGGCGTGCCGTTCCGGGTGGCGCACGAGGTCGCGGGGGAGTGTGTCAAGGAGTGCGAGGGGCTCGGCATCGAGCTGGACGAGCTGACCGACGAGCAGTTCGCCAAGATCTCCCCGCATCTGACGCCGGACGTGCGCTCCGTCCTCAACGTGCAGGGCGCGCTGGCGTCCCGCAACGGGCGCGGCGGCACCGCCCCCTCGGCCGTGGCCGTGCAGCTCGCCGAGCTGAAGGCGGACCTGGTGATCCAGCACGCGTGGGCCGCCGCCAGGAGCTGACGGCCATTCGGGGCACGGAGCACCCGACACACGGATAATCGGATGACGCCTCTGAGGCGAACCTGACAGAGTCGGGACGCCGAAGGGGTGTAGCTCAGAGGCCAGAGCAACGCTCTCCAAAAGCGTCGGTCGCAGGTTCGACTCCTGCCGCCCCTGCCGTACGGAAGCCCCCGGGCCCCCCGGGGGGGCCGGGGGTGGGGGGGCGGCGGGGGGGGGGGGGGGGCCGCGGGGGCCGCCCCG
>NZ_JAIUKE010000696.1 GCF_020176795.1 Streptomyces sp. 8L
GATCCCGCACCCGCCCCCACGCACCGAGGAGAAGAATGAAGATCACAGACGTCGACGTGCAGGTGGTCAACCTCCCCCTGGTCAACCCGTTCACCAGCTCGTTCGAGACCAAGACCGGCGAGACCCGCACCGTGGTGAGGGTCCGCACCGACGACGGCGTCGAGGGCTGGGGCGAGACCATGTGGGGCCGCCCCGTCGCCGCGATCGTGGAGTCCCTCGCGAAGGACCTGATCGGCACCAGCCCCTTCGCCCTTGAGGCCTTCCACCGCAAGCAGCACATGGTGCCCTTCTTCTACGGCTACCTCGGCTACGCGGCCCTCGCCGCCCTCGACGTGGCCTGCTGGGACGCGATGGGCAAGGCCACCGGGCAGTCCCTGACCGACCTGCTCGGCGGCCCGGTCCGCGACGAGGTGCCGATCACCGCGCTCATCACCCGCGCCGACGCGCCCGGCGCCAGCCGCGACGCGCTGCCCGGCGCGCTCGCCGACCACGCGGCCCGCGTCGTCGCCGAGGGCGGCTTTCGCGCCGTGAAGCTCAAGGGCACCGTCGACGTGGACGGCGACGTCGCCATCCTGCGCGCGCTGCGCGCCGCGCTGCCCGCCGTCGACCTGCGGGTCGACCCCAACGCGGCCTGGTCCGTACCCGATTCCGTACGGGCGGGGATCGCGCTTGAGGAACTCGATCTGGAGTACCTGGAGGACCCGTGCACCGGCATCGAGGGCATGAGCCAGGTGCACGCCCGCGTCCGCATCCCGCTGTGCACCAACATGTGCGTCGTACGGTTCGAGGAGTTCGCGCCCGCGATGCGGCTGAACGCGGTCGACGTGATCCACGGTGACGTCTACAAGTGGGGCGGCATCGCGCCCACCAAGGCGCTGGCCGCGCACTGCGAGACCTTCGGGCTCGGCATGAACCTGCACAGCGGCGGCGAACTGGGCATCGCGACCGCCGCGCACCTCGCGGTCGTCTCCAGCACCCCGGTGCTCTCGCGCGCCATCGACTCCATGTACTACCTGCACGCCGACGACATCATCGAGCCGCTCGGCCTCGCGGACGGCAGGCTGCGGGTGCCGACGGGGCCCGGCCTCGGCGTCAGCGTCGACGAGGACAAGCTGCGGCACTACGCGGCGGTCAACGAACGGGAGGGCGACCTCACGGGCTGACGCCGCTTCCGGGCCGCCCGGGTGGCCGTGTGGCGCACGTCACTCTCTCCTTCTTGAGCGGGTGCGCGGGACGCCGCGTAGTGAGAGACAAGACGCGCCACCCGGCCCCGGTTCCCGCCACGGGGCGACGGCGGCGGACGAGGAGCCCGGCCATCAGGGCCGCGCGGAACCCTCGTACAGGTCTCGTGAGGGGACGGTTCCGATGAATGGTTCGACGGCATCGCGTGGCAACGCGCGGATGAGCCCGGCGCGCGGGAGCGCGCGGGCGCCGCGCGGGTGGAACGGGAGGCGGGGCCGGGGGCCCACCGCGGCTCTCGGCCTGGTGCTCGCGGGGGTGGCCGCGTTCGCCGCGGCCTGCGGCGGAGGCTCCGACTCGGCCGCCGAGGGCGGGAGTTCGTCCCCGAGCCACGCGGCGGGCGGCAGTGCGAGCGCGCCCGCCGCGGCCGGGTCGGGCGCGGGGGCGGTGGCGGACATCCGCTCCACCGGCGGCGACCTGGGCACCCATCTCGTCGACGGCTCCGGCAAGACGCTGTACCTGTTCGTCAAGGACAAGGCGGGCGCCTCCCGTTGCACCGGGGACTGCGCCGCCGCCTGGCCTCCGGTCACGGCGAAGGCCGCGCCCAGGGCCGGTTCCGGTGTGACGGCGGCCAAGCTGACCCTCGTCAAGCGGTCCGACGGCACGACCCAGGTCGCCTACGCGGGCCACCCGCTCTACTACTTCGCGGGCGACACGGCCGCGGGCGACACCAAGGGCCAGGGCGTGGACGGCTTCGGCGCCAAGTGGTGGCTGGTGGGCCCGGACGGCGGGCAGATCACCAAGACGGCGGCGCCCACCGCGGCCGGCGGCGGAAGCGGCGGCGGGGTGTACTGACCCTCACCCCGAGGTCGGCGCGACGCACCCCGCGGTGGTCCAGCAGCCTCGGGCCCCCGTGGCGTTCCTCAGATCCGCGTGCGCTCGTCCACCCGCCGCAGATGCCCCGCGAACACCCGCGCGGCCTCCGGGGTGAGCGTGCGCAGCGCGACCATCGCCGTCACGATCACATCGCACAGCTCGGCCTCCACGTCGCCCCAGCTGTGGGTGACGCCCTTGCGCGGGTTCTGCCCGGTGGCACCGATCACGGCCGCCGCCACCTCGCCGGTCTCCTCGGTCAGTTTCAGCAGCCGCAGCAGCCGCTCCTGGTCGGCGGGGAGTGTGCTGCGCCCGTCGAGCCAGCCGTACAGGCGCTCCACCGCAGCCCACGGGTCCTGGACGGCCGGGGCGCTCTTCTCGGGTCCTTGATCCATGCCCGCAGTGTGCTCCATGCCCGGCCTGTCGTGCTCCAAGCCCGCCGTGTTGTGCTCCATGCCCGCCGTGTGACAGAGCGGACACGGGGCCTCGCCGCCGCCGGGGCGGCGGCTGCGGGTAGTTTCTGGCCCATGAGGATCGCAATTCTGGACGACTACCAGCACGTCGCGCTCGGCTTCGCCGACTGGGACTCCCTCGACGCCGAGATCCGGGTGTTCCACGAGCCGTTCGCGGACGAGGACGCGCTCGTCAAGGGGCTGGCCGGGTTCGACGTGGCCGTGGCGATGCGGGAGCGCACGCCGTTCCCCGCCGGTGTCCTGCGGAGGCTGACCGACCTGCGGCTGCTCGTCACCACCGGCAAGGGCAACCGCTCCATCGACATCGAGGCCGCCCGCGAACGGGGCCTCACCGTCGCGTACACCGGCTACATGTCGGCCCCGACCGCCGAACTGACCTGGGCGCTGATCCTGGCGGCCGTACGGAACGTCCCGGCCGAGAACCGCTCCGTGCGCGACGGGGGCTGGCAGACCCGAGTCGGCGGCGACCTGCACGGCCGGACGCTCGGCCTGCTCGGCCTCGGGCGTCTCGGCGCGCGCGTCGCGGAGATCGGCCGGGCCTTCGGCATGGAGACCGTCGCCTGGAGCCAGAACCTCACCGAGGAGCGGGCCGCCGAGCACGGGGTGCGCGCCGTCTCGAAGGACGAACTGTTCGCCACCGCCGACGTCCTGTCGGTCCACCTGGTCCTCAGCGACCGCACCCGGAGCCTGGTCGGGGCCGCCGAGATCGCCGCGATGAAGCCGACCGCGCTGTTGGTCAACACCTCGCGCGGGCCGATCGTCGACGAGTACGCGCTGCTCGCCGCCCTGCGCGAGCAGCGGATCGGCGGCGCCGCGCTCGACGTCTTCGACCAGGAGCCGCTGCCGGAGCACCACCCGCTGCGGGCCCTGGACAACGCCGTCCTCACGCCGCACGTCGGCTATGTCACGCGGGACACGTACGACGTGTTCTACCGCGACGCGGTCGAGGACATCGCGGCGTGGGCGTCCGGCGTGCCGATCCGCGTCCTGACCTGACGGCAAAGCGCCCCGGCGGCCGGCGGCCGGGCGGCCCCGGGCCGGACGTCCGCCGGCGCTCAGCCCCGGCCGATGAACGGCATCGCCGTCGCGAGGACCGTGGCGAACTGGACGTTGGCCTCCAGCGGCAGCTCCGCCATGTGCCGTACGGTCCGCGCGACATCCGCGACGTCCATCACCGGCTCCGCGGCGAGACGGCCGTCCGCCTGCGGTACGCCCCGCGCCATCCGGTCCGTCATGTCGGTCGCGGCGTTGCCGATGTCGATCTGCCCGCACGCGATCCGGTACGGCCTGCCGTCCAGGGAGATCGACCTGGTCAGCCCGGTCAGGCCGTGCTTGGTCGCCGTGTACGGGGCGGAGCTCGGGCGCGGCACGTGCGCGGAGACGGAGCCGTTGTTGATGATCCGGCCGCCCCGCGGGTCCTGCGCCTTCATCCTGCGGAACGCGGCCTGCGCGCACAGGAACGCTCCGGTGAGGTTGGTGCCGACCACCTTCTGCCAGGCGGAGAGCGGGAGTTCGTCGAACGGGATGCCGCCGGGGCCGAAGGTGCCCGCGTTGTTGAAGAGCAGGTCGAGGCGCGGGTCGAAGTCCGCGGCGGCGGCGAAGAGGCGCTCGACGTCGTCGGCGTCCGAGACGTCCGCGCCGACGCAGAGGACCCGGTCGGCCTCGATCTCCGCCCGGGTCCGCTCCAGCGCCTCGGGCCTCCGCCCGGCGAGCACCAGCGTCCAGCCGGCGGCGCCGAGTTCCCGCGCGACGGCCCGCCCGATGCCGGAGCCGGCACCGGTGATCAGGGCCACGCCGCCGGACGGGGACGGGGACGGGGACGGGGTCGAGGAC
>NZ_JAIUKE010000697.1 GCF_020176795.1 Streptomyces sp. 8L
AGGCCGACGCGGCCGGCGGCGCCCCCGTCTGCCGCCGCCTCGTCGGCCGTACCGCCGTCGTCACCGGCGCGGGCAGCGGCATCGGCCTCGCCACCGTGCGCCGGCTCGCCTCCGAGGGGGCCCGCGTCGTCTGCGCCGACATCGACGAGGCGGCGGGCCGCGCCGCGGCGGCCGAGTCCGACGGCCTCTTCGTCCGGGCGGACGTCACCGACGCCGAGCAGGTCGAGGCGCTGTTCGAGGCCGCGTACGACACGTACGGCAGCGTCGACGTCGCCTTCAACAACGCCGGCATCTCGCCGCCCGACGACGACTCGATCCTCGACACGGGACTCGACGCGTGGCGGCGCGTGCAGGAGGTCAACCTCACCTCCGTCTACCTGTGCTGCAAGGCAGCCATCCCGTACATGCGCCGCCAGGGCCGGGGCTCCATCATCAACACCGCGTCCTTCGTGGCCAGGATGGGGGCCGCGACCTCGCAGATCTCCTACACCGCGTCCAAGGGCGGCGTGCTCGCCATGTCACGCGAACTCGGTGTCCAGTTCGCCCGCGAGGGCATCCGCGTCAACGCGCTGTGCCCGGGGCCGGTCAACACCCCGCTGCTGCGTGAGCTGTTCCCGAAGGACCCGGAGCGCGCCGCGCGCAGGCTGGTGCACATCCCGCTCGGCCGGTTCGCGGAGGCCACCGAGATCGCCGCCGCGGTCGCGTTCCTCGCCAGCGACGACGCGTCGTTCGTCAACGCGTCGGACTTCCTCGTCGACGGCGGCATCTCCGGCGCGTACGTCACGCCGCTGTAGCCGGGCGCGCGCCGGGTCACGCCGCCGCGACCCGGCACGCCCGGCCGGGCCGACGTCCGGCCCAGGGCGGCGCCCATGTCCGTTCGGCATCCGCCTCGTTCGGCGCCCGCCCCGGTCGGCATCCGGCCCCGGGTCAGCGGACGAACGCCACCCCGGCGTACGCCGAGTCGGCGCCCGGAAGGCCGCTGTCCGCGGGCTCCGGCGTGTCCTTGTGCCAGCAGGGCACCACGCCGGGCTCCACCAGGTCGAGCCCTTCGAAGAACCGCGACACCTCCGCGTGCGTACGGGGCCGCAGGTCGATCCCGGCGGCCCGGTACTCGTCCGTGCGGTCCTGCTCGGGCGTGAGCCGGTCCATGCTCAGGTGCGAGAGGATCAGGCAGCTGCCCGGCGCGAGCGGCGCGAGCAGCGTCCGCACCAGGCCGTACGGATCGCCGTCGTCGGGCACGAAGTGCAGCAGCGCGATCAGCGACAGCGCGACGGGCCGGGTGAAGTCGAGTGTCTCGCGGGCCTGTTCGAGGATGGTCTCCGGATCGAGGACGTCCGCCTGGACGTACGCGGTGCGCCCCTCCGGGGAGCTGACGAGCAGCGCTTCCGCGTGCCGGAGCACGATCGGGTCGTTGTCCACGTAGACGACCCGGCACGTGGGGTCGACGTCCTGCGCGATCTGGTGGAGGTTCGGCTCGGTCGGAATGCCCGTACCGATGTCCAGGAACTGCCGGACGCCGCTCCCGGCCGTCCAGGCGATCACACGGCGCATGAACGCCCGGTTGGCCGCCGCGCCGTTCACCGCCTCCACCGGCAGCCGCTCGGCGACGGCCTGGTCCACGGGGTAGTTGTCCTTCCCGCCGAGCAGGTAGTCATAGATGCGCGCCGGGTGCGGCCTGCTGGTGTCGACCGGCTTGGCGGGCATGCCTGATGCCATCGGGAGGCCTCCTCGTTCTCCGGCCGTGACCACCTCGTGAGTACGGCCGCCATACGCACGGACCTTGCCACACGACCGCGCCCCACGCGACACCCCGGTGCACAGACCCGGACGAAGCGTCATGCGGCGCGATCCACGGGGGCGTTGGGACGGCGCCCGCTACAGGAACGTACGTCCCTCGCCCCGGTACGTCGGCACCGTCGCGGTCACCCGGTCGCCCTCGATCAGGTGCAGCGCGGCGAACCGCTCGCACATCTCGCCCGCCTTCGCGTGCCGGAACCACACCGTGTCGCCGATCAGCAGATCGTCCGCCGCCGAGCCCAGCAGCGGCGTCTGCACCTCTCCGGGCCCCTCCTGCCCGTCGTAGCGCAACCCCTCAGGCAGGTAGGGGACCGGCAGCCGGTCGGGGCCCGCGGCGCCCGAAGCCGGATAGCCGCCGCCCAGGACCGTCACCACCCCGACCCCTGGCCTGCGCACCACGGGCTGCCCGAACAGCGCGGCCGGACGCCCGGAGAACGCCGTGTAGTTGTCGAACAGGCGCGGCTGGTAGAGCCCCGAGCCCGCGGCGATCTCCGTCACCGCGTCCTCCGCCGCCGTGTGCTGCACGCTGCCGGTACCGCCGCCGTTGACGAACTCCAGCCCGGGCGCGACCGCCCGCACCGCGCGCACCACCTCCGCGCGCCGCCCCGCGAGCTCCTTGCGCGCCGCCGCCTGCATCAGCCGGATCGCGCGCGAGCGCAGTGGACGGTCCGCCACCGCGTCGCCGACCCCCGCCACATGGCCCTCGTACCCCATCAGGCCGACCAGCCGGAACCCCGGCCTGCGCGCCACCGACCGTGCCAGCTCCGCCAGCTGCGCCGGCTCGCGCAGCGGCGAGCGCAGCGCGCCGATCCGCACCCGACCGCCGAACATCCGCAGCGACGTGTCCAGTTCGAGGCAGACCCGGATCTCCTCGCGGCCCCGGTCGCGCGCCGCGTCGATCAGGTCCAGCTGCGCCGGGTCGTCCACCATCACGGTGACCGCGCCCGCCAGCTTCGGATCGGCCGCGAGCTCCGCGTACGCCGAGCGGTCCGCCGACGGGTACGCGAGCAGCACGTCGTCGAAGCCCGCCCGCGCCAGCCACAGCGACTCCGGCAGGGTGAAGGACATCAGGCCCGCGAAGCCGTCCCGCGCCAGGACCCGCTCCAGCAGGGCCCGGCAGCGCACCGACTTGCTGGCCACCCGGATCGGCTTGCCGCCCGCGCGCCGCACGAGGTCGTCGGCGTTCGCGTCGAAGGCGTCCAGGTCCACGACGGCAAGCGGTGCGTCGAGATGCGCGGTGGCCCGGTCGTACCGGGCCCGGTCCGAGGCGAGGGGAGTCATGGACCGAGCTTGCCAGAGGGGATTACCCGGCGGTAGACGTACGCGCTTCCCCGATCGCCGCACCGCCCGGCGACCGGGCGCGCGGGGCCCCGGCCGCTCCGCGAGCCCGTAGAGTTACGTCCGGACTTCACGACTTCACGCGAACGCGCCCGTCCCGTACGGCGATCCGCAGCGCGGCCGGGCACGGGCGCCCTGCCAGGCAGGTAACGGCACCAGGACCCGGAGGGGCGGATGAGCATCGAGGCGCGGGGCTCCTCCGTACCGCCGCCGCCCGAGGCGCCCCCGTCCGTACCGGCGAAGCCACCGGCGCCGCCCCTGCGGTCCGTGCCGTCCCCGCAGTCCGCTCCGCCACTCCAGGCGCCCGCCGAGCCGCGGGCCACCCCCGCTCCGGGGGCCGGCGCCGCCGTGCCGCCGCTGCGCGAGGTCTGGCCGCCGTGGCCCGCCGAGCACGCGGAAGGCACCGGACGCCCGCCGGCCGCACCGGGGAAGCGGTTCTCGCGCACCGCCGTCGTCGTCACCCTGCTCGTCCTCGGCCTCGGCCTCCTCGGCGGCGCGGTCACCGGGAACTGGCTGCTGGACGACGACCCCGGCACGCCCTCCGCGGTCAGCCGCTTCGACACGGCCCGCGGCCTGTGGCACTCCACGCCCGTCGACACCCTCTTCCCGCCCGTCCTCGACGGCGCGGGCGCGGGCCCGGACGGCTCCGACCGCACCTGGACCCGGCTCGGCGTCGCCCCCGACAGCGGCTGCGCGGGCACCCTCGATCCAGCCCTCGCCACCGCGCTGCGCACCGTCGGCTGCCTGCGGGTCGTACGGGCCACCTACCGCGACGCCACATCCAGCGACGTCACGACGGTCGGCCTCGTCTTCACCCGGGCCGACCCCGCGGCCATGACCGCCCTGCACAGCGCCTTCGCCCGGCGCCACCTCGCCTCCGACACCGCCCTGCTGCCCAGCGCCTACCCGGTACCCGGCACGGCCGCCGCGGCCTTCGGCGGGCGGCAGCGCGCCACCTGGAGCGTCGACGTCCTCACCCGGGCGCCCGTCGTCGTCTACGCCGTGACCGGCTTCGCCGACGGGCGCAGCGTCACCGCGCCGGAACCCGCCGCGTCCGCCATGGCCGCGCACGACACCAGCCCCGCCGCGCAGGCCGGACTCGGCTACGAGGCGCACGGCGTCGCGGACCGCGTCGAGCGCGGCGTCCTGGCCCTGGCCGGCGCACAGACGGCGGTGCCGCGGTGAGGGCCCCCCCCCCCCGGCCCGCCCGCGCCGCGTAC
>NZ_JAIUKE010000698.1 GCF_020176795.1 Streptomyces sp. 8L
CGACCCACCGGCCCGGCACCCAGAGCCCCCGCTCCCGCCGCGTCGCCGGCGCCAGGCCGCAAAACCGTCCGCGCGTGGCGGCCAACCAGCCCCCGCCGGCGTCGGCGCACCAGCAGCGTCTCCGGCAGCGGCTCGATCGCGCGTCGCGTCACCGCACCCCGCCCCGGCGGCCGTCGTGAAGCGGAAGACCAGGATGAGGCTGGCCGTCGGCGCGGCCGGCCTCATCCTCCTGGCCCTCGCTGTCAGTTCGGCCGTCGCCGCCCACCTCTCCGCCCTGGCACAGACCGACTCCCAGAACGCCGCGTCGTCCTGCCCCGCCAGTGAGCAGGGCAGCGAGGCGGTCGACGCCGCACAAGTCACCCAGCAGGTCCGCGCCGTCCTCGCCGGCAGCACCGCCACCATCCACGTGCCCGGGCTCTCCGACGCCGAGCAGGTCACCAATGCGAAGACCATCGTCGCGACCGGCGCGCAGCTGCACGTGCCGGCCCGCGGCCAGGTGATCGCCCTGGCCACCGCTCTCCAGGAATCCACCCTGCACAACCGCGCCGGCGGAGACCGCGACTCGCTGGGCCTGTTCCAGCAGCGCCCCTCCCAGGGCTGGGGGAGCGCCGCGCAGATCCTCGACCCCGTGTACGCGAGCACCCGCTTCTACCGAGCCCTCCTGTCCGTACGCGGCTGGCAGACGATGCCCCTCTCCCAGGCCGCACAGACGGTGCAGAAGTCGGGCACCCCCGACGCGTACGCCAAGCACGAAGCCCTCGCAACCGCTCTCCAGCGCGCCATCGCGCCCACCCTCGGAGCCGGCGCCGCCGGCCGAACCGCGGACCTGAACTCACCGCCGGCCACCGTCGGCATCTCCACGGCCTGCGGCATGCCGAGCGTCTCGACGTACAGCTCGACCCCCGCTGGAACTGTCCCTGCGGGCTACCACCTCCCCGCCGACGCACCAGCCCAGGTTCGCACCGCCATCCAGTGGGCCCTGGGCCAACTGGCCACGCCCTACCAGTGGGGCGGCAGCTGCACCAACCCCCACGGCAACAACCCGCGCGACCGCTGCGACTGCTCCTCCCTGGTCCAACGGGCCTACGGCGTGGCCGGCATCCAGCTCACCCGCACCACCTACACGCAGATCCGCGACGGCCGCGCGGTCCCGCTCACTGCGCTCAAGGCCGGAGACCTCGTCTTCACGGAGGGCAGCGCGGCCCGCCCCGAGCACGTCGCCCTCTACATGGGTGACGGCCTGGTCGTCCAAGCACCGCACACCGGAGCCGTCGTCGATGTCGTCAAGATCACCGCGAACGGGACCGTGCTGGCAGCTCGACGGGTTGTGTGACCCTTGCGAAGCCGCTGTGCCTATTCGGGCGCAGGCTTCGGAGACTGGACAGCCCTCTTGACCTGCGTGAAGCCCGGCGGATTGGTGACCACTCGGGGTCGGCAGCAAGATCGTTCTGTGCCGCCTGGGCAGTGCGTGTGCGCTGTAGGTGCCAGCGCTGCTCTGCATAGTGGGTGCGGTCCCGTATCCGCCGGGCCCACAGAAACGGTATGGCGTGGAGCGTCGACAGCGTGGACTCGGTGGCCAGGTTCACTCTTTCGGGTAGGGATTGGCTGCCTGGTGTTGGCCCGACCTCATTGAAAACCGGGTCGGTGGCAGTTAGGGCGCACCGGCATCCAAATCACCGCCTCGCCGTGGGCGTAGGCCGCCAGGCGCGGCGCGACAGCGCCCCTGCCCCCGCACTCAGGTGCCGGGAGCACGGCATTGCCGCGCGGTCCCGTACCCGCCGGGACTTCGGAAGCAGGCACTTACGCAGATGGCCGTCACCGTTGGCTCAAGGCCCCGAATCGTCGGGCGAATGGGTCCACCCGCGGCGGCCCCTGGCGGAGGGCATCGCTGCACCGCCGAGGAGTGGGACGTGCTGTGGCGCCGCCCCACGCTCGACGCGGATCGCATCACCGCATACCTGGAGCAGTGGGAAGACCGTCTGGACCTCTTCCACCCCGAGCAGCCCGCGTTCCAGTGCGGCGAGTTGAACACCTACAACCGCGGCCCGGAGGCGCTGCACCCCTCCTCCCTGGGCGGCGAGACCGCGCAGTGGTTCACGCACGCCCTCGTGACCGGAGTAGCCCCGTGGACGGCGGCCGCAGCGGCGCGCAACCTGCTCTGTCTGCTGGCCTATGACGTCGCGGGCATCAAGGGCGCCGCGGCGGGTGACCCGCGGGCCCGCAGCAACAAGGTGTACGGCGCGAAGGTCGGCCCGGTCGCGAACGGCACCCACCTGCACCTGGAAGTCACGGGAGGCACGCTCAAGGACACGCTGATGCTGTCCGTGCCGCCCGCCCGCCGCGCCGTGGAGGACCGGCCGGTCTGGGAGCGTGAGAGTCCGCCCGCCGCCGTCCGCGATCGCCGGCCCACCGGCCGCCTCGACATCATGACCTGGCCCTCCCGACGCATCCGGCTCCACGCTGACGAGGACGGCCGCGTCGACCGCCTCGCAGTGCACGACGGCGACCGCTTCGAAGGCGACACGTGGACGGCGCAGCGGCGCCACGATCCGATGACCGCGTGGACCCGGACCGCGAAAAACGCCACGGTCCCCCTCGTCATCGTCTCCGACCGGTACTGGAATCAGCCGTGGGCCCCGGCCGTCCTCCTGCACGAGGACAACAGAAGCAAGAACGCGCTGATCGAGCATGTCCTCGCCATCGCCGAACGCGGCGTCCTGGACGACGACACCCCGCTGCGCGTGATCACCAGCTGCGTCCTCCATGCCAACCGCCACCGTTCGAACATCCAAGACATTCCCATGCTCGACATTCCCTACGGCGACATCCGCCTGCTCGCCGACAGCGCCGGACGCGCCGCATTCGCTCAGGCTGCCCGCTACACCTACGCCATCCAGAGCAAGCTCATCACCACCGCAGTGGCCACCACGGGCCGTCCCGCCCAGCTGGTAGCCCAGCGCCTGGAGTTCACCGACTTGGCCGACGGGTGGGAAGCCGTCACACGCGGTTTCACAGAAAGCCGAGAGGAAGCGAGGAAGCTGTGGGAGGTCACGCTGCGCGACGAAGCCGAGCGCCTCCTCACCGCCTTCCCCTCCCCGCTCCTGGGCAAGGCCCCGATCCTCCAAAAGGTCTTCGCCCGCACCCACGTGCCGTCCGTCACCGACGGCACCGACCACAGCGACAAGCCGGCCAAACGCCACGCCGGCGGCCGTCCAGCCCCGACCTACACCGCCTTCGGCCACCAGTACACGCTCAGGCAGCTCTCCGCCCTTCCGCAGTGCGTGGTATCGCTGCCCACGCTGAGCAAACGTGTCGCGGAGGGATGGGACGTCGAACAGGCCGCCACCACCCCGGCCCGTCAGCCCCGGCCCGGCAGCTGACCTCCCCGCCCAGCGCAGTCCGCGCTGGCCCAGTGCTGGCCGGAGTGGCTACCGTCAGCCGATGCGGCTCCGGTCGGCGCAGTGGGCGCCCCTGACCTGCGTGACCTCGGATGCCTTCCGGGACGCGGAAATCAGGGGCGCCTTCGGTTTGAAGGTATGGCGCACGCCGGGGTCCTGCGGTGCGGGACCATGTGCCCCATGCCCCATATCGTGTGGACCCTGCTGGTGGCCGCCGCCACTGCCGTGGTGGCCGCCCTCGCGACCGGACTGTTCGTCACCCCCCGCATGGAGGCCCGCAAGAAGCGGCTGGGGGACGTCCACGCCGCCCGCGACGCGTTCAGCGCGCACATGACCCGTATCGCTTCGGTGTGCGCCCTGCTCCAGCAGATCCAGCTCCCCGCCGAGAACGAGCCGGGCTGGACGCCCTTCATGCGGGAACGCCTCGCGGGCGAGCGGGAGCGCTGGTGGCAGCAGCTCGACGACTCCACCCGGTGACTGATCGACAACGCCGGTACATACGCGGGCAGTTGGACCCCGCGCTCCCTCATCCAGTTCGCTGTTCAGTACGCCGTCAACGCCCGCATGGTGGTGCTGTCCGAACGGGAAGAGGCCACGAAGGTGGAGATCCTGCTTGCGCTGACCCTGCCGGTCCAGCGCCAGTTCTTCGGTTGGCCCTGGCCCCGGGCACGTCACGCCGTCGCCGACCGCCAGTCGTTCACCAGGACGCTCGCCCTCATCAGCGGCGAGCCCAGCATCCCGTAGCCCACCGGAGGGGGTGTGCGGCTAAGCCGGCGCGCCCCATCCGCGCAGCCACGGCTCGGCAGCAAGGGCGTCGTTGAGCGCCGGCGGGGTCTCCCCCTGAGTGGTGGACACGCTGATACTGGATCTGCTTGATCCGGAGGAAGCGAGAAGACCGCCGATGGCGA
>NZ_JAIUKE010000699.1 GCF_020176795.1 Streptomyces sp. 8L
GGCCGGCTCTCGCCTCGGCCCGGCGGCCGGGCCCCCTCCTCTCGACCCGACCGTCCGTCGGGCGTACCCGGCGCGGGGGGCCGGGGGGGCCGGCCCCCCCCCGGGCCCCCCGGGCCGGCCCGGGCGCCGTTTCGCCGTACCGGCGGCCCTCCTCGCGGCGGCGGCCACCGCGCGTCATCCGACGGGGTAGCGCCGCAGCCAGGCGTCCTCGCCGGTGCCGCCGCCGTGCAGCGCCTGGGGCTGCGTGAGTTCCATGGCGAGGTCGTCGGCGAGTTCGAGCAGCGTGGCCCGGCCCTCCAGTTCGGCGAGCCACAGCGGCGGCAGCGCCGTCTCGCCGTGCCAGGTCCCGAGCAGGGCGCCGCACAGCGGGGCCGCCGCGCGGGCCGTGGGGCCCGAGGTCGCCAGGGACAGGCCGTGCCGTACGTCCTCCGCGACCAGCGCGCAGTACACCGCGACCGCGAGGGCGTTCTCCGCGCCGCCCGCCCCCGCGAGGGCCGCGACCCGGTGCACGTCGGGCACGCCGGCCCGTACGCCCTCCAGCGCCCGGCCGAGCGCCGCCGAGACGGGCTCGTGGCCCGGCCCCCCCGCCAGCAGCTTCAGCGCCTCGCCCACCGCCGCCTCCAGGGGCGCGCGCCGGGCGAGGCCGTGCACGATCACCGCGTACGCCGACGCGGACAGGCAGGCCGCGGGATGCCCGTGCGTGTGCACCGCGCACTCGGCAGCCAGCAGGCCCACCAGCTCCGGTTCCCACCCCACGAGCAGCCCGAACGGCGCCGACCTCGGCAGCGCGCCCGCGTCGCGCGCCCGGGGGTTCTTCGGCTCCGCCCTGGTGCCCATCCGCTCGTCGCCGAGGCCGAGCAGCAGCGGCAGCGGCGGGTCGCGGCGCGCGTAGAGCCACTCCTCCATGGCCAGCCAGCCGTTGTCGGCGCGCCGCTCGTCGGGTCCCCAGTCGTGCTGCGTCGCGTACCACCGCAGGTGCGCGCGGTGGATGTCGGTGGGCGGGTGCCAGTGGCCGCGGTCGCGGCGGATCTGCGCGCGGATCAGGCCGTCGACCGTGAACAGGGTGAGCTGCGTCGCCCAGGTCACCGCGCCGCGTCTGCCGTGGACCGCGACGAGGTCGGGCTCTTCCGGCGCCGAGCCCGGCTCCGGCGGCGCGCCGGACGCGCCCGCGCCCAGCGTGTCGCCGATCCCGCCGCCGAGCAGGCATCCGCGCACCCGGCTGCGGAAGTCCAGCTGCTCGGCCCGCCCCCACACCGTGCTCACGCGTCACTCCCCACACTCAGGTAGCCGTCGACCCCGCCGGGACCGTTTCCGGCCCCGGCGAAGCGAAACCTACCGTCGTGCGGGGCGCCGCGCCCCGGCAAGCGGGGTTCACGCCATCCACCCGCTTCCCCAACTCGCCCGGTTAAAAGCCGTGTTCACACGAATCGCCCGAGGGTTCCGACGGCAGCGGACGGACGGCAGCGGGAAGCTGGGGCCCCAGCCTTGGCCGCCCGGCCACGGACGCGGACGGCAGCGTGAGGCCTGAGGCGCCGACACGGACGCGCGCACGCGCTCAGTCGGAGACCAGCGGCAGCAGCTCGGGCAGGTGGCCGTCCGACGACGAGGCCGCCCTGACGCGCTCCTCCGGCACCTCCCCGTACAGCGTCGTGCGGGGGCGCGACGGCCGGCCCGCGGCCTCCGCGATCGCCCGGAGGTCCCGCACCGACCGGTACGAGCCGTAACTCGACCCGGCCATCCGCGAGATGGTCTCCTCCATCAGGGTCCCGCCCAGGTCGTTCGCGCCGGAGCGGAGCATCTCGGCCGCGCCCTCGGTGCCGAGCTTGACCCAGCTCGTCTGGATGTTGGGGATGTGCGGGTGCAGCAGCAGCCGCGCCATCGCCGTCACGGCCCTGTTGTCGCGGTCGGTGGGCCCGGGGCGCGCGATGCCCGCCAGGTACACGGGCGCGTTGGTGTGGATGAACGGCAGCGTCACGAACTCCGTGAACCCGCCGGTCTCCCGCTGGATGGACGCGAGGGTGCGCAGGTGGCCCAGCCAGTGGCGGGGCTGGTCGACATGCCCGTACATCATCGTGGACGACGACCTGATGCCCAGCTCGTGGGCGGTCTTGACGACCTCGATCCAGGTCGCGGTCGGCAGCTTGCCCTTGGTGAGGACCCAGCGGACCTCGTCGTCCAGGATCTCCGCCGCCGTGCCGGGGATCGAGCCGAGCCCGGCCTCCTTCGCCGCGGTCAGCCAGTCGCGGATGGAAAGCCCGGTGCGGGTCGCGCCGTTGACGACCTCCATCGGCGAGAAGGCGTGCACGTGCATGCCCGGCACGCGCTCCTTCACGGCCCGCGCGATGTCGAAGTAGGCGGAGCCCGGCAGGTCGGGGTGGATGCCGCCCTGCATGCACACCTCCACCGCGCCGACCTCCCAGGCCTGTTCGGCCCGGTCCGCGACCTGCGAGAGGGAGAGCGTGTACGCGTCGGCGTCGGTGCGGCGCTGCGCGAACGCGCAGAAGCGGCAGCCGGTGTAGCAGACGTTGGTGAAGTTGATGTTGCGCGTGACGATGTAGGTGACGTCGTCGCCGACCACGTCACGGCGCAGCTCGTCCGCGATGCGGGTGAGCGCGTCGAGCGCGGGCCCGTCGGCGTGGAAGAGGGCGAGGGCCTGCTCGTCGGTGAGCTTCTCCGGGTCGTCGGCGGCCTGGCCGAGCGCCTGGCGCACATCGCCGTCGATCCGCTCGGGCACCATGCCGGGCGCGGCGGCCTCGCGCAGCGCCTCCCAGTCCCCGTACACGACGTCGAAGTCGTCGCGCCGGTCGCCGGTGCGGCCCTCGGTGTCGATGGTGCGGTGCAGATCGGTGCGGCCGGTGGAGGTGAACGCCTCGTCCGGCTCCTGCCAGGGCAGGCCGGCCGGCCGCACGTCCTCGCGCGCGAGCCCGGTCTCCGGGTCGGCGAGCGCGGTGACGTGCGGCAGCAGCCGCGGGTCCAGCCACGGTTCGCCGCGCTTGATGAACTCGGGGTAGATGGTGAGGCGTTCGCGCAGCCTGAAGCCGGACTCCGCGGTCCTCGCCGCGAGGTCGTCGATGTGCGGCCAGGGCCGCTCCGGGTTGACGTGGTCGGGGGTGAGCGGCGACACCCCGCCCCAGTCGTCGATGCCGGCGCGGATCAGCAGCCCGTACTCGGCGTCGACCAGGTTCGGCGGGGCCTGGATGCGGGCGGAGGGGCCGAGGATGTGCCGGGCCACGGCGATCGCGGCGGCGAGCTCCTCCAGTTCGGCGTCGGGCATGCCGCGCATCGCCGTGTCCGGCTTGGCGCGGAAGTTCTGCACGATCACCTCCTGGATGCCGTGGTAGGCGCGGGCCGTGCGGCGCAGCGCGAACAGGGCGTCGGCGCGCTCCTCGTAGGACTCCCCGATGCCGATGAGGACGCCCGTCGTGAAGGGGACGTTGGAGCGTCCGGCGTCCTCAAGGACCCGCAGCCGTACGGCGGGCTCCTTGTCGGGCGAGCCGAAGTGCGGGCCGCCGGGCTCGGACCACAGGCGGGTCGCGGTCGTCTCCAGCATCATCCCCATGGACGGCGCGACCGGCTTGAGCCGCTGGAGGTCGGTCCAGGACAGGACGCCCGGGTTGAGGTGCGGCAGCAGCCCGGTCTCCTCCAGGACGCGGATCGCCATGGCCCGTACGTACGCGAGGGTGTCGTCGTACCCCTCGGCCTCCAGCCACGCGCGCGCCTCGGGCCAGCGGTCCTCCGGCCTGTCGCCGAGGGTGAACAGCGCCTCCTTGCAGCCCATCGCCGCGCCGTCGCGGGCGATCTTCAGCACCTCGTCGGGCGAGAGGAACATCCCGTGGCCCTCGCGCCGCAGCTTCCCCGGCACCGTGACGAAGGTGCAGTAGTGGCACTTGTCACGGCAGAGGCGGGTGAGCGGAATGAACACCTTGCGGGAGTACGTGATGATTCCGGCGCGCCCGGCCGCTTCGAGCCCGGCGTCCCGGACCCGGGCGGCCGACGCGGCGAGGTCGGTGAGCTCGTCCCCGCGCGCCTGGAGCAGCACGGCCGCCTCGCCGGCGTCCAGGGCGACGCCGTCGCGGGCGCGTTTCAGGGCACGGCGCATGGAGTTGGCGGTGGGCCGGCCGGCGGCCCCTGACCCGTCAGGCACGTACGTAGTCATCCGTCGAGCATACGTAGCGGCGGGAGCGTCCCACGGGTGCGGTGAGCGGGCACGGCGGCCGGGGTCGGGCCAGGTCGCCGGGCTCCCGGGGCCGGGCGGGCGGCGCGGAGTGGCGGCGCGGCCCGCGGGGTACGGGGAGGG
>NZ_JAIUKE010000700.1 GCF_020176795.1 Streptomyces sp. 8L
GCAGAACACTTCCTCGCCTTCGCAGGCATCGCCGCAACTCTCATCTGCTACCGACGCCTCACCAAATGAGATGACTTCTTAGACACTCCCGATCCCGGAGGGCGCGGGGCTACCGTTCACCCCGCGCGGACCGGTCTTCCGGGTGCGGTGAGCGGCAGGGTCGCGCACGGCGGCGTGGCCTCGGACGCGACCACGGCTCCCCCGGCGCCTCCGCCGTGCCCCGGCCCCGTCAGGGCTGTACGGCCGTCGAGTGCGCCGCCGAAGGCTGGGTGACGCAGGTGTGTCACGGCCGTGTGGTGTCGCAGTCGCCGGGCTGGGGGACGGTGTCGCCGATGACGGCGGCCAGGCGCTGGAGCTGCGCGGCGAGTTCACGGCGTTCCCAGGGGGTGAAGTGTGACAGCGCCTCGGACTGGCGTGCCCGCAGTTCCGTCCGCATCGCCGCGAGCCGGTCGGCGCCGTCGTCGGTGAGCCGGACGAGGACCTGGCGTTCGTCGTGCGGAGCGCGCTGCCGGGTGACCGCTCCCGCCGCTTCGAGCTGCTTGAGCATGCGGGTGGCGGTGGGAACGCTGACCTCGGCGGTGGCGGCGAGCCTGCCGACCGGCAGTCCGTCGCCCCGGGCGTCCGCGGAGAGGGGTTCCAGCAGTGTGAGCTGCGCCATGGACAGTCCGGCCCCGGAGCGGCCCACGGTGGCCGCCCGAGAGCGGCGCATCGCGTAGAACAGCCGGTCAGCGGCCTGCGCCAGCTCCCGTACGCCCGCCTCGTCGCAGGCCGGGTCCGGGGAGTCGTCTTCCTCGCATTTGCTCGTCTCTCGCATGACTGTTAGTTAACTAAAGTTAGTAGCTAGCAAGCTAAGCTTTAGGAGGCTTTGAATCATGGACTTCCCCGCACGCATCGACGTCCACCAGCACATCGTCCCGCCGGTCTGGGCCGAGACCCTGGCCGCGCGCGGCCTGGACTCCGGCGGCTGGGCCATCCCGGCCTGGAGCCCGCGGAGCGCGATCGCGATGCTGGACCAGCAGGGCATCGCTACCGGCGTCGTGTCCGTCACCTCGCCCGGCGTCCACCTCGGCGACGACGCTGTGGCCCGCGGCCTGGCCCGCGCCGTCAACGAGTACGGCGCCGAGGTCGTCAAGGACAACCCCGACCGCTTCGGTCACTTCGCGAGCATCCCGCTGCCCGACGTGGACGCGGCCGTCGCGGAAGCCGTCCACGCGCTCGACGTCCTCGGAGCCGACGGCGTGGTGCTGATGTCCAACGCCCACGGCACATACCTCGGCGACGCGGGCTTCGAGCCGCTGTGGGCCGAACTCGACCGCCGCGCCGCGAACGTCTTCGTCCACCCCGCACAGCCCCCGATGACGCTGCTGCCCGGCACCCCCGCCCCGCTCGCGGACTACGTCTTCGACACCACCCGCACCGCCCTGAACATGGTGCTCAACGGCGTCCTGGACCGCTATCGCGACCTCCGCGTCATCCTGTCCCACGGCGGCGGATTCCTGCCGTACGCCGCCTACCGCTTCTCCGGTCTGACCTCCACCGTCGTGGACCGCGAGCGCAAGGCCGACGACATCCTGCGTGACCTCAAGCGGTTCTACTTCGACACCGCGCTGTCCGCCAGCCCGTCCGCCCTGCCAGCCCTGCTCGCCTTCGCCGAGCCCGGCCATGTCCTCTACGGCAGCGACTGGCCCTTCGCCCCGCAGGAGGTGGGTACCTACTACAACCGGTTCCTGGAGACCTACCCGGACTTCGCCCCCGGCCAGGCGGCGGCCGTCGACCGTGGCAATGCCGAGGCGCTCTTTCCCCGCCTCGCCCGCTGACCCGGCCCTCCCGCGCACGATCCGCGTCGGCGCGTGGCGCCGCACGAGCGTGTCGGACGGGCACGGCGGACAGGTACGGCGGACAGGTACGGCGGACGGGTACGGCGGATGGATGTGGTGTCCGGGCACGGCGTCCGGTGCGGCCGTTCTCCTCAGGTGAGGCGCGGGAAGATCTTCTCGGCGTTGCCGTGGTCGAAGGCCGTCTTCTACTCGTCCGTGAGGCCGCTCCGCGTGTCCAGGAGCTGGTTGAATGCTGCCGCGACGGGAGCGGGGGCGTAGGGGAAGTCGCTGCCGAAGAGGATGCGTTCGTGGTACGCGAAGGCGAGCAAGCTGGGGAGGGCGTCCGGCCCGGAGGACGATCCGATCACCAGCGCACCCCTCGGGTTGGGCCCGCCGGTGGGTGGTGTTGGCCGGGCGGGTGTTGCGGAAGGAGTACGTTTCCGCCCGGCCGGGGCCGTCACGTCCGACGGCTCCGCAGCGACCGTACGGTGTCGGCGTTCGCGCGAGGCGGAAGGCGGGGTTGGTGTCCGTGGCGTGTCGCGGGTGCGGAGCGCACGGGGTACAAAGGGTCCTGGGGCAGGGTGGTGTCGTCTGCGTCGTGTGTGCCCTGTCGGCGCTTGGCCGGCCGGTCACGGTGGCGGTCGGCGGGGTCGGCCTCCCGCTGTTTATGGCGGTGTTCTTCAAGTGGTGACGGGCTACTGTGCCGCGCTGCAGCCTTGTCTTCTTCCCTGCACCCCTCCCTACACTCTCCCCTACATCACTCGATGTGGTCAGTACTGGTTTCCGGGCTTGTCCGCGAGGGTGAGGGCCTTTTTTGCCCGGTCAGTGGCGGGGAGGGCTGGTCTCAGGCCGCGGCGGTTGTTTGGCCGGTGCTTCCGCCGCTTCTTCGAGCACGGTTGTGCGCGCGGGGATACGAAGGAGTTTGTTCCCGGCTTTGTGTGGGTCAAGTCCTCCTGGTGTGGCACGCGGTGGATCTTTCGGCGGCACCGTGAGCGTCCTGCTCCGGCACTGCAGTCGACACGCCGTCAGCGTTCTCGATCAGGTGATCGTCTTTGGTGTCCGTCAGGGGTTTCTTCAGGTCGTGTGCCCACCTGATTCATGGCTCTCCCGACCGAGCCGGGTGAGGCGGTTCGGTTTTCGTATGGCTGCTGCCGGGTGGCGTGCGAAGTCCTGGTGGGCTGGGGTGGGTTGTCGGTGGTGGGGTGTAGAACGGAGTTGTTGATGGTGCGTGAGATTGATTGCGAGGTTTTGTGTGATGTGTCCCTCTTTGTCTCTTCCTTTGGGTGATGACGGTCCGCGGGTGTCCGGCATGTTGGTGGTCCGTACTCACGGTGATGACGGTGTGTGGGGTGATGTGCTTTCCCGTATGGGTGAGTTGCCTGGCGCAGTGCGTGCGGGGGATGTGTGTCCGGTGGTGCGGGGGCCTGTGCGGCGGCGTCTGATCGTGGTGGATGATCCTGGGTGGCGGGGTGCCACTGCGGGTGAGGTGCGTGCGGCGGTGAAGAAGGAGGGAGGGTGGATTCCGGATCTGGTTTTGATGGCTGATGAGAGGACCACAGCCGACTCGCGCCTGCGTCCGCTGCTGGCGTTTTCGGGTACTGACGGGGATTTGTTTTGGATCACGCCTCGTCAAGCGGCTCTGGCCTATCTGGTACTGCACCGGCCGTACCAGTGTTTTACATTGGAGATTTGGGCGGAGGATGCCCCTGCGGAATCCGGGGGGCGGCGCGAGGACGCGGAGAGCACGGAGGACTGGCAGAGGCGTCTGCCCGATCCCGTGGGCAGCCGTCTGGAGGTACTGGACCCTCCGCCGCGCTACGAGCCCCCGGCCCGGGATCTGCCCCTGCTCCTCCAGGAGAATTGGGGTCTTCTCGTGCGTACCGACTTCAGCGATGACGCCGCCTGGGCATCACTCCTGGACGCCACGCACCACCCTGCGCAGGACGCCGAAATGTTCTGCGGCGAAGAAATCGACGAGGTGGACGACCGGAGGTTCGAGGGCGCCAGCCCGGAACAGCTCATGGCACTGGCCTACGAGGATGCCGACGATCATCAAGACGTCGCGGACGTCGTGATGATCGCCGACGGGGCCTCTATGCGTGATCCCGACCATCGCGTCCTGGTCATACCCCTGAAGGGCAGGAACATCGGGTACCCCTTTCGAATGTATCCCGACGAGGTCGTGATCATGGTGTGCAACCTGGGGATCGGCAATATGAGCATCGAGGACTTTATGGACTGATGCTGGAACCGGGGAGTCGGCTCTGCCGGGATTTTTGTTGTGCCGGCCTGCGCGTCAGGGTCTGTCAAAAGAGCGGCCCTGTCTCACTTTCGGTGGTGACGGAGAGTCGTGGGGGTCGTTATTGTTGGCGTGAGGGATGTCAACGAGCTTGT
>NZ_JAIUKE010000701.1 GCF_020176795.1 Streptomyces sp. 8L
CCCCCACCCCTACGCCCCCCACCGCACGCAGACCGCCACGAAGGCTCGACATCGCCAAGACCACGCCAGGACCGCCCACGTCACGGCATGGTGGACCCGCATCACTCGGCGCGGGCCGCCACACCCGTGAACCGTGACCTCTGAACGCAGTGAGCGCCGCCGCTCAGCACTCTGCCCGGCCGCAAGGCCACGCCCGGCCGGCAGGCCGACCCAGGACGCGGCGCCGCCGTTCGGGCACACACCGGTTCACAGCGCCGGCGTGTCGACGTCGTGCGGGCTCGGCCGGTGTTCCAGGTATTCGACGAGCAGCCCATCAGGGTGGCGCAGCCGTGCCCCTCGGCCGGTGGGTACCGGGAACGGGGCCTCGACGAGTTCCGATCCGAGAGCGAGACCGCGTGAGATCGCCTGGTCGAGATGGGAGAAGATCATGGTGACGGGAGTGCGCCGCGCTTGTCCGGCACGGTCGAGCAGCGCCGGGTCCAGCTCCAGGACGAGGAACGCGCCGACAGCGGCAATGCGGATGCCGAGTTCACGCACGTCGAGATCCATGTCCAGACGGGCCCCGGTGAACTGCTCGTACCGGCGCACTGTCTGCTCGAAAAGCCCCGGCTCCGCGAACACCCTCGCCAAGACGCGGGGTTCTGTGAACGTCGACGAGTCGGTCTGCTTCCGATACAGGCGCGGCATGCCCGCGACGATACCGCGAGGACCCGACGGGCGATCATGGGAACGTCCGGCCCGCGCACCACGTAGGAGATGATGCCGCTCATCTCGGCGTGACGCCGCAGCCGCTGCTTGAGCTGGACGAGAGCGCCCACCATCAGGAACGGCGTGGCCTTGAGGCTCGCGACCAAGACACCACGGATCGGGTCGCTCAGCTCATCGAGACGCTTCCCCAACTCGGCTGCCAAGTGGCAGCCCGGTTTCTCCGGCGGCTCGGACCGCCGGGCATCCCAGCGAGCCAGTTCGGCGCGCTCGTTCACTTGTCGGCCAAAGCAGCAGGTCCAGGCCCTCTGACTCCTCGACGCCTCCTCGTCATTGCAACACCTTCGGGGTCTTGCGTTACGACGAGATCCAGGACTCACCTCGGCACAGTGGGGCCAGAACTGCCCGACGAAAACATCGGCCGCTCCTGCGGCGGACTGACTACGAAGATCCACCTGACCTGCGACGGACAGGACCGGCCTTCACCCTGACCGGTGGCAACACCAACGACTGCACCCGATTCGAACCCGTCATGGAGCGGATCAGCGTGGCCCGGCCGGGCCCGGACAAACCCGGGACTCGTCCCGATCGATGGCCGCCGGCAAGGGACACTCGTCCGGGAGAATCCGCGCCTGCCTGCGAAAACGCGGGATCGCCCGCACCATTCCCGAACGCATCAACCAGATCAACGGCCGCCTGCGAGGCGGCGAACGACTCTGCCGCCTCGACCCCGTCTCCTACCAACGCCGCAGCGTCGTCGAACGCCGCTTCGGCCGACTCAGACAAAACAGAGCCCTCGCCACCCGCTGCGACAAACGAGCCGTCCACTACTAAGCCATCGTCACCCTCGCCTGCCTACAACTCCGGTTCCCATGACTTCGCGGACACGACCGGCCGTGCCGTCGGGATCGTCTCGCCGGCCGGACGGAGATGGCGGCGAGACCGGAGTTCGGAGAGGTGGGGTCGGGTGGCCGGGGCGCCGCGGGACCGTCCGAGGGCATGGCCGCGCGGGCCCCGCCCCCCCCCCCCCCCCCCGCCCGGCCGCCGGCGGGCCCCGCGGCCGGCCCCCCCCCCCCCCGCGGGGGGGCAAACGGCCAA
>NZ_JAIUKE010000702.1 GCF_020176795.1 Streptomyces sp. 8L
GGGGCGCGCCGGCGGGGCGCGGGGGGGGGGGGGGGCGGCGGGGGCGCCCCGGGCCCGGCGGCGGGCCGGGCCCCGCGGCGCGCCGCGGTGGCGGGGGAGACGGGCCCCGACGGCGAGCCGGTGAGCACGCCACAACCCGCAGGTCGCGGAAAAGCGACCTCAGGCTGCCGACGGGCGGAAGGCTGCGGCGTGATCGGCCAGGAAGGCCCGCAGGTCGCGGGCACCCGCCCCCGTGAGCGTGGTGATGTCGTCGGACAGCCATGCGGCATCGCCCTCAGCGATCAGTCCGAAGACCTGGGCGTTCGAGGTGGCGACCGGCTCGGGGACCCCAGCCAGGACCATGTCCTTTCGGTGCTGCTCGGGCGTGAGCCTGCGGTACTCGATCCGGTGGCCCAGGACGTGGCTCAGTTCGGTGGCGACGTCCGCGTAGGTGATCAGGCGCGGGCCGGTCAGCAGATAGGTGCACCCTGCGTGAGCGGCGGGAGCGGCTGCCACGGCCGCTGCGGCCGCGGCCACGTCACGGGCGTCGACCATGCCGAACCGGCCGTCACCGGTTGACATCACGAACCCGTGCGTCTCCCGGACGGCCGGGGCCGTGTAGAGCAGGTTCTGCATGAACAGGTTGGGCGCGAGCAGGGTGTACGCCGGTCCGCTCGCCGCGAGATGTGCCTCGATCCGCGCGTGGTCGCGGCGGCGGTCGACCGGAGAGTTCTCGGTCGCCTTGTGGTTCGTGATCTTTATGACGTGGCCCACGCCCTGTCGGACGGCGCTGTCGATGGCCGCGATCTCCGCAGCAAGGATGGACGGGGTGATGAGCAGCAGGGTGTCGACGCCTGCCAGGGCGGCGTCCAGCGAGTCAGGCCGCCCGAAGTCGCCCACCGCGATCTCGACGCCGTCCCAGCCCCCGTCCCGCGGGACGCGCGCCGCGTCGCGGATCAGGGCCCGGGTGGGGACTCCTCGGGCGGCCAGCAGCCGGACCGCTTCCGTCCCGATGTTCCCCGTTGCTCCGGTTACCAGAATCATCGTGCCTCCGTCATCAGCTCATGCGTGGTACTCCGCTCCGGAAACGCACGGAGCAGCGCCTCAAGGCTGCTCGCAGCCGATATCACTTGTAAAGAAGGCACCGTTTGGATATATAGGTACCTGATGGATACCGATTCGAAGGTCACATACACGAAGGACTGCCCGTCCCGCACAGTGCTGGGCGTACTGGCGAACAAGTGGTCGTTGTACGTCCTCGGCGTCCTCGGCGGCCACGACCGGCCGCTGCGCTTCACCGAACTGCGCCGGCGCATCGAGGGCGTCACCCAGAAGTCCCTCACCCAGGCCCTGCGCAACCTCGAACGGGACGGGCTGGTCAGCCGCACCGCCTACCCGACAGTTCCCCCCAGGGTCGAGTACGCGCTGACCGCTCTCGGCCGCCAGGCGGGAGCCCTCACCACCGCCATCGCGGACTGGTCCAGGGACAACGCGGACGCCGTGCACGCCGCGCGAGGAGCGTACGACGCCCGCCCACCCCATCACCATCAGGGCTAGTACTGCAACGACACTCCGTGATGTCCCCTGCGTTTGTAGTGGCTGATGCGGGACCGGGCTTGGCTTCTTCTCTGCCATAGGGACCAGGCAAGCATGTACTGGATACTGTGGCGGATAGGAGAAGTGATGCGGTTGAAGAGCGGCCGGGCCTCGTTCATGGTCACGGGTATGAAGGATGGGTCGCTGCCGGTATATGGATCCCCTTTTTTGCCTCTTCCCGCAGGATGGCGAGGAAAGCAAGGGCGGCCATGGAGAGGGTAATGTGTCGGTACCACGCGGTGTAACCGCGGACCTGGTAGTGATCGAGTCCTGTTTCGTTCTTGGCGGTCTGGAAGCACTCCTCGACCATCCATCTCGATCCTGCGACTCGGGCGAGTTCTTCCAGTGAAGTCCCGGCCGGGCAGAAGCAGATGTAGTAGGCGATGTCCGTGGGATTGGCGAGGCTGGGGCGTGCCAGCAGCCAGTGGTCCCAGCCTTCTCGCCGCCAGTGCCTGATCGGTGCCGCTGCCCAGTCGTACTCACGCGGCCCGTGTGCATCATCACCGCAGCTCAGGCGCGTCCACACACCGTCGGAAAGATCGCTGACCAGCGTGTGCGCGTGGGCCTGGCCGAAGAATTCCATGGTCATGACCATCTGTGATTTCGGGACGGCGAGAACATGAGGGATGTCGCATTCCTCCAGCCACATCCGAATCCGGCTCGTCTGCCCATACACCTCGTCCGCGGGCACCCACCCGAAGGGGAAGCTCCCGGTCGATCAACGCCCGCCCCCGGTCGGATCGATCCGTAGGCCAGGAACACCCCGATCTGCGAATTCTCGATCCGGCCGGCAGTCCCCGAGTACTGCCGGCCT
>NZ_JAIUKE010000703.1 GCF_020176795.1 Streptomyces sp. 8L
CCCCCCCGGCCGGGTTCGGGCCCCCCCGCCCCCCCCGGGGGGGGGGGGGGGGGGGGGGGGGGGCGCCCCCCGGGGGCCCCCCCCCCCCCGGGGGGCGAACGGGCCAGCACGAAGATTGTGGCCGCGTCGGCGCGGTGTCAATATTTATTACTAATTTAATGAGAGTTGCTGGGTGAGGAGGCCCCGGGAAGGGGTCACTTGGGCGGCACAGAGCGCCGGGTACGCGGCGCCGGGAAAGGAGAAGCCGGCCAGGAAGCAGAGCCCTGTCGGGTAGCAGAACCCCGGTCAGGAAGTTGAGCTCTGATCAGGAACAGGGCCCGGTCAGAGCGGAGCTGACGGAGCGGCCGGTCACGCCTGCTCGGCGTGCGCCGCTATCCACGCGTCCATCCGGGCCCACTGCCCGAACAGCCAGTCGCCGCGCGCCTCGTCGCCGACCGGTATCTGTGCGGCGGGGACCTGCCACCAGTGGGCCTCGACGCGCTCGCGCAGCGGCAGCGCCGCCCAGCCCGTCCGTACGGAGGTGATCCGGTCGAGCCCGGTGTGCGCGACGAACACCACGTCGGCGGTGGGTGCCGCGTCCAGCACCGCCAGCACACCGGCCGTGTGCGGCGCGAGGACGTGCGGCATCGACTCGGCGCGCGCCGCTTGCCGGTCGCGGCCGAGGCGCCGCAGCGCGACGACGGCCCGGCGGTGGCGCCGCGCCGTGAAGTTGCCGCCTTCGGGGAAGAGGACGAGGGCGTCACCGGGGCCCATGCGTGCGGCGAGCGCGGCCATGCCGCGCTCGGTGCCCAGGCCGTGCGGGGCCGGCACGAAGCAGTGCGGCACCCGGCTGAGCAGGATGTCGAGGCAGGGGTCGAGGCGGAGCAGGCGCTTGAGGACGATGTGCGGCCGGAGCCCGGCACCGGCCAGCAGGCTGTGCACGACGAGGAAGGAGTCGCCGGGTCCTGCGTGCCGGGCGAACACGAGCAGCGGTCCGGGGCCGGTCCGGCCCTCCCCGGCCGGGGCGGCGCGCGCGAGGGGCGGTGTGACGTGCAGGTCGAGACCGAACGCCCGGGTCGCGGCCCGGTACAACACGCGGAGCAGCCAGGCGAGTTCGGCGTATGCGGCGGTATCGCCACGGCGCGAGGCGACCCGCGCAGGATGGCGCAGCCAGTGGGCTGTCGCGGCCAGCACGCCCAGGACATCGACGACGAGGTACAGCAGGGCGAACGCGCCGATCCTCGGGGCGCGCCAATGGCCGTGCCGGGCCAGGGAGACCGGCCCCGTGCACAGGGTCACGGCCACGAGGAGCGCCGCGGTGACGGGGATCAGGGCGGTCAGCAGCGCGGTGGCGGCCAGCCGCCTGAGCGTCTTCACCCCCGCCGCCGTCCGTGTACGGCGCCGCGCTCTGGTCCGATGCGCGCCGCGCCCGCCGCGGGCGGTGCGCCCGCCGCGCTCTGGAGATAGCGCGCCGATGCCTCGTACGCCCGCTCGATGCGCTCCGAGGTCCGCGCGAAGTCACGGTGGCGCAGCCGGCTCGCCGAGGTCCATTCGCGGGCGGCGGCGCCGCTGGGCAGGACGTGCACGGTGACGTCCTCGGGCAGGTCGGCCATGTCCCGCGCGAACCTGTGCCTGCGGGCGATCTCGAACGACACCATCGCCACCTGCCAGGGGTAGCGCGGCGGCGACAGCGGCGCTTCGACGCGCCCGACCTGGAGGACGTACACGGTCCGCGCGCCGAGGGCCACGGCCCGGCCCACCGGGATGCTGTTGACGAGCCCGCCGTCGATGTAGTGGCCCTCGCCGATCCGGGTGGGCGGCAGCAGGCCCGGCACGGAGCAGGACGCGAGCACGGCGTCCGCGAGCGGCCCCTCGGCGAACCAGTGCTCCGCGGCGTCCTCGATCCCGGCGGCCACGCACTGGAACGGCAGCCGAAGGTCCTCGATCCGGTCCACGGGGAGGTGTTCCGCGAGCAGCCCGCGCAGTGGTTCGGCGGAGTAGAGATGGGTGCCGCCGCTGCGTACGACGGTGGCGAACCGGTCCGCCAGCGAGCCGGAGAAGACCCCCGCGCGGCCGAGCCCGGTCCACAGGTCGGTGAGCCGCTCCACCGCGTGCGGCGTCGGGTCGGCGGCGACGGCCGCGCCGTTGATGGCGCCGACCGAGGTGCCGACCACCAGGTCGGGCGTGATCCCCGCCGCGAACAGCGCCTGCAGCATCCCCACTTCGTGCGCCCCGAGCGCGCCGCCCGCGCCGAGGATGAAGGCGCGCTC
>NZ_JAIUKE010000704.1 GCF_020176795.1 Streptomyces sp. 8L
GTGCACGCCGAGCGGCGGCCCCCCGGGCGCGGGGGGGGGGCCCCGGGGCCCCCCCCCCCGCGCGGGGGGGGCCCCCGCCCGCGCCCCCGCCCCCCCCCCCCCCCGGCCCCCCCCCCCCCCCCCCGCCCCCCGGGGCGGGGGGGGGCGCCTGTCCTGGCCCTGCGGTTCTCCGCGTCAGTCATGACCTCTCTGCTGCCCCGCTCCCCCGGCACCCACTCCCCGGCCTCACGGGCCGTCACCCGCCCACGGGCCCCAACTCGACGGTCCGGGCGCCCGGTACGAAGTCCCCGAAGGACTGCTCCCAACTGGCGCCCGGGCCGGCACCGGGGCCGAAACCGCGATCGGCATCGCGGGCCGTGCTCGCTTCGTACCGGCGCGGCGGCCATGCGTCCCCCTGTCCCATGCATCCCGCCTCGGGCGCCCTGCCTCGGGGCGAGCCCCGACCCCTCAGCGCTGTCCATTCCCTTCAACACAACATAGCGGGATTTCAGGCGAGTTGACGGGTCGCCCGGGCCTTTGCCCAGGGGTGCGGTGCGGACGGATTTGGATCAGCGCCTTGACTGCGTTCCGGGGCAGGGGTAGACAACTCCCTGACTGAGAGAGCGCTCTCAGTGGAGTCCCCGCCCTGCACGGTCCCCCACCCTGTCAGGAGAGGCCATGGTCCCCTTCTCCGGCGGACGCACCGTGTTCGGGCAGACCCCCACATCGGGCTCACACGGAACAGGAGAACCCCTATGGCCCCTGGAGACACTCCCAGGCCATCAGCGTGGAGCAGAACCCGCGGTTCCAGGATTCGCCGCGGCCTCGTCGGGCTGTCCGTCGGCGTTCTGACCCTCGCCGGGCTGACCGCCACGGCACAGCACGGCGCGGTGGCGGCCCCCGCGGACACGCGTGCCGCCGCGGCGGCTCCGTCCGACGTGCCGGGAGCGCCGGCCGGCTTCACCACGACCTGGAGCGACGACTTCAACGGCGCGTCCGGCAGCGGCCTCGACGGCGGCACCTGGAAGTACGACACCGGTCCCGGCAGCAGCTTCGGCACCGGCGAGATCGAGACCATGACCAACTCCACCGACAACGTCTACCAGGACGGCAGCGGTCACCTCGTCCTCAAGGCGCTGCACAACGGCAGCGACCCGGGGTCCGGCTGGACGTCGGGACGGGTGGAGACGCAGAACGACTCGTTCGGCGCGCCGGCCGGCGGCGTGGTGATGATGCAGTCGTCCATCAAGCAGCCGGACGTGACGACCTCGAACGGGGCCGGCTACTGGCCCGCGTTCTGGATGCTGGGACAGCCGCTGCGCACGGGCACGACCTGGCCCACCTCGGGCGAGGTCGACATCCTGGAGGACATCAACGGCCGCAGCTCCGTCTTCGGCACCCTGCACTGCGGGGTGAACCCGGGCGGACCGTGCAACGAGTCCACCGGTATCGGCAGCGGTGAACACGCGTGCCCCGGCTGCCAGTCCGGGTACCACACGTACGCGGTGCAGATCGACCGGTCGACCTCGCCCGAGCAGATCCGCTGGTACCTCGACGGGCAGAACTACTTCACCATCAACTCGACGCAGGTCGACGCGGACACCTGGTCGAAGGCCGTCGACCACCCGTTCTTCATCATCTACGACCTGGCGATGGGAGGAGGCTTCCCCGGGGCGTTCGGCGGTGGGCCCAACGGGTCCACGGTGTCCGGCGGACAGATGGACATCGACTACGTCGCGGTCTACAACAAGGCCCCGTAAGGCGAACAAAGCCCCGTAACAGGCGCCTTGAGGCATCGGCCGGGGGCGCGCCCCCGGCCCCCGGGGGGGGGGGGGGGGGGGGCGGGGGGGGGGGGGGGGGCGGGGGCGGCGGGGAACGCCCCACGCGTAGAGGGCAGGCCGCGGCGGGGCCCCCCCCCGCGGCCGCCCCCGCC
>NZ_JAIUKE010000705.1 GCF_020176795.1 Streptomyces sp. 8L
CCACCCGCGATCCCCAGGAACGAATGACCGTGCCCGACGCCTCCACCGCCCCCTCGCCCTCCTCGGACTCCCCCTTCGACGCCGTCGACCTCGGGCTGCTGCGCCGCCGCCACAACACCAAGTGGTACGGAACACCCGGCGACGTCCTCGCGCTGTCCGTCGCCGAGACCGACTTCGCGCCCGCCCCGCCCGTCGCGAGGGTGCTGGAACGGGCCTTCGCCGACGGTGACTTCGGCTACGCCCCGCCGGACGCGATCGGCCTGCCCGCGGCCTTCGCGGCGTTCGCGGGCCGGCACTGGGGCTGGCACCCGGACCCGGCCGCGTTCGTGCCCGTCTCCGAGGTCATGGTCGGCGTCGTGGAGGCACTGCGGGTGCTGACCGCGCCGGGCGACCGCGTGGTGGTCGAGACGCCCGCGTACGGCCCGTACTTCCGGGTCATGCGCGAGACGGGCCGCACCCTCGTCCCCGTACCCCTGCTGCACACCGCCGACGGGTGGCGGCGGGACACCGAGGGACTGCGCAGGGCGTTCGCCGAAGGCGCCACCGCGATGCTGCTGTGCAACCCGCACAACCCCACAGGGCACCTCGCGGACCGGGCGGAACTCGCGGCGGTCGCCGCGCTCGCGGCCGAGCACGGCGCGGCCGTCCTCGCGGACGAGATCTGGGCACCGCTCGTCCTGGACGGCGCGGACACCGAACACCCCGGCGGCGGACCGGCCTTCGTGCCGTACGCGACGGTCCCCGGCGTGGCCGAAGGACCCCGCTCGGTCGCCCTGACCTCGGCGTCCAAGGCGTACAACATCCCCGGTCTCAAATGCGCCCTGCTGCTGCCGCTCACAGAGGGCGCGACGGCGGCCCTGCGCGGGGTCCCCGAGCTGCTCTCCCACCGGATCTCGCTGCCCGGCGTACTCGCGTCGCAGGCGGCGTTCGAGGAGGGCGACGCGTGGCTCAGCGGCCTGCGCGCGTATCTGCGCTCCAACCGCGATCTGCTCACCCGCCTGCTTGCCGAGCACCTGCCCGGCGCCGGTTACACGGCGCCGGCCGCCACCTACCTCGCGTGGCTCGACCTGCGGTCCGTGGTCCCGGACGGCGCGCCCGTCGCCGCCCATGTGGAGGAACGGGCACGCGTACGGCTCACGGACGGCGACGAGTACGGCGCACCCGGCTGGGCACGCCTCAACTTCGGGACGAGCGCGGCGCTGCTCGATGAGTCGGTGCGGCGGCTGCGCGCCCTGTGACGCGCGACCGCCGCGGCCCGGGTCGGTGCCGGGGCGTCAGCCGCAGCCGCAGGCGCCGCCGCAGCAGCCCCCGCCGCCCCCGGCCGGCGCGCCGCCGGCCTGGCCCTCGGACGTACCGCCCACGGAGACGGTCGAGAGCAGTTTGACGGTGTCGCCGTGCCCGGCGGGGCAGGGCGCGGGGGCCGCGGACTGGGCCATCGGCCGCCGGAGTTCGAAGGTGGCGCCACAGGCGCGGCAGCGGTACTCGTAACGAGGCATGGTCCGAGCGTATCCGGTGCCACGGCGCACGGGGGCAGGCCCCGCCCGTCCGACGCGGGACGGGCCGGCGGCCCCGGCTCATCGCGTACGGCGGTGATGGCGGGCTTCAGCGGCGCAGGCGGCTGCCGCCCGCGCGTTCCTCGCGGATCTCCGTGACGACACGGGCCACCGTCTCGCGCACGGTCTCCATCTCGGTCAGGAAGTGCCAGTAGTCCGGATGGTGCCCCTCCAGGCCCGCCAGCGCGCGATCGATCCGTCCCACCGCGTCGTCCAGGGGCCCGGCATGGCGCGGATCAGGCGTACTGCGGCCCGCCATGGCCAGGCGCTGGGCGTCCCGGACGGCGAAACGGGTCCTGTCGACCTCCTGCTGCGGGTCCTTCTGCACCGCGGTCAGCCGCTGGAGGCGGTCGCCGGCCGCGGACACCGCCTCGTCCGTGTCGTTCAGCAGCGCCCGTACGGTGCTGAGCAGCGCCGTCGCGTCCGGCCAGCGCTGCTCCTCGCGGGCCCGCGATGCCTCGGCCAGCTTGGCCTCCGCCTGGCGCACGTTCTCCCCGGCCTGCGCGGGCACGGACTGGAGATCCTGCCAGCACGCGGCCGAGAAGCGGCGCCGCAGCTCGCTCAGCACCGGCTCGACCGACCCCGCGCGGTTCGTCAGCGCCTGCGCGCGCGTACGGAGGGACACGAGGCGCCGGTCGATCTCCTGGGCACGCTCGGGCAGCCGCTCGGCGTCCCGCCGCACCCCCTCCGCCTCGCGCAGGACACGGTCCGCGCGCTGGAGCGTCTCGCTCACCCCGTGCCGGCCTGCGCCCTCGTTCATCCGGGTCAGCTCGGGGGAGAGGGCGGCCAGACGGGCCGCGAGATCGTCCGCCCGCAGACCGGAGCCACGCACCGTGTCCAGCGCCTCGCTCGCGGCGAGGAGCGCCTGCTTCGCCCGCTCGACCGCGGGGGCGAGGCGCGCCAGCTGTGTCTCGGCGCCCTCAAGCAGCGGGCCGAGCCCGGCGGCGAAGCGGTCGAGCTCCTCCCTCGCCCGGTCCAGCTTGTCCTTGGCGAGCGTCAGCTCGTTGTGCGCGCGGGTCGCGGTCGCGAGGTCGAGGTCGTGGCGGTCCAGGTCGTGGGCGTCCACCGCCGTGATGTAGGCGCCGCTCACCTCGTCGATCCTGCGGCCGAGCGCGGCGAAGTCGTCGAGCGCCTTGCGGGCACGCGGGGAACTGTCCACCGCGCTGATCGTCTCGATGGAGATCCGCAGGTCGCGCTGGGCGGTGTCCAGCTCGTAGAACGACTCGGCCGCCGCGTCCTTGGCGGCCTGGGCCGCGGCGCGCTGCTGCTCACTGCCGCCCCGGCCACCGCCGAACCACCGCCGGCCGCCGCCTCCACCGCTCGCGAGGGCGGTGGGCAGCGCCGCCACCAGCAGGGGAACGGGCAGCAGAACCATCGCGCAGAACTCACCGAGCCCGCGGGCCCAGGACGTACGGCGCCGCGGCGGCGGGAGCGCACGGGCCCCCCGGAGCGCGCGAGCCCCCCGGACCTCGTGGTCTTCCCGGGCCTCACGGGCCCCACGGTCTCCCCGGGCCTCACGGGCCCCACGGGCATCACGGACCTGACGATCTCCCCTGGCCTGACGGTCTTCTCGGGCCTCACGGCCGGTACCGCCGCTGTCACCGGTGGACACCGGCCCATGGACGGCGTCCGCCCTCGCTCCAGAGTCTCCGGAGTCCCCAGAGTGCGGATGCGCGTGTGTCATACCTCTCCCGTGCCGGTTTCGCCCTGCCGGTTCATTGTCCCACCCGGCACGGACGAACACACGGGTCGGTCAGTCCGCCGCTCGCACGGAAATCCCGCCGTTGGACGTGCGGGCCTTCACCGAGTGCTCGCTCGCGTCGTCACGCGGTACGCCGATGTCCGTGCGCCCGTTCCTGCTGGCCGCGTCGACCGCGTACGCCGTGTGCCCCTTCGGCAGGCTGATCCGGACACGCCCGTTGTGACTGGAGGCGTCGACATGGTCGGGCACGGTGGTGAAACCGAGGCTGACCGAGCCGTTGCTGCTGCTGGCGGAGACCTTCTTGCCGGAGAGCCCGCTCGCCGTGACCGAGCCGTTGCGGGAACTCAGGCTCACTGGGCCCGAGCTGTCCCGCAGCTCGGCGCTCCCGTTCGAGGTGCGCAGCGAGACGGCACTCGTGAAGCCGGACGCCGTGACCCGGCCGTTGCCGCTCTTGACCGTGACGGCGACGCCGCGCGGCACGGTCACCTTGTGCAGGGCGGTGCAGTCCTGGGCCACCCCGGTGCACTTGAGCTTCAGTGTGAGGGTGTCCCCGTGCAGCCCCCACGAGGGCGTGGGCCCGTTGCCGAAGACGACCCAGCCCTTGACCTGCCGCTGCACATGGATGCCCGTGACGTCGCCGGGGACGATCTGGACGGTGGAATTCGACGCGTCGATGGTGAGCTTCTTGCCGGTGAACGCGAAGGTGTGCTTCTTGACGGGCGCGTCCGAGGGGTCCGAACCGCAGGCGCCGACCGTGGCCGCGATCACCGCGACCCCGCAGACGGCGAGGACGGCTCTGTTGCGGCTACGGCTACGACCGCGCTGGCGAGGGCGGGTGGCGGTGGTCATCGGTGATCGTTCCCCCAGGGTGGGACGGGTCGGAGTACGGGCGGGCGCCGGGTGGTGCGGGCG
>NZ_JAIUKE010000706.1 GCF_020176795.1 Streptomyces sp. 8L
ACCCCCGCGTCCGCCGCCGCCATCCCGACGGTCACACTGAACAACGGCGTCCTGATGCCCCAGCTCGGATTCGGTGTCTTCCAGGTCCCCGACGACGAGACCACCGCCGCCGTGAGCGCGGCGCTCCAGGCCGGCTACCGCAGCATCGACACAGCGGTGATCTACGGCAACGAGCGCGGCGTCGGGCGCGCTCTCGCCTCCTCGGGCCTGGCCCGCGAGGACCTCTTCATCACCACGAAACTGTGGAACGCCGACCAGGGCTACGAGGCAGCGCTGCGTGCGTTCGACGCCTCACTGGAACGGCTCGGGCTCGACTTCGTCGACCTCTACCTGATCCACTGGCCGGCCCCCGCGAACGACGCCTATCTCGACACCTGGCGCGCCTTCGAGAAGCTGCTGGCCGACGGCCGGACGCGCGCGATCGGTGTGTCCAACTTCCAGCCTGAGCACGTGCGGCGGCTGATCGACAACTCCTCGACGGTGCCCGCCGTCAACCAGATCGAGCTCCACCCGGGGCTCCAGGAGCGGGAGTTGCGCGCGTTCCACGCCCGCCACGGCATCGTGACCGAGGCGTGGAGCCCGCTGGCGCAGGGCGCGCTGCTCACGCACGACACGGTGCGGGACATCGCCGCGCGCCACGGCAGGACGCCCGCGCAGGCCGTCCTGCGCTGGCACCTCCAGACCGGCAACGTCGTGATCCCCAAGTCCGTGACGCCCGAGCGCATCCGGCAGAACCTGGACGTCTTCGGCTTCGAGCTGTCCGGCTCCGAGATGGAGGCGCTGGCCGCCCTGGACAGCGGCATGCGCACGGGCCCGGACCCGGACACGTTCAACTGACCCTGCTCCGCGCACGCCCCACTGAGCGTGCGCACACCGCACTGAGCGTGCACGAAGGCTCCACCGGGCGTCCGGCGCCCGAAAGTCGCGCCGGGCGGGAGGTGTCGGATGCGGCCTAGGCCGACCGTCGCACCGGTATGGGAGCCGCCGCGGAAGCGACCGCGGCGGGAACCATGGCGGCGGTCTTCCCGAACACCGGCTCCGCGCGAGCGGGCCCCGCTGACAGGGCCTCCCCGAGCGGGGTTCGCGTGCCACCGGGCTCCGCGGTCTGCGCGAGGGCCATGGCGAGCTGCTCCCGCGCGGCCGCCAGCGCCCCCTCGGCGGTCCTGGTCCCGGTGGAGACGCAGAGTGTGTACGTGACGTCTTCCAGACGGCGCCGGGATTCCGGCGTGCCCTTCTCCGCGTGCAGGGCACGAAGGGCCTGGAACTGCTCGACGAGGTTGCGCAGAATCGCGGGGTGGGCCATCAGCACGGCGGTCTCCGAGGCAGAGGGGTGAGTTGCTCGGCTTGCCGGGTGCCCGGCGTACGGCCCGTCATGCGCGGGGTTCTGACCGGCCGTCGGTGATCCTCGTCACCAGGCGGCCGTCCGGGCCGGCCCACGGACCACCCGTACGGCACAGGCCGCAGCGCCCACCGTCGAGGTGGGCGCCGCGGCCTGTGTTCCGTGTCCGGGAAGCCCGGGGAGACGTCAGTGTTTGAAGGCGTCCTTGCCCTTCTCCTTGGCCTGACGCGCGTCGCCCTTCGACTTCTCCGCCTGGCCCTCCGCCATCATCCGCTCGTTGCCGAGCATGCGGCCCGCGGTCTCCTTGGACTTGCCCTTCATCTGCTCGCCCTTGGCCTTGGCCTTCTGGTTGTCGCTCACGCTGCTCACGTCCTGACGTCTGTCGTGGAAGTGCTGCTGCACACCGCCTCACCGTGGATCGGCGATCCAAACCCCCGCCGCGGGTCCGCGTCCCCGCGCGGCGCCCTGTCCGCACCCCGCGCTCGGGCCCCCTCGGGCGGATACGACCCCTTCGCCGCTGGTCAGGCGGGGGCGCGCCGCCCGACGTCGTCAGTCCAGCCGGGTGAGGTCGGGGCGCAGCCGGTGCCAGACGGACTGGCGTACGAGACCCGACGCCGTCCAGCCGGAGAAGGTGATCTCGGCGACGAGCCGCGGCTCGGCCCAGTGCGGCGCCGCCACGTCGACCGGGCCCGCGAAGGGCGAGGTGTCACGCGCCAGCACCGAGAAGTAGCGGGCGAGTTCGCGGCGTTCGTCGCCGGAGAGGCCGGAGCCCACGGCGCCCGCGTACCGCAGCCCGGTCTCCTCGGGCACGCCGACGAGGACGGAGCCGGGGAGCCCGCCGAGGCCGCCCCTGCCCTCGCTCCAGCCGCCGAGGACGACGTCGAGTGTGACGAGGTGGCGCGTCTTGCGCCAGTCGGGCGACCGTACGCCCGGGGTGTACGGGGAGGAGAGCCGCTTGGCCACGACGCCCTCGTAGCCGTGGTCGAGCGTGGTCTGCCACGCCTGGCCGCCCCGGCCCGCCAGGTGGGAGGGCACGGACCAGTGGGGCCCGTCGCCGAGGCCGAGGCCCGTGAGCAGGCCGCGCCGCTCCTCGTACGGCACGCGGAGCAGGGATCTGCCGTCGAGCCGCATGATGTCGAACAGGACGAGTCGTACGGGCCAGGTGCGGGCGAGCGCGGCGGCGCGGCGCGGGTCGCCCACGCCCATCCGGCGCTGGAGGAGTCCGAAGTCGGGCCGTCCCGACTCGTCCAGGACGACCACCTCGCCGTCGAGGTCGGCGTCCCGGCCGCGCAGCCGCGCGCCGAGGGGTGCGAGTTCGGGGTAGCGGGCGGTGGTGTCGGTGCCCGCGCGCGCACTGAGGCGTACGGTGCCGTCGCCGGTCGTACCGACGACGCACCGGACGCCGTCCCACTTGACCTCGAACGCCCATCCCGCGCCGGTCCTGTCGTCAGGGGCCGGCGCGGGGACGGCCAGCATCGGCCGCACGAAGAGCCCACTCGGCTGTGTCTGCTCCACACCCGATCATCCGCACAGCCCGGCGCCCCGCGCGACCGCTGGGCCCGCGGCGCCCCGCCGGGCGACGGCTACCCCGGGCCGCCGCCCGTCCGGCGTTCGCGCCCGGGCCCGCGGGACGGGGCGGGCACGGCGGCGCGGACGAGGACTCCTGGCGGGGCCCCGGACGTCAGGGCGCGCAGGGCCAGCAGGAGCACCCCGATGTCGTCGAGGTAGACCGGGTCGGGGACCAGGTCGGTGGGCAGCACCAGGTAGGCGAGCGCGGCCCAGAACACCCAGCGGCGGCCGGTGGGCAGGCCCGCTCTCCGCAGCAGGCGCCGGGCGCGGACGAGGCGCACGGCGAGGGTGACCGCCACCGCGAGCATGGCGGCGACGGCCGCCACGCCCAGTGCGATCCGGAGCCAGAGGCCGTCGTGGTCCATGCCGGGCTGTTCCTTCCGATGGGTTCGCTCCCCGGTCCCCTGCCGGTGATCCCCGCATGCCGGTTACCCCCGAACTGGGCAGGCAGGCGGGCCCGTTCGCCCGGAACGCGACCACGCCGTGCGCCGACCGCGCTCACGCCGGCCACACCGTGCGACGACCGCGCCGTGCGCCGACCGCACCCTCCGCCGACCGCGCTCACACCAGCCACACCGTGCGCCGCGCAGCCCGTGGACGCACACGTAAACGTAATGCACTCACCGAGCCGCATGACGGACGTCACGCTTCAACGGGCCGGGGCCGGCGCCCGCGATCCGTCCGGGCGCCCACATCCGGCCGGATCAGCGCGCGTAGACCGGTCCCGGGGCGGCGGCGCGGCGATTCGGCCAAGATCCACCGGTGGGCAAAACGGCGATACGCCCGCAATCGGGCCGCCGTCATGGCGGCGCGCTTCGCCGCCATTGACCTCCGCAAGACCTTCCCTTTGCACACCACAGACCGCACCGCCGCCCGCGCGGGCGGCTTTCGCGCCACCCGCCGCCGCCATCGGCCGCAGGACCGGAACTCAGTCTTGCCAGCGAAGCAAACGGACCCAAAGATTCAGTCCATGCGATTGACAGGTCCACGGTCAAAAACCGAGCAGCCGAGCACAATCGCGCCTCCGCGGTCCGACCACCCGACGGCCCGTCAGCACCCCCACCCAGGAGGATCAGTGACCATGAAGCGCCTCACCCCCCGCGGCACCGTCTCCAGACGCGCCCGCTACATAGCGGTCGCCACCGGAGTCGTCGCCGTCGCCGCCCTCGCCGCGCCGTCCGCCCTCGCCCAGCCCGCCCCCCTCGCCACGCCCACCGCGACCGCGGCGGCGCACGCCGCCCCGAGCCGCGCCGTCGGC
>NZ_JAIUKE010000707.1 GCF_020176795.1 Streptomyces sp. 8L
CCCGTTCCCTTCCCGCCCTCTCCCCCGACCGTCTGGAGCACGCCCGTATGCCTCCGTCCGCGCCTTCACTCGTCTCCCGCCTGCGGCGGCAACGCCTGGTCGCCATCGTGCGCGGCACCGACCCCGAGGCGGCCCTGCGGACCGTCCTCGTCCTGGCCGAGGAGGGCGTGCACCTCATCGAAGTGTCGCTCACCACCGCGGACGCGTGTGACGTCATACGCCGCGCCTCGCGCGTGCTGGGTCCCGAGGTCCTGCTCGGCGCCGGCACCGTGCTGGACTCCGACGACGTCAGGGCCGCCGCCGACGCGGGCGCCGGCTGGATCGTCACGCCCGTGGTGTCCGAGGCCGTGGCCACCGCGGTCGCCGCCGGGCTGCCCGTACTGGCCGGGGCGCTCACCCCCACCGAGGTGCACACCGCCGTGTGCGCAGGCGCGGACGCCGTGAAGCTCTTCCCCGCCTCGGTCGGCGGTCCTGCTCTGCTGCGCGCGCTGCGCGACCCGCTGCCGCACGTCCCGTTCGTGCCCGTCGGCGGGGTCGACCAGGACGCCGCGCGGGCCTATCTGGCCGCGGGCGCCGTCGCCGTCGGTGTCGGATCGCCCCTGGTCGGCGACGCGGCCCGCGGCGGCGACAGCGACCAACTGCGGGCGCGGGCCCGCGCCTTCCTCGCCGTGTGCCGCGAGGCCGTGCCGGCCGGGGACGGGGGTGTCGGCGCGTGAGGGCCCAGGCCGCCGACGTTCTCACCTTCGGCGAGACCATGCTCGCGGTGCAGGTCTCCGGGCCGCTGACCGCGGGCGGGCAGGCGACCACGACCGTCGCCGGCGCCGAGTCGAACGTGGCCGTGGGCCTCGCCAGGCTGGGCCACCGGGCGGCCTGGGCCGGCCGCGTGGGCGCGGACGAACCCGGCAGGGCGGTCCTTCGCGCCCTGCGCGGCGAGGGCATCGACACCGGGCACGCCACCACCGACGACACGGCGCCGACCGGCGCCATGCTGCGTGAGCGCCGCGTCGCCGACCTGGCCCGGGTGCACTACTGGCGGACCGGATCGGCCGCCGCGCACCTGACGCCCGCGCACGTGGCCCCGGCCCTGTCGGCGGGCGCCGCCGTCCTGCATCTGACCGGCATCACCTGCGCGCTCGGCGACGGGCCGCTCGCGGCGGTGCGGTCCGCCGCCGAACACGCCCGCGCGCACGGCTGGACGGTGTGCCTCGACGTCAACCACCGGGCCCGGCTGTGGGACACGGCGGCGGCGGTGCGGGCGCTGCGGCCCCTGCTCCCGCTGGTGGACGTGCTGGTGGCCTCGGACGACGAGCTGGCCGTGGTGGCGGGCGGGGACGGCGACGGGGAGGAGTCTCGGGTGGCCGCGCTGCTGTCGGCGGGCGTGGCCGAGGTCGTGGTCAAACGCGGGGCGCTCGGCGCGGAGGTCAGCACCCGCTCCGGCGGCCACCACCGCGCCCCGGCCCGCGAGGTGCCGGTGCGGGACACCGTGGGGGCCGGGGACGCCTTCTGTGCCGGCTATCTGTCCGGTCTGCTGGACGGTCTCGACGCCGAGGGCCGCCTGCGCCGCGCGATCGACACCGGCGCGTTCGCCGTGGCCACGGCCGGCGACTGGGAGGGCCTGCCGCACCGTGACGAGCTGGCTCTGCTCGACGCCGCTCCCGGCAGCGCCGTCCGCTGAAGTCCGTCCAGCCGTACGTCCAACGGCCCACGGGCCCGCCAGCCCGCCGGTCCGGCCACTGGTCCGCCCGCCGACACGAAGAGAGGTGCACCGATGGTGTTTTACCGGGGGCGGGGTGTGCACGGCCGGATCGTCGAGACGCTCGGGCGCCTCGTGGTGTCGGGCGAGGCGGGCGAGGAGTCCACGCTCGATCCGCGGGCGCTGGCCGAGGAGTTCGGCGTCAGCCTCACGGTGATCCGGGAGTCCCTGAAGGTCCTGGCGGGCAAGGGGCTGGTCGCCGCCCGGCAGAAGCACGGGACCTTCGTGCGCCCCCGCTCCGAGTGGAACGTGCTCGACGCGGACGTCATCCGCTGGCGCATGGCGGGCGGTGAGGCCGACGAGCTCCTGCGCGACCTGGCCGAACTGCGCCTGATCGTGGAGCCTGCGACAGTACGGCGGGCCGCCGGGCGCCGCACCGACGCGGACCTGTCCGCACTCGACAGAGCCCTTGAGGACATGGGCGCCGCCGGGGAGGACCCCGTGGCCGCCGCGGCCGCGGACACGGCGTTCCACCGCGCGCTGCTCACGGCCTCGGGCAACGAGCTGCTCGCCCGCCTCCACGAGGTGATCGAGCCGGCCCTGCACGCGCGCGACAGCATCGTCCACGCCCGGCACCACACCGCCGGCGACCCGGTGCCGAGCCACCGCGCCGTGGTGGACGGCATCCGGGCCCGGGACCCGGACCGGGCCGCGGACGCCATGGCCGACCTGCTGGCGAAGGCCTCGGCAGACCACGACCTCGCGGTGCGCGGCAGCGGCGCCCTCGACGGCGCGCCCGGCGCGACGCCCACGTGAGCCGGCCTCGGGCGCCGCGTTCTCCGTGTTCTCCGTGTTCTCCGTCAGGAAGGTCGCCCGCCGAACTGCCAGTTGTGCACCTCGACGGCGGCGTACCGGTCCGGTGTCAGCACGGCACGCGCCGCGTCCGGGTCCGGAGCGCGGACCAGCGCCGCCGTGCCGAGCCAGACGGTACCGTCGTCGGACAGCAGGGGTCCGTAGGCGATCAACTCGTCCCCGCCGGGCGGCACCGCGAGGTCGGCGGCCCGGCCCGCACCGAGGCCGATCACCAGGAACCGGTTGCCGCCGGTCCGTCCGCCCGCGAAGTCCCACATGGTGCGCCCCAGTGTGTTGCGCCACCGTCGCAGCATCACGTCCCGGTAGGCGCCCGCCTGGTAGTTCGGCTCGTCGAAGGCGAACGCGCGGGCGGCGGCGGGGCCGGGCAGGTCGAGTAGGTGCACACTGCCGGTGAGGGTGTCACCGTCGTCGGCGAAGGTGGGGCCCCGGACGATCATCTCCTTCGCGTACTGGTCCATGTAGGCCCAATGCTCTGCCAGCAGCTCCTATCGCAGTGGCAGGGAGCCGGGGCGGTCGCGGTGGTAACAGAGGAACTCCATGCGCCCATGATCCCGTTGTGGGCGTGAGCCGGTCGAGCCGGTTTCGCCGCCCGCGCCTCGGCAGCCCGCTCAGCACCGCCGCGATCCGGACGGCCCCGCTCAGCGCGGACGGTGCCACTCCTGGCCGCGGCAGGACCCGGCCCGTCCTCAGGATGCATCAGGCCAGGGGGCGGGGCTTGGCCAGGCATTGAACATTCCGCGCCCCACGCGTGACCGAAGCCTGCTGGGATGACTCATAACTCCCCGTGATTCACGCGGAGTTGTCACACCGTTCGAGCCGGTCCCCGACTCGGACGCGCGCATCCCATCTGCACGACCTCACCTGAAGGACGGACCAGACCCATGCGCATCCCCAGAGCAATGGCCGTCGCGGTCGCGGCGGCCGGACTTGTCGGAACCGGACTGGCCACCGCGCCGGTCGCGTCGGCGGCACCCGCCGCACTGCCGCCCCACAGCGACTGCACCAGCGGTTTCGTGTGCCTCTACTACAACTCCTCGTCGAACGGCTACGGAGCGGTCTTCGCCACCGCCGCGAACCTTACGGACTACGGACCCTGGCAGTTCTACGCGGGCAACAACGGGAGCAACGGCGCAGGCGTCAGTGTGAAGAACAACGCGGCGTACGTGGACAGCTGGAGCAGCCAGACGTACCGCGTCTACTACAACAGCAAATACAACTGCTCCGTCGCATGCCAGGACATCCCCGCACAGGGCAACGCGGACCTGAACGCATCCCTCAAGAACAACAACGCCTCCGGCAAGTTCCTGTGATGCGCGGCCGGGGAAAGACACACTCTTTCCCCGGCCGCCCCCGGCCCCCCACACCCAACCAAAAACCACCCCCCCGCCGCCGGCGCTGCGCGGCGCGGGCGCGCTCGTCCAACCACCCTCTCCCCCCCCCCCCCGTCCCGGTCCATCCGGCCTGAGAAACAGGGACACATGACCCCACGTCGCCCGGCCTTGCCGCTCGCCCTCGCCTCCGCCGCCCTGCTGCTGTCGGCCTGCTCCTCACCCCGACCCACTCCCTCCTCGCC
>NZ_JAIUKE010000708.1 GCF_020176795.1 Streptomyces sp. 8L
GGGGACGGCGGCGACGGGCGGCGGGGGCGCATTCCCCCAGCCTGCCATCCCGGCCGCCAGGGCCGGTGGCCGCACGGGGATGATGGCCCGATGCGTCTTCTGTTCGTCGGCGACTCCATGACCATCGGCCGCGCCGGGGAGCGGACCTGGCGGTACTGGATGACCCGGCACCTGGGTGACTGCCCCGCCTGCCGCGGCACCGGCGGGCCCCCGGCCGTGGTCGGCCCCTGGACCCACCAGTACGAGGGCGAGGCCGAGGGGACCACGGCCGGCGGGACCGGAGCCGGCCCGGCGACAGGCGGGGCGACGGACGACGCGACGGACGACGCGGCGGGTGACGGGCCGCATCTCGCCGCGTGGGGCGAGGGCTGGCTCCACATGGCCTCGCGCGTGCGCGCCGCCGTGCACGAGGCCCGCCCCGATGTGCTGCTGGTCTCCCTCGGTCTGATCGACCTGGGTTTCTACACGGACAGTGCGGGCACGGAAGCGAACGTCCTGCGGTTCTTCACCGAAGCACGGGCGGCCGCGCCCCGGATACGCGCCGTGGTCCTCCCCGTCGTGCCCAACGTGCGGGCCGGCACGGACGCCCTGTTCGCCGCCGAGGTCGAGCGCTTCAACGCCCGGCTCGCGCGGCTGCTCGCCGGGATCGGCGGCCCCCGCTCACCCCTGCTGCTCGCGCCGCCGCCGACCGCACCGCCCGTCTCGTACGACATCCGGCGCGACACCTACGACGGCACGCATCCGTCGCCGTCGGGTGCGCGCAAGCTCGCGGCGGCGTTCGCGGACGCCCTGCACACGCTCCGGGGCCCGGCGACCGGCCCCGGCGGGGCGGCGGGCACGCTCCTCGGTCCGCCGGCGGGCACCGGGGGCGTACGGGCACCGAGGCCGGGCGCTGCCTCCGGAGCCTCGCGCTCCGGGTGACCGCACGGGGCGGCGCGGCGTCCGTCGGCGCCTCGGTGATCAGCCCCCGGCGCCCGGCGCCCCGCACGCCTCGCAGGCACGCGCCGCTCCCGTGTCGCCCCGTACCTGCCCGCAGCCCGGGCAGACCAGCTCCAGCATGCACGCGGGCTCGCCGCCCTCGGCGGGCGCCGTCCGCGCCACCGCCGTCCACGCTGGCAGCGGCGCCGCCCGTTCGCCCGTTCCGTCCCGCTCCGCCGCCATGGCTCCACGCTCCCGTCGTCGCGTCCGCCGTCCGGCCTTCAGGCCCGATTCCACCGCGAGGCCCGCGCACCCTTGCTTCGAGTCCGCTCGAACGCGTTGGCTTACAGCCATGAAGTACACGCAACTCGGTCGTACGGGTCTCGAAGTCAGCCGCATCGTTCTCGGCACCATGAACTTCGGCCCGCTCACCAACGAGGCCGACAGCCACACCATCATGGACGCCGCTCTCGACGCGGGCGTCAACTACTTCGACACCGCCAATGTGTACGGGTGGGGCGAGAACAAGGGCCGCACCGAGGAGATCATCGGCACCTGGTTCGCGAAGGGCGGCGACCGCAGGGACAAGGTCGTCCTCGCCACCAAGGTCAACGGCTACATGGGGGCCGAGACCCCGGCATGGCCGAACCACCACAAGCTGTCCGCGGTCAACATCCGCCGGGCGGTCGACGCCAGCCTGAAGCGGCTCCAGACCGACCACATCGACATCTACCAGTTCCACCACGTCGACCGGAACACGCCGATCGACGAGATCTGGCAGGCCATCGACGTCCTGATCCAGCAGGGCAAGATCCTCTACGCCGGCTCCTCCAACTTCCCCGGCTACAAGATCGCCCAGGCCAACGAGGCCGCGCGGCATGCCGGCAAGGTCGGCCTCGTCAGCGAGCAGTGCCTGTACAACCTGGCCGAGCGCCGCGCCGAGATGGAGATCATCCCGGCCGCGCAGGAGTACGGCCTCGGCGTCATCCCCTGGTCGCCGCTGCACAGTGGGCTGCTGGGCGGGGCGATCCGCAAGGAGCGCGAGCGCGGCGACGCGGGCCGCTCCGTGGGCCGCCTGAAGGACTCCCCCAAGCTCAGGGACCAGGTACAGGCCTACGAGGACCTGCTGGACAAGCACGGCGTCGAGCCGGGCGAGGCTGCGCTCGCGTGGCTGCTGACGCGGCCGGGCGTCACCGGCCCGATCGTCGGCCCGCGTACGATGGAGCAGCTGGAGTCGGGGCTGCGCGCGGTCGACCTGGAGCTGTCGGACGAGGTCCTGACCGGCCTCGACGAGATCTTCCCCGGCCCGGGCCCTTCGCCGGAGGCCTTCGCCTGGTAGGCGCCGGGATCGCGGCGGCCGGGGCGGGCCGGGGACCTCGCGGTTCCCGGCCCGCCCGGTCGTCCGTCACGCCACCGGGCGGCCCGGGAGCCGATCAGCGCACCGCCGCCGCGATCGCGACGATCACGAACAGCAGCACGAGCACACCGGCCATGATCCGGTTCCGGGTCTTCGGGTCCACCCCCCGAGGTTAACGAGCCGGTCCTGGCGGCCACCGCGCGAGGGTCCCGCAACGGGGCCGCGCGCCGACAGCCGGGGTACGCGAAGGGCGGGCGGCGCGGAGGGCGGGCGGCGCCGAGCACTGGCCCCGGCCCGGGCCCCCGACGCCCCGGGCTCACGCCACGGGGGCCAGCTCCCCCTCCGCCCGGCTTCCGGGCCGCGGAACGAGTTCCACGTACGGCACACCCCTGCGCACGCCCATCCGGGGCCGTACGCCGATGACCCGTACCAGGACGAACCCCACGACCAGCGCCGCGAGCAGCGTGACGCCGCCGCCCGCAGCGAAGCCGATACGGGCGCCGAACGTGTCGGTCACCCAGCCGAGCAGCGGCCCCCCGATGGGCGTGCCGCCGACGAACACCATCATGTAGAGGCTCATCACGCGGCCCCGCATCGCGGGCTCCGCGGCCATCTGCACCGTCGTGTTCGCACTGATGTTGTTCGTCATGCCCATCATCCCGATCGGCACGAGGACCAGGCAGAACAGCCAGACGAACGGCGAGAAGGACACCGCGACCTCCAGGAGGCCGAACATCGCCGCCGCGAAGATCAGCAGCCGCAGCCGCGTCGAGCGCCTGCGCGCCGCGAGCAGCGCGCCGCCCAGTGAGCCCACCGCCATCAGGATGTTGAACAGCGAGTACATCCCGGCGCCGCCGTGGAAGATGTTGTTCGCGAACGCCGTGAGCCAGATCGGGAAGTTGAACCCGAAGGTCCCCACGAAGCCCACGAGGACGATCGGGGCGATCAGTTCCGGCCGCCCCTTCACGTACCGCAGGCCCTCCCTGAGCTGGCCCTTGCCGCGCTTGACGAGCCGGCCCTTGTACAGCTCGGCGGGGCGCATCAGGATCAGCCCGGTGAGGGGCGCGACGAACGAGAGGCCGTTGAAGAGGAACGAGTAGCCGCTGCCCACCGAGGTGATGAGGACACCCGCGACGGCGGGGCCGACCAGGCGCGCGGTCTGGAAGTTGGCCGAATTCAGGCTGACCGCGTTGCGCACCTGGTTCGGTCCGACCATCTCGGAGACGAACGACTGGCGCGTCGGGTTGTCGACGACGGTCACGACACCGACCAGGAACGCGATCAGGTACACGTGCCAGACCTGGACGTGCCCGGACAGCGTCAGCGCCGCCAGGACGAGACCGCACAGGCCCATGGCGCCCTGCGTTCCGAGCAGCAGCCTGCGCTTGGGGTAGCGGTCCACGAGGACGCCGCCGTAGAGGCCGAACAGCAGCATCGGCAGGAACTGCAGAGCCGTCGTGACACCGACGGCGGCCGAGGAGTGGGTCAGGCTCTGGACCAGCCAGTCCTGGGTGATGCGGGACATCCACGTACCGATGTTGGAGACGACGGCACCCGTCGCGAACAGCCGGTAGTTGCGGATCTTCAGGGACGAGAACATGCCGCCGGGCGGCGCGTCGGGCAGAGAGGCCGCGTCGCCGCCGGCCTTCTGCGCGGCGGGGCTGGGGGCCTCGGGGCGGGGGCGGGGCCCGGGGGGGGGGGGGGGGGCGCGCCGCCCACACCTGCGGGCCGCCCACCACCCCGGCGCGGGGGCCCGCGGCGCGCCGGGGGGGGGGGGCGAGCGCGGCGAGGTCGGACCCGGCGCCGGGTTCGCTGAAGAGCTGGCACCACAC
>NZ_JAIUKE010000709.1 GCF_020176795.1 Streptomyces sp. 8L
GCCGATGTGTCACCACCCCGACCCCCCAGAAGGACGGACCCGACCATGAGTTACGTAACCGAGCCGGAGCAGCGGAGCTGGATGATCGCCGAGGTCGCCGCCGTTCCGGGCGTGCGCCAGGTCATCGTGTTCAGCGCCGACGGCCTCCTGCTGACCAGTTCGGAGGGGATGGACAGGGACCCGGCCGACCGGCTCGCGGCCAACTGCTCGGGACTGCTCTCCCTCGGCCGCAGTCTCGGCCGGGAGTTCGGCTCGGACGGCGGCCTCGTCCATCAGCAGATGGTCGAGTTCAACGGAGGCTTCCTCTTCATGCGCAGTGCGCACGGCGCCCACCTGGCGGTCGTCACGGGGCCTGTGGTGGACCCGAAGCTCGTCGCACGGCAGATGCAGGCGCAGGTGATGAAGATCGGCGCCGCGAACCTCAGCAGTCCGCCCCGGCAGGGGACTGCGTGAGCGGCCCCGCCCCCTCCGCCGACGGGCCGGGAGAGGCGCACTCCGGAGCGGACGCCGAGGGCGCGGCCGCCGCGCTCCGCCCGTACGTCATCACGCGGGGGCGCTCGCGCCCCAGCCGCAACACCGTCGGTGTGGAGACCCTGCTGGTGGCCACCGCACCGGCCCAGCCCCTGCCGCTCTCCGCCGTCCGGGAGGAGCGGGCCCTCGTTCGGATGTGCGAGCGGCTGCTGTCCCTGGTGGAAGCCGCGGCCCACCTCGAACTTCCCGTGAGCCTGGTGAAGGTCCTCGCGTCCGACCTGGTCGACAGCGGCCACCTCACCGCACGCTCCGGCGTGCCCCAGGCCGTACTGCCCGACCGACAACTGCTCCAGGAGGTACTGGATGGCCTTCGCCGGCTCCGCTGACCGCTATCTGCCCGACACTGTCCAGCGGGCCGTCAAGATCCCCGTGGTCGGTGCGTTCGGCGTCGGCAAGACGACGCTGGTGGGCTCCGTCAGCGAGATCGAACCGCTGCGTACGGAGGAGGTGATGACGCAGGCCAGCGTCGGTGTGGACGAGCTGGCGGGGGCGAGCGGGAAGACCACGACCACGGTCGCGATGGACTTCGGCCGGATCACACTCAGCGCGCGCACCGTGCTGTACCTGTTCGGCACACCGGGCCAGCGGCGGTTCTGGGACCTGTGGGAGGGGCTCCTCGAAGGGGCCCTCGGCGTCCTGGTGGTGATCGACACCCGCCGGCTGGAGGACAGCTTCGACGTCCTCGAACAACTGGAGCTGCGGAGCATGCCGTTCGCCGTCGCGGTCAACCAGTTCCCGGACAGCCAGTCCTACGACACCCGCGAACTGCGCGAAGCGCTCGACCTGTTGGAGGAGACACCGATCGTGATGTGCGACGCGAGAGACCGCACCTCGTCCGCCGAGGCACTGATCACCCTCGTCGAGCACGTGCTGGACAGCGAGGCCGTACGCACCCCGGAGACCGCCTCATGACCGCCCGAGAGAACGGCCCGTACGACACGACACCGCGCGGCGGACCCGAGCCCCGCGAATCCGGCCCGTACGGCAGGGACCCGCGGGCCGGCCGTCCGTACACCAGCAGGAGGGGTACGGGCAGCGGAGCCGGTACGGGCACAGGCACCTGGGCCGGTACGGGGACGGGCAGCGGCAGCGCTGTCGGCACCGGCAGCGGTATCGGCGGCGGCGTGGGCAGCGGAACCGGTACCGGTACGGGCACCTGGGCCGGTACGGGTATGGGTACGGCCAGTGGCACCGGCGCCGGCAGGACGCACGAGACGGCCGCCCGCGAGCAGGACGGCCACCGGGCCCCCGACGGGGAAGCGGCGGAGTCCGGCTGCCCCGTCCGCCACGACACCACACCCCCGGCTCCAGCCGTCCTGGTGCCCGGGCCCACCGGTGGCCGGCGCCCCGGGCCCGGCGGGCCGGGGCCGATGGTGCTGACCGACATCGTGTCCGCTCCGGACCCGCACCGCGTCTACCGGGAACTGCGCGAGCGGTACGGGCCCGTCGCACCGGTCGAACTGGAACCGGGGCTGCCCGCCTGGCTGGTGCTCGGCTACCACGAACTCCTCGCCGTCACACGGCAGGAGCAGCTCTTCTCCCGCGACCCGCGCAACTGGCACGCCCTGAGCGAGAACCGGGTCGCGGCCGATTCGCCGCTCATGCCGATGATGCGGTACTACCCCGTCTGCTACCACGCCGACGGCGCGGAACACCGGCGCATGCGCGTGCCGTTCGACGAGGGCATGGGCCGGCTCAACGGGCGGGAGGCGCGGCGGCTGATCGAGGGCCGCTGCCAGGGCCTCGTCGCGAAGTTCTCCGAGGCGGGCCACGCCGACCTGGTGAACGAGTACGCGGCGCAGGTGCCGATGATGTCGCTCGCAGGACTGTTCGGCCTCGGGCCCGCGCTCAGCGAGGAGCTGGTGCGCACGGTGTTCGGTGTGGTCGGCTCGGGCCCCGACTCGGAGGACTCCTACCAGGTCCAGCACCGCATCATCGGCGAGATGCTGGCGCGCCCGCCCGCCAACCTCGACGAGGACATGACCTGGACCTTCGCCCACCATCCCAACCTGCTGACGGACGCCGAGCGGTACGCGGCGATGCACCTGATGCTGATCGCCGGGAACATGCCGACGATCTCGTGGATCGCGCAGACGCTGCAGATGATGATCACCGATCCGCGGTTCGCCGCGCGGCTGCGCGGCGGGCGCCTCGGTGTGGACGACGCGCTCGACGAAGCCCTCTGGCGCGAACCGCCGTTGAACGCCATGCCCGCCCGGTACGTGCTGCACGACATCGAGCTCGGCGGCCAGGTCCTGCGCCGCGGCGACTGCCTGATCATGGGCATCGGCGCCGCCAACGACGACCCCGAGATCCGTCCGGACGAGGGCGAGGACTGGGGCAACCAGGCACACCTCGCGTTCTCGGCGGGGCCGCACCGCTGCCCCGCCCAGCTCCCGGCCCGGCTCATCGCGCGGACGGCCGTGCGCACCGTACTCAATCTGCTGCCCGACCTCGAACTCACCGTGCCGGCCGCCGATCTCGCGCCGAGCCCCTCGCCCTGGACCCGGGTGCCCGCGCGCCTGCCCGTCTCGTTCACACCGCGGCGGCTGCCCACCGAGCCGGGGAGCTACGCGGATGCCCCGGTCGAGTGAAGCGGGCTCACGGCAATGCCCCTATGGCGGCTAATGTGCCGCCATATGACTACAAGCAACACCGCGTCGTACGCCCCGCTGATGGGCACGCTCTCGGTGATCCCCTGGACCAGTGACCCCGCCGAAGGAGAGCGCAAGGCGCCTTTCCTGCTTGCCTATTCGCTCGGCGACGGACGAGAGGGGCCGGCCGCGGGCGAGCAGGCCCTGCACACCGTGCTCGGTGAGATGGGCCTGCGGCCCGGCGGTGACACCGTGGACCTCGCGAGCAGGCAGTCCGCCCCCATCACACTGCTGGTGGAGGCGGGCCGCGCGGTACTGACCATGCCGTATCTGAACGCGCAGTGCCCGGTCCCCCCGGAGTGGGAGGCGGACGCGCGCTCCATCGGGCGGGTGTACTTCATCGTCGCGACGAAGCCGTGGACGGACGGCGTACCGGGACTCCCGGTCACGGAGGAGCAGTTGCGCGCGTTCGTGGGGAACGAGGAGGTGCTCGCGACCGCGATGCACTGCCTGCTCCCAGTGCGCAGCCTGACGCGCTGACCGCCGAACCGGGCCGCCCGTCCGGAGAGATGGGCCCGCCGGGGGCGCCGGACCCGGGCCCCGTACGCGGGGTCCGTACGGGGGGGCCCCCGGCCGCACACGGTCAGCGTGCGCAGACACGGCCCGCGCGCACAGCACACGGCCCGCGCGCAGCACACCGGGCCCGGTCCGCGCACACTCCGCGGGCCGGGCCTGGCCGTCGCCCACGGAGCCGTGGGCGGGTCGTCACTGCGGGCGGTGACGGCGTCCCGAGCCGCTGGTGGTGGGGCCTGTGGGGGCGGCCCGGCCCGCGTCCCGCCATTCCCTGACCAGGGCGTTGTAGATGGGCGTTGCGGTGCGCTGGTGCGTGGGCTCGGCGCACGGCGGACTCCCGGGGTCCGCCGGTCGGTTCCGGCGCGGCGCGCGGACGGTTTCCATAC
>NZ_JAIUKE010000710.1 GCF_020176795.1 Streptomyces sp. 8L
GTCCAGGGGCGCGGTGAGCGCCGCACATCCGGCGGCCGTACCCCGGTCCGCCGCGCCCGTCGCCCCGCGCCCGCGCGCCTCCCACTCCGCTCTCCCCGGGCCCTGAGCAGCCCTCAGGGCTCCCAACCGAGCCCCCGACCGCAACTCCCAGCCCTCACAAAACACTTCGCACACTCTGAACTCTGGAGCAGTCATGTCCGCACAGCCCCCAGACACCTCCGCGCCCCTCTTCGACTACGTCGTGGTCGGCGGCGGCACAGCAGGCGCCGTCGTCGCCGCACGGCTCAGCGAGGACCCCGATGTGACGGTGTGCGTCGTGGAGGCCGGGCCGTCGGACGTCGGCGACGAGAACGTACTGCGGCTGGACAAGTGGATGGCGCTGCTGGAGTCCGGCTACGACTGGGACTACCCGATCGAGCCCCAGGAGTTCGGCAACAGCTTCATGCGGCACGCACGCGCCAAGGTGCTCGGCGGATGCTCCTCGCACAACTCCTGCATCGCTTTCTGGGCGCCTGCGGAGGACCTGGACGAGTGGGGCGCGCTCGGCTGTTCCGGCTGGAGCGCGGCCGACTGCTTCCCGCTCTACCGCCGGCTGGAGACCAACGACGCGCCGGGCGACCACCACGGACGCTCCGGTCCCGTCACCATCCGTACGGTTCCCCCGAACGACCCGTGCGGCACCGCGCTCCTCACGGCCTGCGCCGACGCGGGCATCCCCACGACACCGTTCAACACCGGCACGACCGTCACCCGCGGTGCGAACTGGTTCCAGATCAACGCCCGTGAGGACGGGACGCGTTCGTCCGCGTCCGTGTCGTATCTGCACCCGGTCATCGGCAAGCGCCCGAACCTGGAGATCCGCACGGGACTCCAGGCGACGCGGCTGCTGTTCGACGGTGAGCGGTGCACGGGCGCGGAGTTCCTGCTGCCCGACACCGTCCACCGGGACCGGGTGCTGGCGCGCCGGGAGGTGATCGTGTCATGCGGCGCGATCGACGCGCCGAAGCTGCTGATGCTGTCGGGCATCGGTCCGGCGGAGCACCTGCGGGAAACCGGGATACCGGTACGGGTCGACTCCCCCGGGGTCGGCTCGCACCTCCAGGACCACCCCGAGGGCATCATCATGTGGGAGGCCAGGCAGCCGATGGTGACGTCCTCCACCCAGTGGTGGGAGATCGGCATCTTCACGCAGACCGAGGAGGGCCTCGACCGGCCCGACCTGATGTTCCACTACGGTTCCGTCCCGTTCGACCTGAACACCTACCGGCGCGGATACCCCACCACCGACAACGCGTTCTGCCTCACACCGAACGTGACGAGGTCGCGGTCAAAGGGGACGGTGCGGCTGCGCACCCGGGACTTCCGGGACAAGCCGATGGTCGACCCCCGCTACTTCACGGACGAGCACGACATCCGGGTGATGACATACGGTCTCCGGCTCGCGCGGACGATCGCGGCGCAGGCGCCGATGGCCGAGTGGACGGGGCCCGAACTGGCCCCGGGGCCCGGCGTGCAGAGCGATGACGAGCTGTTCGGCTACATCCGCGAGACCCACAACACCGTGTACCACCCGGCCGGGACGGTACGGATGGGCGCGGTGTCCGACACGGACTCGCCGCTCGACCCGCAGCTGCGGGTGAAGGGCGTCACGGGACTGCGCGTGGCGGATGCCTCGGTGATGCCGTTCCTGCCCGCGGTGAACCCCTGCATCACCACGATGATGATCGGCGAGAAGTGCGCCGACATGATCAAGTCGGCACAGCTGACGCCCCGTTGACCATCGCAGGACGGGGTTCTCGTGCCCTGGCCACGGTGTGCGGAGGGCCGGTGACCTTCGCAGGGCCGGTCTCAGCGTCAGACGGGGCCCGCGTCGGCCCGTCCTCGCGCGGGAGGAGTGTCCCGGCCGAGCCGTACGCGGGAGGAGCCGTACGCGGGAGAACCGTACGCGGGAGAACCGTACGCTGCTACCGCGCGGCCCTGCCGAGGTCGCCGCTCAAGTAGTGCTCCCCGAGGGCGCGCAGGCCGGGGCCCGCCGGCGCGCGTACGACCAGGGTCCGCAGGTCGCGCCAGAACCGGTCGAGCCCTTCGGCCTCCGCGAGACCGAGTATGTCCTCACCCGTCCGCAGGGCGGCCGGGACCGTGACGGCTTCCGCGGCCGCCACGAGGACCGCGGTGCGGGTACGGCCTTCGTCGTCGAGTCCGCGTCCCGCGCGGAGGGAGCCGGTCAGCGCGGCCGTGGCCCGGTCGACCACCGCCGAGGCGCTGTGGAGGGCGAGGGCCAGCGACCCGAAGGCGAACAGCACGTCGCCGTCCGTCGTGGCGAGCGGGCCGCCCGGGTCCTCGGTCGCCCGCACGCGTCGTGCCGCCGCGCGGCTGAGGTCCCCGGCTTCCGTCAGCGCCCCCTCCGCGATCCCCAGTGCCACCTGCGTGAGCATGAGCCGCAGGGCGAGCGGGGCGAGCATGGTGAACGGCGGCGCCGTGTGTTCGTCGACCGGGGCGGGCCCGAGAATGTCGCCCGAGCCGGTCGCGACCTCGTCGAGGTGGAGCGTTCCCGCGTCGGTGAGCCGCTGGCCGAGCCGGTCGTGCACCGGCCGCCGCGCGATCCCCGCGTCTCCGGGGGCCACGAGCACGACCAGCGGTTCCCCCGTGTCGTCCGCGGTGGCGTTGAGGACGAACCGGTCGGCGAGGGTCACCGCCGAGGCCACGGCGCGGCTTCCGCGCAGGGTGCCGCCGCCGTGGCGGGTGGAGCGCACGAGGGAGCGGCCCGCGCCGGTGTCCCGGGCGAAGGCGTGCGGGCGCAGGGCTCCGGTGTCGCCGGCCCACAGCCACTGCCCCTTGCGCGCGTCGGCCTCCAACTCGGCCGCGCGCTCGGGGTCCGCGAAGAGACGGGCGCTCCACGAGAGCACGTAATGGCGGCCAAGGAGTTCCCCCATGGACCCGTCCGCGGCGGCGATACGGCGTACGACGGCGCAGGCCGTCGGCCATTCCATCCCCGGGCCCGCGGCGTCCGGAGGCGCCAGCGCGGCCAGGAGGCCCGACTCCCGTATCCGCGCCATCTCGTCGTAGGGAGGCTTCCCCGCCCGGTCCCTCTCGACGGCGTCGACCGCGAGGTCGTCCGCCAGCTCGGCCCCGACCCGCAGCCAGAAGTCGTCGGCGTTTCGCGCCGTGTCGCCGTTCACCGGCATGCCCCGAGACGCCGCTCGATCGCGCAGCCCACCGTCCCCACCACTTCCCCATTATTCCTATCTGAATAGTAGGGAATATGCGCTACGGACGCCGTGCCGCGCAAGGGCGTGTCCGCCCCTCAGACACGCCCCGCAGACACGCCCCCTCGCTCACGGCCCCGGACGCACGCTCCAGGTCGCGCCCCCGGGCACGCGACGCACGCTGGGTGCCCGCGTACGGAATAATGGCCGTATGCGGATCTCGGCCAAGGCGGACTACGCGGTGCGCGCTGCCCTCCAGCTCGCGGCCGCGCCCGACGGCGAGCCGCTCACGGCGGAGACGGTCGCCGAGGCTCAGCAGATCCCACACAAGTTCCTCGAAGCCATCCTGAACGACATGCGCAGAGGCGGCCTCGTCGTGAGCCAGCGCGGGGCGAACGGCGGCTACCGTCTGGCCGCCGCGCCGGACGCGATCAGCATCGCGGACGTCATCCGCATGGTCGACGGCCCCCTCGTCTCGGTCCAGGGCGTGCGGCCCCCCGATCTGTCGTACACGGGGCCCGCCGATTCGCTGCTGCCTCTGTGGATCGCCCTGCGGGCCGGTGTCCGGCAGATCCTCGACGGGGTCACGCTCGACGACGTGGTCACCGGCCGCCTGCCGGCGGACGTGATGGCCCTCGCCGACGCTCCGGCGGCGTGGGCGAATCCCTAAGCCCTGGCTGCCCCGCTACTGCCTCGGCACTGCCCGCCACCGCCCCCGCGCAAGCGCCCTGTCGGGCCGGTCGGCCCGGTCGGATCGATACCGTCCCCCCCGCACCGCTCGTTACCGTCCCCCGCGCTGGAGCCCCACCTCCCCTTACCTCCCCGCCGCCGGGCCCGCACCCCCCATCGGCCAGGGCGCGACGACCCCCCCGTTGGCC
>NZ_JAIUKE010000711.1 GCF_020176795.1 Streptomyces sp. 8L
GGGATCAGTACCGGTGCGCGGGGGGCGGGTAGCCGTAGCCGCCGGGGGCGGCGCCCAGGTGGGCGTCGCGGTCGTAGAACGGACGGGTGTTGGCGCGCAGCCACATCGCCACGGGATCGCTGTCGTCGGACATCGCGACCGTCGACACCGGCAGCCCTTCCGGCACCGCGGCGACCGACTGGCGCATCATCGTCCGCACCGACTCGACGGCCGCGGGGCCCGTTTCGTAGAGGTCGAGGCCGACGGCGAGGTACGCGGCCCCGAGCGCAGGCTGCACCCATGCGCGCCGCAGCGACCTGACGGCCTCGGTGCGGTGGGCGTTCTGCGTGAGCAGCGCGTAGAACTGCGGGATCTGGAGGGACGGTTCGGTGATCCGCAGCGGTCCCGCCGGCATCCGGTCCAGGCCGGTGGCGATTCTGCGCAGGTCGGGCCAGGGGATGCCGACACCGCCGCCCGGCGCGTGCGGGTTGAGCCAGATGCCCCAGCCCTCGGGGTAGAGCGCACGGGCGATGTCCTGGCCGGAGACGATCTCGTGGGCGCGGTTCCAGCCGCTGGCCGCCAGCTCCTGCGCCGAGGTCACGCAGGGCGCGTACCCGTACCCCTCCACCTGCATGTTGCCGTACTGCGCCGAGGGTGAGCCGGGGCCGCCCTGCCACAGCAGCATCCAGACCCGGCCCGCGGTCTCGTCGGCGAGGGCACGCAGCAGCGCCTCGTATGCGTCGTAACGCCCCGGTACGACCTGGCGCAGCATCTGCTCGATGTGCCCGGCCTCCGCGGTGCCTGGCGCGCTCACTCCGCTTCCCGCCCCTCTACCCTCGCCATCGGACCAGCTCCCCCGGGCACGCGGCCTCGGCGCCCCCGACATCAAACCAGCTTAGGCGGCGGTACTGACACAGGCTTGACGGCAAGGCGTGGCGTCAGCGCTGCTCCCGCTGGTAGAAGGGGCGGACCCGGCCGAGCATCCAGTCGGCGACGAGGTCCTCCTGCGCCATGTCCAGCAGCAGCAGGTTGACCTGCCAGGGGACGTGCACGCGGCCGAGTGCGCGGCCCAGCGCGTCGAGCGCGGCATTGCCGTCCGGGGGCCCCCAGGGCACCAGTTGGACGCCTATGAACAGCTGGTGCGGGCCGCCCTCGACGGAGGCGAGCGCGCGGCGGGCGGTCGCGACCACCCCTGACGCCTCGAACTCGGCGCCCGCCGCGGCGAGGAAGTCGAGCGGCTCGTCCTGCCAGTCCGGCTCGAACAGCCGGACCCGGCCGCCCGTTTCTGGCCCGTCCAGCAGGGTGCGTCCCGTGCGGCAGAGTTCGGCGACGGCGGGGGGCGGCAGCGGCACCCCCACGACACCGCCCGGGTTGACGGCGATGCCGAGCTGCGGCGGCAGGCCGCGGGCGAACTCGCGGGCGGGTGCCACGGCGAACGGCATATGGCTGCCCACGCACCGCAGGAACTGCTCCTCGGAGCTGAAGACGGGCACGTACGCGCCGCCCCCGATCTCGACTGTCGGCAGGTCCAGGTCCTGGCTGTCGGGTCCGCCGCCCTCGGGCAGCGGCACCCACACCTGACTGCGCCCGAGTACCTCGACGAGCCGGGGGCCCGCCGTCTCGCTGCCGAGCGAGGCGGCGAGCACCTCTTCGAGTTCGTTGCCCGGCCATGCCGTGTCCACTGTGCGCCGTCCTCCGCCCCTGCGTACTGATCCGGGGCAGCACCTTAACCGCCCTGGTCGGCCCGCGTCCGCGCGGTGGCGGGACCTGGCCGGTCCGCGGCGGTGAAGAGGATGGCTGCGAGCGTGCCCGCGGCGTCCCGGTCGAGCAGGACGGCGGTGCGGCAGCCCGCCGGTGGCCCGGCCGTCTCCACGGCCGCGAGCAGCCGCGCCACCGCGACGCGGTGCCGGGCGAAGGCGTACCGGGAGACGGCCCTGCCCCGGGCCCGCTGGCCCGCGCGGGCCACCTCGGGCGGGACGTCGAGCAGCACGAGGTGCAGCGCGCGCCCGCGTCCGCGCGCCGTGCGCGCCAGCCATCCGCGCACCCACCGCTGGGTGCCGCAGTCGTGGACGACGGCACTGCGCCCGGCGCGCAGCAGACGCCACAGCCCCGCGTAATGCGCCAGGCGCACGACGGGCCGGTACAGGACGTACGGCAGCAGCGGCAGCCGGCCCGCCCAGCGCTCGCGGGCGTCCTGCGAGTCGACGGCGCCCTCGGCGGCCCGGCGGATCAGGGTGGACTTGCCGCTGCCCGGCAGGCCGGAGACCACGACCAGGTCGCCGGGCGCGAAGACCAGCGCGCCGGGCCGGAGCCCGGTGCTCCGCCGCAGATCCCGCACGCCGGCGGCGGTGGCCCCCGTCCCCGCGCCGGTGCCTCCGGCCGTCGCCGCGCCCGCGCCCGTACCGCTGCCGGCGCTCCCGCCCGTATCGCCGTTCCGTACCGCCGCCGCCCGCTGCCGCGGGTCCCGCACCGTCATGGCCACCCCCGTCGCGGTCGTCCGCCGGCCGTCCCCGGGCGCGCCGTCCCCGTGGGCCCGCTCGGTAAAGAGATGGTAATGGCGACCGAGGTTCCCCCGGCAGGGCCCGCATGCGATGATGGCCGCGCAACTCCATACCGGCCGTTTGAATCCGCGCGGGAGAGTTCCGGACACCTCGGGTGCTCCGGGCGCCGAAGGAGCAAGTTCCTCCCTTGAATCTCTCAGGCACCGATACCGCGCGGGCGAGGCAGATCTGAAAAGCGGGCCGCTGTGCGCGCCCCACCCAAGGTGCAAGTCATGACCCGTGACTGGGCGGTCATGATGAACCTCTCAGGTTCCGATGACAGATGGGGAGGACCGTCCTCGCCCTTCATCTCCGGGAGCCACCGATGAGCCCGTCACCCCGCCGCACCGCGCTCGACGCCGTGCACCGCGCGCTGGGCGCGACCATGACCGACTTCGCGGGCTGGGACATGCCGCTGCGCTACGGCAGCGAGCGCGACGAGCACCAGGCCGTCCGCACCGCCGCCGGCCTCTTCGACCTCTCCCACATGGGCGAGATCACCCTCACCGGGCCCGGCGCCGCCGCCGCTCTCGACTACGCGCTGGCCGGCAACATCGGCAAGCTCGCCGTCGGCCGCGCCCGCTACACGATGATCTGCCGCGAGGACGGCGGAATCCTGGACGACCTGATCGTCTACCGCCTCGGCGAGACGCACTTCATGGTCGTCGCGAACGCGTCGAACGCGCAGGTCGTCCTCGACGAGCTGACGGCCCGCGCGGAGGGCTTCGACGCCGCCGTGCGCGACGACCGCGACGCGTACGCGCTGCTGGCCGTGCAGGGGCCCAACTCGCCCGCGATCCTCAAGTCGCTCACCGACGCGGACCTGGACGGCCTCAAGTACTACGCGGGCCTGCCCGGCACGGTGGCCGGGGTGGACGCGCTGATCGCCCGCACCGGCTACACCGGCGAGGACGGCTTCGAACTGTTCGTGGCACCCGCGGACGCCGAGCGGCTCTGGCAGGCGCTGACCGAGGCGGGCAAGGACGCGGGCCTCACCCCGTGCGGCCTGTCCTGCCGGGACACCCTGCGCCTCGAAGCGGGCATGCCGCTGTACGGGCACGAGCTGACCACCTCCCTCACCCCGTACGACGCGGGCCTCGGCCGGGTCGTCAAGTTCGAGAAGGAGGGCGACTTCGTCGGCCGCATGGCGCTGGCCACGGCGGCGGAGCTCGCCGCGGTGAAGGCGCCGCGCAAGCTGGTCGGCCTCGTCGCCCGGGGGCGCAGGGTGCCCCGCGCGGGCTACCAGGTCGTCGCCGGGGACGCGGTCGTCGGCGAGGTCACCTCGGGCGCCCCCTCACCCACCCTGGGCAAGCCGATCGCGATGGCGTACGTGGACGCCGCGCACGCGGAGCCCGGCTCCGAGGGCGTCTCGGTGGACATCCGCGGCAACCACGAGCCGATGGACGTCGTGGCCCTGCCCTTCTACAAGCGGCAGAAGTGATATCCCGTTCTCCAGCACGGCCGGCGCGCCCCCCCCCCGGCCCCCCCCCCACCCCCCCCCCCCCCCCCCCGGCCCGGCCGCCCCCCCCCCGCCCCGAAATGATAAAAAAAACAAA
>NZ_JAIUKE010000712.1 GCF_020176795.1 Streptomyces sp. 8L
GGGCGGGGCCGCGTACGGGGGTGCGGTAGTGCGTGTTCAGGATGTGAAATCTGTCGGCCGCCGTGATGTCTTCTGCACCCATAGGGGTCCCCGTCCCTTGTAGCGGCCTCCGGGGCGCGTTCGTGGGGTGGCATGGGTGTGCCGGGGCGCGCGCCGGGAGCCTGGAGCGTACTCCGGTGGTTCCGGAGGCTCATAATGGCACGCATATGTGGGTGAGTTGAACGGAAAGTTCTTGTTGATCTACGCTCCGGTCATGTTGTGACCGGCCTGTCACGAATTGTGGCCGTCTCGATCACTGTGATTGTGACAGCCCGTCAGGGGCTGCGCGGTGTCCCTCTGTCCGGAGCCCGTCGATCCACCCCGCGAGGATCGTGTGCGCGTCATCGTCGATGACGCCTTCGTGTGCCGCGCCGGCGTGGAGGCTGGCAACGATGTCCAGGGTGAGGATGAAGACCTCAGCAGTGTCGGGGTCGGTGAGGGTTCGGCCGTGGGCGAGGAACATCTGCTGCACCGCTTCGGCCATGCGCCCCTGCGCGTCTCTGCCGTCCAGCCCGTCACCGCCTGCTTGTGGGTCACTGTCGGTGCGGTCCTGCCGGGGTACGCGCGGGGTTCGGCTGGTTCTGTCGAAGGGGATCACGTCGGCGCCTCCCGGCCCGTCGTCGGCAGGAAGGGTGTGTGCGGCGGACAGCGGCATGAGGCGTCCCGCTCCTCCGGCAGCTGGGGGGAAGGGCGTGCACTGCCCGGTGCTCCCGTGCCGGGCTCCCGACGGCCTGCTGCCGGTATGGCCCTCGGGTGGTCCACTGTGACAGCTATGGGTACGCGGGGGTACGGGGGGTTCAGGTATTGACATGCTGTTGGCCCGGATTCGGTACAGAGTGTGGCCGGATCGCAGCGCAACGTCGCCAAAGGTGGGGTGTAGGGCTGGGGCCAGCTCCCGCCTTGTCGCGCCAGGGGCAGGAGATTTGCCGACACGAGCACCGCGTCCAGGCAGGGCCGCAGAAAACCCTCGCAGGCTCATACCCGTCAGGATGACGCCAGTGTAAGCGCGACTGAGGGCATCGAGGTAGAGGTGTACGGGTACGGATTCCGGGGTGCCAGGACCCGGCAGAATCGGAGCCCACGTAGGGGTGTTGAGGGTGCAGGGGCGGGGTGCTGCGAACCCGATGGGGTGTCACCCCGCCACCTGCTGCCGCCCGTCACCGCATCGCAACGGGTGGCAGTTCCAGCCAAACTGTCCCAGAGTCACCGCGCAAGGATTCGAACAAACTTTCACCCGCGCGAGGGAACCGCAAACCGTTGCATAAGGCAAAAATCCCGGGCGTACTGACCCCGGTTCAAAACCCCAGCTAGACGCCCACATCGGCTCAGACCGAAGGCCGACCGGCCATCTCTTCGGCGAGCATCTCCACCAGCAGGCGTCGCGGCTCGTCTTCCATCCACTCCATGAGGAGCTCCCGCACGGCAGCCGGATCACCCCATGTGATCGCATCCAACGTCGGTGCTGGTGCCGAAGGGCGCTCGCCCTCCGGGGCGGCCGGCGGGGACTGGGAATCCGGCTCGGCTCGCTGCTGTGTAGGCACCGGCGGCGGAGGCGGCGAGTTGTCCGTGCTGGCCGCGGGCACCTGAGATGCGACAGGCGGACTTTCCGAGGAAGGCGCCATCGGCGTCGCTCGTGTGGTCGCCTGAGACGCCTTGCGTCGCGCCTTCTCCTCCTTGAGTCGTGCCAGCTCCTTCTCCTGGTCCTCCTTCTTCTTGCTGCCGACCCGGCGCAGTAGTTCGGGCGCCTCCTGCTTCTTCTCCAGTCGTCCCTTCAGCTCGTCCGTGAGGCCCAACAGGGCGAGCCGCTGGGACACCCATCCCTGAGAGCGATGAAGGCGTTCAGCAAGGGCTGTCTGCGTGCCGTGCACCGTGAGGAGTTGCTTGAGAGCGTGCGCCTCGTCGAGGGGTTCGAGGGCCTTGCGGTGCACGTTCGCGACGAGCGCGGACTCGAGGAGAGACTCCGGGTCGGACCCCATGTCGTCGTCGAGCATGACCTTGATGGTCGGCAGGCCTGCCTCGCGTGCTGCGGACAGGCGGGAGTTGCCGTCGATGGCGACGTACTTGGTGCCCGTCTCCAGGTCGTGTTCCTGACCTGGGTTCGCTTCGAGGTAGGAGAAGCGGGTCATGATGCTGATCGCCGCCTTCTGGCCGTGGTCCTTGAGGCTGGCGGCGAGCTCGGTGAGGTCTCCGAGTTCGGAGCGCGGGTTGGCCGGGTTGAGGCTGATGTCGCCAACCGGGAGTTCTACCGGTGGTGGGGCGCCATCAGTTGGTGCGCCCGTGCTCGCGTTGATGGCGGAACGGCGGGCACTCACGTTCCTGTTGAAGGAGGTTCCAGGACCGAGCTCGTCTTTCTTGCTCACGAGATCTCCCGGGCGAGCGCGCGCAGGGCGACGGCTTGGTCGCTGCGAGGCGCGTAGTCGAGGAGGGGTCGTTTCACGCGGACGGCTTCCTTCTGTTCCTTGAGGTCGCCGATGACGCCGACGACCCGAGGGTCCTTTATGGCCATCCAGCTGCTCAGGGATGAGGTAGCGATGTATCCGCGGCGGGCGTCGTAGTGGTTGACAACGATCCCGAGGTAGTCGATCTCGATGCCCATGTCGTTGCGGAGGTCCTCGATCTGGGAGGTCAGGAGCCCGTATGCGTCGGCGCTACTGTCTTCTGCCTGCACGACGATGAGCGGTCCGGAGTTGCCGGGAGCTTCGTTGGGGCGCCGTCGACCGTAGTAGGCGGCTGCATCCATGCTGAGGCCGAGGCTGGGCGGGCAGTCCACGAGGACGACGTCGTAGTCGGCTTCGACGGGGGCGAGGGCACGTTCAAGAGCTGCTTCGCGAGCCCGGACGCCGGAGAGTTTCACGTCGAGGAGGAAGGCGTCGTTGCAGGCGGGGAGAAGGTGCAGGCGGCCCATGAAGCGGTCCCCGTCGACGGTGACGATGAGATCCTTCAATTCGCCCTTGCCTTCGCCTGCCATGTGCTTGGTGAGGCTGTCGCCGTCCATGGGAAGGGGAGCGTGTCCGAGTTGCTGGGTGAGGTGGCACTGGGGGTCGAAGTCGACCATGAGAACTCTCAGCCCAAGGCCCGGAAGGTCTTCAGTCTCAGGGGCACCTGCTTCGCGGTCGGCTTGTGCGTTGTCCTCGTGCAGGAGGGATTCCAGCAGGGCCAGGTGATGGGCGCGGGACATGCGGACAGGGTGGAGTGCGTCGGGGTCCTCGGCGAAGGCTTCGCCTGCACCAGCGGTGGTGGAGGTCTTTCCCACGCCGCCCTTCTGGTTACAGACGACGATGCGTCGTGTGAAGGCAGGGCGTGGAATGGATGGGGCAGGGTTCTTGTCCAGCCATACCTGTACGGATTGGGCGAGGCCTTGTACGAGGGGTACGCCGCGGGCGCCGCAGTCGACGCGGAAGGAGTTCCACAGTCCAGGGGGGAGCCAGGTGGAGAAGGACTTGGCGCCGGCGGTGTCGATGGGCGGGAGGTTCGATCCGAGGCTCCGCCAGGCGGTGATGCCTTGTTCGGTGGCGGTCTGGATGTCGGTGCCGTGCTGGGCTGCACGGACCTTGAGTTGCTGCTGTAGGTCGGCGGGGAGCTTGGAGACGATCTTCTCCCGGCCGCTGGGGCTGGACTCCGTCATGGTCGCTACCTTACTAACCCGCAAGATCGATAGCGGTAGCGGCGCGTTAGTTCCTGCCGGTTTCATCCTGACGGGCACTCAGGACGGCCGCGAAGCCTGCCCGACTATTACGGCGTAATAATCGGCCGCCAGCGAGGCCCATCGTCGCGACGGCGGGCGACGGCTATTACGCCGTAATAATCGAGGCCGCTTCCGCCTCGGCTTCGTCGCCCTGGTTGTACTCGGGGAGTTGCGGCTCAACGAAAAGTTCCGCCCGCTGCCAGACCGGCTTGGGGCTGAGTGGCTGGCGGGGGATGACGTCGGTGACGGGCTTGAGCATGAGGTCCTACTTTCTTTCTGGGTTGCTTCGGTCATTCGTAAGATCGAGGGCCCAGGGGCTGTGGGTATGGCTGGCATGAGGTCGCCG
>NZ_JAIUKE010000713.1 GCF_020176795.1 Streptomyces sp. 8L
CCCCGAGGGAGCCCCGCGGCCCCAGCAGACGCGGCGCGCGCCGGAGGCCGACGCCCCGAGCGCCCCGCCCGCGCGCCCACCGGTCGCGCTGGAGGACGACATTCCGGAGGAGGACGACCCGGATCTGGTCGACTCCGCGCTCTCCGGCCACGACCTCATCGTCCGCGAACTCGGCGCGACCGTGGTCGAGGAGTACAACAACGAGTAGTCCAGGGAGTACGGGGGAGTACAACAACGAGTGCGTGAGCGGCGGGTGGCAGTGAGTGGCGGCGGCGCGATGAGCGGCCACACGCGGACGGGGCGGGGCGAGGGAGGCCGTGCCCGTGGGACGGGCCGGGGCCGCCGTGCGCCCGCCGGATAGGCTGCCTTCCGTGAAGGTCCTTGTCATCGGCGGCGGCGCCCGCGAACACGCCTTGTGCCGCGCTCTCTCCCTCGACCCCGACGTGACCGCTCTCCACTGTGCGCCCGGCAACGCCGGCATCGCCGAGGTGGCCGAGCTGCACCGGGTCGACGCCCTCGACGGCGCGGCCGTGGCCCGCCTCGCGACCGAGCTGGAGGCCGGGCTCGTCGTCGTGGGCCCGGAGGCCCCGCTGGTGGCGGGTGTCGCCGACGCGGTGCGTGCGGCGGGCATCCCCTGCTTCGGCCCGAGCCGCGAGGCCGCCGAGCTGGAGGGGTCGAAGGCGTTCGCGAAGGCGGTGATGGCCGCGGCCAACGTCCCGACCGCCCGCAGCTACGTGTGCACCACCCCGGAGGAGATCGACGCCGCGCTCGACGCCTTCGGTGCCCCGTACGTCGTCAAGGACGACGGTCTGGCGGCCGGCAAGGGCGTCGTCGTCACCGACGACATCGCCGCCGCCCGCGACCACGCGCGCGCCTGTGGACGCGTCGTCATCGAGGAGTTCCTCGACGGTCCCGAGGTCTCCCTCTTCGCGATCACCGACGGCACGACGGTCCTGCCGCTCCAGCCCGCGCAGGACTTCAAGCGCGCTCTCGACGGCGACGAGGGCCCCAACACCGGTGGCATGGGCGCCTATTCGCCGCTGCCGTGGGCCGATCCGAAGCTCGTGGACGAGGTCATGGAGTCCGTACTCCAGCCGACCGTGGACGAACTGCGGCGGCGCGGAACCCCGTTCGCCGGCCTGCTGTACGCGGGGCTCGCCATCACCTCGCGCGGTGTGCGGGTCATCGAGTTCAACGCCCGCTTCGGCGACCCCGAGACACAGGTGGTGCTGGCCCGGCTCAAGACGCCGCTCGCGGGTGTCCTGCTGGCCGCCGCCGAGGGCGAACTGGCCGGGCTGCCGCCGCTCAACTGGCGTGACGACGCGGCCGTCACGGTCGTCGTCGCCTCCCACAACTACCCTGGTACGCCGCGCACCGGCGACCCGATCGAAGGCCTCGCGGACGTCGTGGAACAGGACGCCCCGCACGCGTACGTCCTGCACGCGGGTACCAGCCTCGACGGCGGGCGCGTGCTGAGCGCGGGCGGCCGTGTGCTGTCCGTGACCGCGACCGGCAAGCACCTCGCCCAGGCGCGGGAGAGGGCGTACGCGGCGATCGGCCGTATCCGCCTCGACGGCTCGCAGCACCGTACGGACATCGCGCGGCGCGCGGCCGAGGGCTGAGCACGGGCAGGGCCACGCGAGGCGTCCGGACCCGTGCGGGTTCGGGCCCCCCCCGCGGTTGCGGGTGTTGGGCGCTTGCCGGTGCGGTCCGGTGCGGTGCGGTGCGGGCCCGGGAGCGGGTCGGGCCGGGTCTGGCTACGGTCCGGGTCCGGTATGGCCTTGGACGCGTTCGGCGCCCGACTGGTCTCTCCGTGGATCTCTCCGTGGGCCTGCCGTTTGTCGTATCGAGCTGTTTGTCGTATCGCGGAACCGCTCGCCGCCAATATGCCAGCACCTTTGCCCAAAGCCATTCCATCGAGTGACGGCTGAGCCAACCGTGTGACGGTCGCCCATGCCCCAACTAGGGTGCGGCGCAGGCATTCCGGCACTTGGCCCACCGGCATTGCGATGTCAGTGGCGGGTGCCACAGTGGGGGAATGAGCAACCGCCACGGGGCAGAGGGGGTGAGGTCCGACCGTGTCCAGTTCCAGCACCAATGACTCCGGTGCCGCCATCGGTGACGAGGCGGGAGCCCGGTTCGCCCGGGCCCGTGCCCTCGCCGTGCTGCGCGTCCGCGGCAGGGCGCTGGCCGTGGCTCTGCTGCCCGCGGCGGTGGCGGTCGTCCTGCTGGTCGCCGCGGGCACGGGGCGGCTGACGGGAACCGGCTGGGACGTCGTCCGATGGGCGGTGTCGGCGTTCGCGGTGGTCGTCCTGCTGACGGCCGGCGCCGTCGCGGCCGTCGTCACGCGGGCCGCACCGGCCTTGAGTCCGACGGTCGCCGTGGCGGAGAAGTCCGCACCGGATCTGTACCGGCTGGTCAGGGACCTGGCGGAGCGGCTCGGAGTGCCGGCGCCGTCCGCGATAGCCCTGACCCCGGACTGCGACAGCTGGCTGGAGGACCGTACGCACCGCTCCCACGCCACCAGCCAGGCCGGCCGGGGCGCGGGCGGCAGCAGCCTGATGAGCCGTGCTCGCCGTCCGGGGGCAGCCGCCCCCGTCGCCCCTGTTCTCGTGGTGGGCTCGCCGTTCCTGTGGTGGATGCGGATCGCCGAGCTGCGCGCTGTGCTCGCGCCGGTCGTGGCCGGTACGGGGCCTGCCGCCCATCCCGACATAGCTGCGGCGCGCAGGTTCGTGCGTGGGCTGGACGCGGCGGTCGCGGTGGGGAGCCGTCCCGGCGTCGGACCGCTGCGCGGAGCGGCGCTCGGCCCGGTCTGCCGGATCGCCCGGCTCCTGCTCCGGGCCTGCGGCGAGCATGCCTCCTTGATGGAGCGCGGTGTCGCGGCCGCCGCGTCCGAGCGTGCACAGGCTGTGGATTACGGGCTGCGCATCGTCGCCCAGGAGCAGGTCGGCCTCGCCTACGCGGGCTGGGACCGGCTGCTGACCAGGGTCGCTCTGCCGGCTTGGCGCATGGGCAGGTGGCCCGCGCGACTGGACGCGGGCGTCGTCTCCGCGCTCACGGAGCTGTCGCGGCGCGACCGCCTGGCTGAGGGCTTCTCCTCGCGGCTCGGCGAGCGCCCGGCGTGCGACCTCCTTGAGGAGCCGGGGACGATGGACGAGGCCGCCTCCCTGCTGGCCGCCCGCCTCTTCCACGGCGGTCCCGCCGAGGCCGGGCCGGACTGGTCCCCGGTCGACTGGCAGCAGTATCCGGAAGAGGTCGTCGACCGGAAGTGGCGTACGGAGGCGGCCCGGCTGCACCGCGTCCTGGACGAGATGGGCGTACGTCGCACGGGCGGTGGAGAAGGAGGGCCGGCGGGTCCGACGCTCACCCGGGTCCTCGACCACCTCTCCCGCCGCGCGCCCCGGGACCCTACCGACGCCTACGGCGAGGCGCGTGCCCTGTCCGGTGCGACGCGCGGCGCGCGTACGACCCGTGCGTCCGTTCCCGCGTCCGTCCCCGCAGAGGCGGGGGAGCGCGTGAGCGGACAGCACCCGGGCGGGCAGCCGCGCGCCACGCGTGTCGGCGGCAGGAGTACGGCCACCGCGGCGGACGTGGAAGCGCTCCTGGGCGACCCGTCCGACGACACGCTCCCCGTCGTGCCTCGCGGCCTCGAAGCACTCGAAGCGACGTCCCGCGACGCGACCACCGATCCCGATGCGACGCACGCGGCTCCCCGAGAGGCCCGAGAGGCCCGAGAGGCCCGTGAGGCCCGTGAGGCCCGTGAGGCCCGTGAGGCGGCAGCTCCAAACGCGGCGCCCCGTGACGCGGCAGCCTCGGACGCGCCGCATCGTGACGCGGCAGCCGAAGACGCGACCGGCCGGCAGATCCCCGTCGCGCACCCCCCGGTCGCCACCCGCGCCGACGGCCGGATCGCCACCCGCGCCGACGGCCGGATCGCCACCCGCGCCGACGGCCGGATCGACGCCCCCACCGGAAGCCCCGCCGACGGCCGGGCCGCGCATACCCCGAGCGCAGACG
>NZ_JAIUKE010000714.1 GCF_020176795.1 Streptomyces sp. 8L
CCGCCGTCCCGGTCGCGGACGCCGTCCCACCTCCCCACCGCGAAGACGGCCAGGTCACACGGCCCGCCTCCGCCGTGCTCACCCGTCCGAGGGCGGCTCCTTCCGGCTTCCCCTCACCGGCGCCCTCCGTCCCGCGTGGGCCATCTCACGCCGGCCCGGGCTTCCCGCCGGTTTCGGGGCGCGAGCGCGCGGGGACTACCCTCCCATCCGCCTGAGCAACCGCTTAGGATGGAACGCGGTAGAGAGCCGAAGAACCCCCGCCCCCAGGAGCGCCCGATGCCAGAAGCCGTGATCGTCTCAGCCGCCCGCTCCCCCATCGGGCGGGCCTTCAAGGGATCGCTGAAGGAGCTGCGGCCCGACGACCTGACCGCCACGGTCATCAGGACCGCGCTCGACAAGATCCCCGCGCTCGACCCGCACGACATCGACGACCTCATGCTCGGCTGCGGGCTGCCCGGCGGGGAGCAGGGGCACAACCTGGCGCGCATCGTCGCGGTGCAGATGGGGATGGACCACCTTCCCGGCTGCACGGTCACGCGGTACTGCTCGTCCTCCCTCCAGACCTCGCGGATGGCGCTGCACGCGATCAGGGCGGGCGAGGGCGACGTCTTCGTCTCGGCCGGTGTCGAGATGGTGTCGCGCTCCGTGAAGGGCACGAGCGACGGCATGCCCGACACGCACAACCCCCTCTTCGCGAGCGCCGAGGCCCGCACCGCCGAGGTCGCGCAGTCCACGGGTGCCGAGTGGCACGACCCGCGCGAGGACGGACTGTTCCCCGACCCGTACATCGCCATGGGCCAGACCGCGGAGAACCTCGCGCGGCTGAAGGGCGTGACGCGCCAGGAGATGGACGAGTTCGGCGTCCGGTCGCAGAACCTCGCGGAGGAAGCCCTCAAGAACGGCTTCTGGGAGCGCGAGATCACCCCCGTCACGCTGCCGGACGGGACGGTCGTCGCCAAGGACGACGGCCCGCGCGCGGGCGTCACGCTGGAGGGCGTGGCGGGCCTGAAGCCGGTGTTCCGCCCCGACGGCCGCGTCACGGCGGGCAACTGCTGTCCGCTCAACGACGGTGCCGCCGCGCTCGTGATCATGTCCGACACGAAGGCGCGCGAGCTGGGCCTCACCCCGCTCGCGCGCATCGTCTCCACCGGCGTGACCGGCCTGTCGCCCGAGATCATGGGGCTCGGTCCTGTCGAGGCGTCCCGGCAGGCGCTGAAGCGGGCCGGGCTGACGGTGGACGACATCGACCTGGTCGAGATCAACGAGGCCTTCGCTGCGCAGGTCATCCCCTCCTACCAGGACCTGGGCATCCCGCTGGAGAAGCTGAACGTGAACGGCGGCGCCATCGCGGTGGGCCACCCCTTCGGCATGACGGGCGCACGCATCACGGGCACGCTGATCAACAGCCTCCAGTTCCACGACAAGCAGTTCGGCCTGGAGACGATGTGCGTGGGCGGCGGCCAGGGCATGGCCATGGTGCTGGAGCGGCTGAGCTGAGCGGGAGCGGAGGGTAGGGGTCCTGAGGAACGAAGGGCACCTGCCCGCAGCGGTCGCGAAGCTCAGCGCGACCAAGGACACGAGCGGCTGAGCTGAGCGGTAACGGAGGCAAGCTCGGCGCGACCGAGAACACGAGAGGCTGAGCCCCGCTCTCGGCGGTCGGCCCGCAGCTGCGTCGCGTGAGCCTCTGTCGTAATGGAATCTCCCCCCGGATTGTGACCAATTCCGGGGGGAGATTCTTCTGTGCAGGTCAGCGGCGGCGTTTTCGCCGTCGATGGGTCCAAAGACCCACGCATTTCGTGACGTAATGCACTGACGGCCGCCGCGCACCCGCGACAAGCTGAGATAGGAAGGCCGGGGGAATCCGATGAGTTTGGGGAGTAGTAAGTGAGCGCCATGTCTCTTGCCTTGCTGCTGACCACGGCTACCGCGACCGCCGTGGGCGCGGCCGCGCTGTGCGCGGCTCATGGGCTGCGCAGGGAGGTCACCGCCCTGCGCGGCGACCTCGCCGGGGTGAACGGCGGCGAGTCCGGCGCCTCTGTGCCGCAGGCCAGGACGGGTGCGGCCGAGGCCGGCCCCGTCTCCGTCGCGGCCACCACCGCCGCCACCACCGACACCGCTGAGGCGATACGCGCCGCGGTCGCCGACGCGCTGGCCGATGAGCGCGAGCGCGAGCTGGCCGAGGCACGCGCCTTCTGGGCGGCCCAGGAGACCCGTGACGCGGCGGACACCTCGTCGGTGCTCGGCGGCCTCATGGGGCCCGGCGTGGACCCGTCCTTCGAGGACGTGGCGTTCTTCATGCCGCGCCAGGCCGACTTCTCGGCGTTCGAGAGCTTCGGCCACGATCTGCCCGGCATACCGGACGCCGCCGGCGTCCACGGCGCCCCGTATCCCGCCGAGGGCGCCTCGCGGGACCCGTACGACCCCGCGCTCTACGACCAGGTCGCCGACGCGTTCGACGACTTCGCGGGCCTCCCGTCCGCCGCCGGGCACGACGGCCACGAGGCGCAGGACGCGCCGGCGGACGGCGCGGGCGACGCGGCTCCGGCCGGTCCCGGCGACCCGGCGGGCGAGTTCCCCGAGGACTCGCCCGAGCTGGCCGCGGCCCGCCGCAGGCACCCCTCGCACCCGGACTTCACGCCGAACCGGACGCCGATCGTCACCGATCACGAGCGGACGGTCGCACGCCTGGAGAAGCTGGCCGGGGCGCGCACGGCGCTGTCCGACGTACGGCCGGGGCCGCTGGGCACGCTCGACGTCTACATGTTCACCGACGGCACCACGCTCTGCATGACGCCCGGGCACCGGGAGACGGCGGAGCGGCTCGCCCGGTCGCTGCGCGAGGGCGGTGCGCCCTTCCTGCTCGGCGGGTCCGGCGTGTCCGGCGCGTACAGCCTGACGTTCTCCTGCGGCGCGAGCAGCACCGACGGCCAGGACACCGCGGAGGAGCATGTGTACATCCTCGCGGACCGCGTCATCGCGTCGCTCTGAGACGGGCGGCGGCGAGGAGCGACTCCCGAGCCGTCCACCGCGCGCCCCCGGCCGCCTGGAGCTTCGCCCCGGGCGCGCCCCCGGCCGACTAAAGCTTCGCCTCTGCGACGGTTCGTGCGACCGACCTGACGGCCTCGTCCAGCTCCTGCTGGGACGGGGCCGTTCTCAGTGCCTCGACCAGGTCGCCCGCCGCGACCGCCAGCTGGTCGGCGACCACGAAGACCCCGGCGTCCGGCATGATCCTGGGCTCCGCGTCCGGGTTCTCCAGGCGCTGGGCACGGACGGAGAGCTCCCTGGCCAGGGCGAGCGCGGCGGCCGCGGGCCGGCCCCTGAGCCTGCTCTGGGGGGCGGCGCGCAGGCGGTCGGTGAGCCGGTCCACGGGTGACGTCAGCGGTGTCGTATCGAGCACGGCTCCGACCCTACGCGGCCCTCCCCCGAAGGGCGGGAAAGCATCCGGGACTGTTGCCAACGGGCGAACGCTCAGGCACGGTGTCGTTAACGGCTGCTTCTTCGGCAGCCGCCGCTGCACCAGTACGCGCGACGCGTCCGGAGGCGCCGATGTCCCTTGTCTTCTCCGAAGAGACCCATCGCAATCTGCTCTCCCACATCCCGCAGTGCACCGGCCGAGGAGTCTCGGAGTGGCTGCGCGAACTCGACGAAGGTCCGGCCCTTGTCCGTTCCGAGGAGAAGGTCAGCTGGCTGAGGGGTGAGCACGACCTCTCGTACGGACACGCGAAGGCGATCGTCCACGAACACGATCTGAGGCGGGCGGCACGCCGTCTGCTGTGACCCGCGGCGCGCCGCCCCCACGGGGCCGGAGAACGCGGAAGGGGGGGGGGGGGGGGGGGGGCCCCGCGGCCCGCCGCCGCTGCCCTGTCCCGGGCCGCGGTCTGCGCCGGCGCCGCGGGCGGCGGCGCCGGCGGAGGGCCTGGGGCGGCCGCGGCCGATGTGACGCCGACGGTCACCGCGACCGCCACGGAGACCGTCAC
>NZ_JAIUKE010000715.1 GCF_020176795.1 Streptomyces sp. 8L
GGGGTTGCCCACACCCCCGCCCGTACCGGCGACCTCATGCCCCACCCTGTGGACAACCCCGACGCCCCCGAGCCCGGCGGCCCCCGGCGCGGCTCCGAGCCGGCGTCCGCACCGGAGCCGGCCGCACTGCGGGCCCGCTTCGGCGCCGCGCTGCGCGCCGCGGGCGCGGTGGACACCGACCCCGACCCGTACGCCGACGCGCTGCTGGCCCGGTGGTCGGAGCCGCAGCGCCGCTACCACACCACCCGCCATCTGGCCGCCGTGCTCGACCACGTGGACACGCTGGAGCAGCATGCCGCCGACCCCGGCCTCGTACGGCTCGCCGCCTGGTTCCACGACGCCGTCTACCGGCCGGACCGCACCGAGAACGAGGAGCGCTCCGCCGCTCTCGCCGAACGGGCCCTGTCCCAGGCCGGTGCCGGTGCGGAGGCCACGGCCGAAGTCGCCCGCCTGGTGCGGCTCACCACCACCCATGCGCCCGAGCCCGGAGACGCGAACGGCGCGGTCCTGTGCGACGCGGACCTCGCGATCCTGGCCTCGCCGCCCGGCCGCGTACGCCGCCTACGCGGCCGATGTCCGCGCGGAGTACGGCTTCGTGCCCGACGACCTGTTCCGCACGGGCCGCGCCGGCGTTCTGCGTCAGCTCCTCGGCCTGCCGGGGCTGTTCCACACCCCCTACGGAGAAAGGGAGTGGGAGGCGGCGGCGCGCCGCAACCTCACCGCGGAGCTGCGCCTCCTCGACGCCGGCTGAAGGCCTCAGGACCCGCCTGCCGGGTCCGGGAGAAGAGGGGCGACTTGGCGGGAATGCCCCGAAGTTCGTGCGCCGTTGACGCTGACATGCATCAGACAACGGGTCGACGTGACCGCATGCCGCTCGCCGTCTACATACTCGGCCTCTCCGTCTTCGCCCTCGGCACCAGCGAGTTCATGCTGTCGGGCCTGCTGCCGCCGATCGCCCGCGACATGGACGTGTCCATCCCGACCGCGGGGCTGCTCATCTCCGCCTTCGCGATAGGCATGGTGGTCGGCGCGCCACTGCTCGCCGTGGCCACGCTCCGGCTGCCGCGCCGCGCCACCCTCATCACCCTGATCACCGTGTTCGGGCTCGGACAGGTCGCGGGCGCCCTGGCCCCCTCGTACGAGGTGCTGTTCGCCTCACGTGTCATCAGCGCCTTCGCCTGCGCCGGGTTCTGGGCCGTCGGTGCGAGCGTGGCCATAGCGATGGTCCCCCGCACCGCACGGGCCCGCGCCATGGCGGTGATGATCGGCGGGCTGTCCATCGCGAACGTGCTGGGCGTCCCGGCCGGCGCGTTCCTCGGCGAGAACTTCGGCTGGCGCTCAGCGTTCTGGGCGGTGGGCGTCGCCTCAGCGGTCGCCCTGATCGGCGTCGTCACGCTGATCCACCGCATCCCGGCGCCGGAACGCAAGCCCGACCTGCGGCGTGAGCTGACCATCTACCGGGACCGCGGGGTGTGGCTCGCCGTCGCGATCACCGCGCTCGCCGGCGGCGCCGTCTTCTGCGCCTTCTCCTACATGGCCCCGCTCCTCACGGACGTGTCGGGGCTGTCGGACGGCTGGGTCCCCGGCGTACTGGCGCTGTTCGGCCTCGGAGCGCTCGTCGGCACCACCGTCGGCGGCCGGTACGCGGACGCGCACCTCTTCGGCGTGCAGCTGAGCGGTGTCATCGGCTCGACGGTGCTGCTGGCCGCGCTGGCGCTGACCGCGTCCCACGCGGTGGCCGCGATCGTACTGACGTTCCTGCTCGGCTTCTCGGCCTTCTACACGGCGCCCGCGCTCAATGCCCGTATGTTCAACGTCGCGTCCGCGGCCCCGACGCTCGCGGGAGCGACCGCGACGGCGGCGTTCAACGCGGGCAACACGGCGGGGCCCTGGCTCGGCGGCCGGGTCATCGACGCGGGGTTCGGCTTCGCCTCGACGGCCTGGGCGGGCGCGGCGATGGCGGTCGTCGCGATCGCGCTGTGCGGGGTGGCCATGCGTATGCACCGCGCCGTGGAAGGGCACGGCAGCACGCTCGTCGCCGCGTCGTCGCCCGAACACCGGGAGCGTCCCAGGGAACGGGAGCAGCAGGGGCGGTAGACGGTGCCCGCACCGCGGGCCCGCACCGGGACGGTCTTCCGCCGCCCGCCTCACATCGCGGGGCCTTCCGTGACATCGCGGGGCCTTCCGTCCCGCCTCGCATCGAAGGGCCTTCGGCCCGCCTCACGCCGCGGGGCGGCCCTTCGGTCTGCGCAGGCCGGCCCGGGTGATCCTGCGGACCAGTTCCTTCGAGCCGATCTCCACCGCCCCGGCCCGCACGGCGTCGGCATAGCGGTGGGACGGCAGGTCGTAGTGGTCCCGCTCGAAGGCGCGCCGCGGGCAGCCGAGCGCGCCGGCGAAGACGTGCAGCTCCTCGAACGACGTGTCGCTGACGAGGTGCGACCACATGCGTCCGTGGCCCGGCCAGTTCGGCGGGTCGATGTACACGGTCACGGGCGCACGCCCAGTTCGCCGACGCGCGCGACGATCACGGCCGCCTTGGCGCACACCCAGTGAGGGTCGGCACCCAGTTCCGGCTCCACCTCCAGCGCGTGCGGGTCGTCGGCTCCGCAGACGGGGCACAGCGGCCACCGCCCGTACCGCTCCAGCACCGCGTCCTGTACGTCCTGGGCGACGAGGCTCGCCAGGTACGGGGCGCCGTCCGGCCACTGCTCGACCCACCACCTGCGGTGCGCCACGGACTCCTCGACGAGCGAGACGGTCTCGGCGCCCGCGACGTCGCTCGCGGTGAGGTCGGCCATGACCAGCGCGCGGGCGGCGTGCAACGACTGTTCCAACGGATTCACCTCGTCCATCCCGCCATTGTCACCCGCACGGCGGACGCCCCGCCGACGCCTCGGCGGATATCCACAGGGCGCGGAACGGGGGGTTGACTGCCCCACGACCCGAAAATATCTTTCAATTGTGACCAATGACCTGAAGGAAATTTTCAGCGGGGACACTCCGCCCGCACCGGCGGCCCTCGCCGCCAAGGTGCGCACGCTCGGGCCGTCCATGACCCGCTCCATGCAGCTGGTCGCGGAGGCCGTCGCGGGCGATCCCGCGGGCTGCGCCGCCCTGACGGTCACAGGTCTCGCCGAACTGACCGGCACCAGCGAGGCGACCGTCGTGCGCACCTCGCGTCTCCTCGGGTATCCCGGGTACCGGGATCTGCGCCTCGCCCTCGCGGGCCTCGCCGCTCAGCAGCAGTCCGGGCGCTCGCCCGCGGTGACCGCCGACATAGCGGTCGACGACTCGATCGCCGACGTCGTCGCGAAGCTGGCGTACGACGAGCAGCAGACGCTCGCCGACACGGCCGCCTCCCTCGACACGGCGCAGCTGGGCGCCGTGGTCTCTGCCGCGGTCGCCGCCCGCAGGATCGACATCTACGGAGTGGGCGCCTCCTCCCTCGTCGGGATGGACCTCGCGCAGAAGCTGCTGCGCATCGGCCTGATCGCGCACGCGCACACCGACCCGCACCTCGCGGTGACCAACGCGGTGCAGCTGCGCTCCGGTGACGTGGCGATAGCGATCACCCATTCGGGCTCGACGGGCGACGTCATAGAGCCGCTGCGGGTCGCCTTCGACCGCGGCGCCACGACGGTCGCGATCACCGGCAGGCCGGACAGCCCTGTGACGCAGTACGCCGACCATGTGCTGACGACGTCCACGGCACGGGAGAGCGAGCTGCGCCCGGCGGCCATGTCCAGCCGTACGAGTCAACTGCTCGTCGTCGACTGCCTGTTCATAGGCGTCGCCCAGCGTACGTACGAGACGGCGGCGCCCGCGCTGTCCGCGTCGTACGAGGCACTGGCCCACCGGCACAGCCCACGCGGCCCCCGGGGCGGCGGCCGCGCCCCCCCCCCGCCCCGCCCCCCCCCCGCC
>NZ_JAIUKE010000716.1 GCF_020176795.1 Streptomyces sp. 8L
GTCTTCTGGGGGTGGGACGGGGCGCTGCCCGAGCCCTCGTACGCGCTGGCGGGGCCGGTTCCCGAGGCTGATCCGCGGGCCGTGCTGGAGCCGGACACGGACGGCGGCTGGCGCGTCGTGTCGGAGCGGGTGCTGGTCGCGGTGTCGCGCGAGGGGCGGGTCGAGGTGCGGACGCCGGGCGGAGTCGTGCTCCGCCGCGAGCTGCCGCCGCGCTGGTGGGAGACGGCGGACGGGCCTCCCGCGCGGTGGTCGCAGCGCTCGGAGGTGGCGGCGGACGCGCGGTTCTTCGGTCTCGGCGGGCGGGCCTCGGGGCCCCGGCTGCGGGACGGCACGTACCGGCTCTGGAACACGGACCCCAGGCCCTCGGGGTCCGGGGCGGCCGGGGACCCGCTCCATCTGACGATGCCGGTGCAGCTGGTGGTGGCGGACGGCGGCACGCATCTCGTCTTCCACGACAACACGTGGGAGGGGCGGGTCACCCTGCGGGAGGGCCGGGAGGGCGCGGGTTCAGGGCACGACCGGCCGGGCACCAGTGACCTGCGGATGGAGGGTGGTCCGTTGCGCTGCTGGGTGATGACGGGGACGCCCACCCGTGTGCTGCACTGCTGGACGCGGTTGACGGGTGCTCCGGTGCCGCCGCCCGCCTGGGCGCTCGGGCCGCAGCACGTGCTCTTCGGGTTGGGCGGCGAGCGGGAGGTGCGGCGGATCGTCGCGGGGTACCGGCAGCGGGGGCTTCCGCTGTCCGCGGTGCATCTGGACACCGACCATCTCGACGGGCGCCGGGTGTTCACGGTGGACCGGGAGAGGTTCCCCGATCTGCCCGGCCTGGCCGAGGAGTTGAAGGCGCGGGGGACGCGGCTGGTGTCGATCGTCGATCCGGCGGTACGGGCCGATCCCGGTGACCCGGTGTACGCGGAGGGCCGGGCGCTGGACGCCTTCGTCCGCGACCCGAGCGGGCGCGAGGTGCGGGGCGTGGGACGGCCGGGCGAGTGCGTGTACCCGGACTTCACGGCGCCGGCGGTGCGCCAGTGGTGGGGCGGGCTGTACGAGGAGCGGCTGGCGCAGGGCTTCTCCGGGGTGTGGCACACCGGGAACGAGCCGGTGTCGTTCGCGCCGTTCGGCGGCCGGACGCTGCCGCGTTCGTCGCGGCACGCGCTGGAGGGGCGGGGCGGGGACCACCGGGAGGCGCACAACGTGTACGGGCTCGCGATGGCGCGTGCCGCGTTCGAGGGGCTGGGCCGGTCGCGTCCCGACGAGCGGCCGTTCGTGTTCTCGCGCTCCGGCTGGGCGGGGATGCAGCGGTACGGCGGCGCGTGGTCGGGGGGTGTGGCGTCCCGTTGGGACGGGCTGCGGGCGTCGCTGGCGCTGGTGCTGGGGCTCGGCCTGTGCGGGGTGCCGTACGCGGGCTCCGACGTGGGCGGCTTCGACGGGAGCCCGTCGGCCGAGCTGTATCTGCGCTGGTTCCAGCTGGGCGCCTGGCTGCCGTTGTTCCGTACGCGCGCGGCGTTCGACGCGGGCCGCGGGGAGCCGTGGGAGTTCGGCGCGGACGTGCTGGAGCACGCGCGGGCCGCGCTGCTCGAGCGGGAGCGGCTGCTGCCGTACTTCGTGACGCTGGCGCAGCTCGCGGGGGCGACCGGCGCCCCCTACGTCCGGCCGCTGTGGTGGAGCCAGCCGCGGGACCGGGCGCTGCGGGAGTGCGACGACGCGTTCCTGCTCGGTGACGCGCTGCTGGTGGCACCGGTGTTCGAGGAGGGCACGCGGCATCGGCTCGTACAGCTGCCGCGGGGGCGGTGGTACGACACGGCGGACGAGAGGCCGTACGAGGGGCCGGGCCCGGTGCGGCTCGCGGCGCCCCTGTCGCGGCTGCCGGTGCTGGCGCGCGCGGGGTCGGTGCTGCCGGTGCGGGACGCCGGGGGCGGGCTCGCGCTGGAGGCGTGGGCTCCGGCGCCCGGCCGCACCGGCGGCGGTCTCGTGGTGCGGGACCCCGGCGACGGCTGGAAGGAGCCGGAGACGGAGCGGTATACGACGCGGCTGCGGGGCGGCGAGGTGCGGGTGGCGCGGGTGACGGAGAGGGGCACGGAGAGCCCGCGGTGGCCGGTACGGGTGCGCGGCACGGAGCAGTGAGGTGCGGCGGGCCGTTCGGTCCGGCGCCGGCGGGCCCCCGCCCGCCGGCTGCCCTGATGGCACCGGCGCCCGCGGTCAGTACGCCTCGGGTGCCTGGGGCGGGTAGCGGCCCGCGAACCAGTTGCGCACCACCGTCGTGTGGAGGGGGAACGCCAGCTCGCCCGGCGCGTGCAGGAGCTGGGTGCCGGAGGTCTCGGCCGTGGCGCGGGACGGCGGCAGGAGGTCGGCGCGGCGGGCCGGGAGCAGGCCGAACAGCAGGAGGTGGCCGTCGGGCGAGCTGAGGGCGTCGGCGAGGCGGACGTCCTCCTCGGCGGCCTCGATGCCGGTCTCCTCGTGGAGTTCCCGTACGACGGCGTGCCGCCAGTCCTCGTCGGCCTCGATGAAGCCGCCCGGCAGGGCGACGCCGCCGCTGTGCGGTTCGATGGTGCGCCTGATGGCCACGAGCGCGGCGCCCTGCTCGTCCGTGACGGGGAGCAGGGCGACGGCGACGGGCAGCGGGTTGCGGTAGGCCGTGGTGCCGCAGGCCGGGCAGGTGCGGGGCCAGCCGGTGGCGGTGGGGTAGCGGGTGCCGCAGCTCGCGCAGTGCGAGCCGGGCTCCGGGGTCTTCGTGAACCTGTCAGATCGGGACATGGTCGAGCGGCCCGGCCTCCAGGGCCATGGCATGTTCCACGACCTTCACCAGGACCTCCTTGACCGATTCTCGGTCGCGCGCGTCGCACATCACCAGGGGGACACCCCCGTCGAGGTCGAGTGCGTCCCGTACGGCCTCCGCGGGGTAGCGGTCAGCGCCGTCGAAGTGGTTCACGGCGACGGTGAAGGGGATGCCCCGCCGTTCGAAGTAGTCGACGGCCGCGAACGAGTCCGCGAGGCGGCGGGTGTCCGCGAGGACGACGGCACCGAGCGCGCCCTGGGCGAGCTCGTCCCACAGGAACCAGAAGCGGTCCTGGCCCGGCGTGCCGAAGAGGTACAGCATCAGGTCGTCGCGCAGGGTGATCCGGCCGAAGTCCATGGCGACGGTGGTGGTGGTCTTGCGTTCGACGCCCTGCACGTTGTCCACGGGCCGCCCGGCCTCGGACAGCATCTCCTCGGTCCGGAGTGGCCTGATCTCGCTCACGGCGCTGACGAGGGTCGTCTTGCCGACCCCGAATCCGCCCGCGACGAGGATTTTCAGAGTCACCGGGTGGGCACGGCGTGCCTCTCGGCCCGCGTGGGCCTCCACGGAGCCCGGCCCGCTGGAACCCTCGGAGGCGTCGGAACCGGCCGAGCCGGCGAAGACGCCGGAACCGTCACGGCCGCCGGGGCCGTCCGCGTCGGAGGGTGCCGCGGCGCCGGGTTCACCGGGCGTACCGGAGTTCCCGGACGCGTCCGCGGGTCCGGACGCGCCGGAGGGGTTAAAGCGCCCGAAGGCCATTGATCACCTCGCGGAGAATGTTCACGTCCGGCAGTTCGGCCGGCGGAACGGGGCGGGTTACGTAGACCAGTTCGTCGTCGACGAGGTCGCCGACGAGCACACGGATGACTCCGACGGGCAGGTCGAGGCCCGAGGCGAGTTCGGCGATCGACTCGGGTGCCCGCAGGCACCGTTCGACGATGTCCAGGTGTTCGGGTGACAGGTTCCGGTCGAGACCGGGCTCCGCGGCGGCCTGTTCGGGTACGACCAGCGCGATCAGGTCGAGCCGGTGCCCGGCCCCGGTCTCGGGGGGGGCGCCCCCCCCCGGGCCCGGGCGCCCCCCCCCGCCCCCCCCGCCCCCCCGGCCCCCCCGGCGCGGCGGGG
>NZ_JAIUKE010000717.1 GCF_020176795.1 Streptomyces sp. 8L
GGGGGGGCGGGGGTGGGGGGGGGGGGGGGGGGGACCCCGTCCCTGCGTCTGCGCGGGCGGGCGCGGCGGCGGGGGGGGTTGGGGGGGGGGGGGGGGGGGGGGGGGCGGCCCACCACCCGTACGCGTACGGCGTCGGGGTCGCCGACGGCCAGCGCGACGGAGGCCGCGACGTTCGTCGACTTCGGGAACCTGGCCGGCACGTCGCGGGCCGTCCCGCACATCACCTCGACGGGTTCCGTGGTGCCGCGCAGGCGCGCGAGCAACGCCGGGTCCATCCAGGGCTGTTCGAGCGTCGAAGGGAGTTTGGTGGTGGTGAGCTCGACCTCGTCGAGCGGGCCCATCCGGCACACGGCCTGGAGGAGGTCGAGGCCGCCGAGTGCGCCGCCGGTGAAGTACACGCGTCCGGGTCCGCCGCCCAGGAGCCGTTTCGCCAGGTCCTCGTCGGTGAGTGCGCCGGTCGACGCGATCAGGAGGTCCGTGCCCGCGGCGAGCACCCGTTCGCCCCATTCGCGTACGGCGGCCTGGCCCGCGGCCTCGACCACGAGATCGCACGCGGCGACCGCCTCGTCGAACGGCAGTTGCGGGGCCGGTGCGCCGTCGCCCAGGGGGCGGTTGTCCACGACTCCCACCAGGCGCGCTCCGGGGACGGCTCCGCCCGCCAGCGCGGTCCCGACCACCCGTCCGATCGCGCCCCAGCCGATCAGGCACACGTCGCGCACCGTGCCGGGGGCCTTGCGCCCGCTCATGCGCGTACTCCTCGCGCCGGTACGGGCGCCACCGGGCCGGGGTCGGGCTCGCCGGCCATCCGGCGGCGGATCTCCCGCGACGGAGCGCCCGCGGTCCCCCACAGGTCGGAGAGTTCCGGCGTGCGCCGCCAGACCTTCGCGATCCAGGCGTCCTCGACGATCTGGGCGACCTCCGAGGTGTACTCGCACACCAGGCCCGTCGGGTCCGTGAAGTAGGAGAAGGTGTTGTCACCGGGGCCGTGTCGTCCCGGCCCCCACTCCGGTACGACGCCGTGGTGGCGGAGCCTGCCGAGCCCCCGCATGAAGTGGTCGACCGAGCGCATCTCGTAGGCGACGTGGTTGAGGGAGGCCCACTCCGCCTGGTTGAAGGCGACGCAGTGGTGGTCCGCGTTGCACCGCAGGAACGCCATCTGGTGTTCGGACCAGTCCGAGACGCGCAGGCCGAGGACCTCCTGGTAGAACGCCACGGACGCGTCGATGTCCGCGGTGTTGAGGACCGCGTGGGTCACCCCGGCCGGTACCGGCGCGTCGGCGGCGCGCGGGGGCACCGCCCAGGTCTGCGCGCTCAGCTCGATCAGCCGGTTCTCGTGGTCGGCGAACCGCAGGCCGTAGCCCCCGCCGACCTGGTCGAGGTCTCCCGGCTCCGTGAGCGGGACGATGCCGCGGGCCAGCAGCCGGCGGGCCGCCTCGTCCACCTCGGCGGGGGTGGCCACGGCGAAGCTCAGCCTCCCGAGGCCCGCCCGGTCGGCCCTGGTGAGCCGCAGGGCGTGGTGTTCCTGGCCGGTGCCGCGCAGCCAGGTGCCGTCGGCGGACGTCTCGACGGCCTCCAGGCCCCAGGCGCCGGTGTAGAAGTCGGTGGCCTCCGTGAAGGCGGGGGTGAGCAGCTCGACGGAGCGCAGCGCTCGGAGCCTGGCTATGGGGGGATGGGGTGACATCACACCGCCTCCAGTCAGCGGGTCGTGGTCGGTCGTGGTCGGTCCTGACCTGGGCGGGCGTGGTCAGGTGGCCCAGGGCAGAGGCGTGTCGGACGTGCCCCAGTAGAGGGATTTCTGCCGCTGGTAGGAGCGGATCGCGTCGCGCCCCTTCTCGCGGCCGAGGCCGCTGTCCTTCATCCCGCCGAACGGGGTGGAGATGCTGAACTGCTTGTACGTGTTGATCCATACGGTGCCCGCGTCGATGCGGCGGGCCAGCCGCCAGGCGGCCCGGTGGTCCCGGGTCCAGATGCCGCACGCCAGCCCGTACACGGTGTCGTTGGCCTGGCGGACCAGGTCGTCCTCGTCCTCGTAGGGCAGGGCGATCAGCACGGGGCCGAAGATCTCCTCCTGGCAGGCCCGCGCGGAGTTCGGCAGGCCGTCCACGACGGTGGGGAGGTAGTAGGCGCCGTCCCGGTACCGCTCGCCGCCGGGGACGGCGCCGCCGCACAGGACGCGGGCGCCCTCGCGCCGGGCCGAGTCGACGTGGGCGGCGACCGCGTCCCGGTGCCGGTGGTGGACCAGCGGGGCGACCTGCGTGTCCGGGTCGGTGCCTGGACCGACCCGCAGCGAGCGGACGCGCCGGACCAGTTCGTCCATGAACTCCGCGTACAGCTCACGGGCGACGAAGAGGCGCGAACCGGCGACGCAGGACTGGCCGGTGGAGCTGAAGACGCCGAACATCACCCCGCTGAGCGCCGCTTCGAGATCGGCGTCTGCGCGGACGATGGTGGGCGACTTGCCGCCCAGTTCGAGTGAGACGGGGATCAGCCGCTCGGCCGCGGTGCGGGCGATGGCCCGTCCCGTGTCCGTGCCGCCGGTGAAGCCGATCCGGCCCACGAGCGGATGGCGCACGATCGCGTCGCCCACGATCCTTCCGGGGCCCGGCAGAACGGAGATCAGGCCGGTGGGCAGGTCCAGTTCGCTCAGGGCGCGGACGATGAGGCGGCCCAGCGCGAGGGACACCAGGGGCGTCCACTCGGCGGGCTTCAGCAGGACCGCGTTGCCCCCGGCGAGGGCGGGCGCGATCTTCTGCGCGTCGCTGGCCACGGGCGAGTTCCAGGGATTGATCGCCCCCACGACACCGATCGGTTCGTGGACGCTCAGGGTGACGTACGGCCCCCGGCTAGGGGTGAGGGCGTCCTGTGCCGTCTCCAGGGCCGCCGCGGTGTAGCGGAAGGTGCCGGCCGCGCTGAGGGCCAACGCCCTCGTCTCCGCGAGGGACTTGCCGGTGTCGGCGGTCTGGAGCCCGGCCAGGGCTTCGGCGTCCGCCTCCACCAGGTCGGCGATCCGGTGGAGCAGGCGTGCGCGCAGGTGGGGAGCCAGGTCGCGCCAGGCCGGGTCGGTGGCCGCGTGTGCCGCGCCCCGCGCCGCCGTGTCGACGTCGTCGGGGGACGCCGCGTGGACGGTGGCCAGGGCCCGGCCGGTTGCCGGGTCGATCGTGGCCGCGGGGGCGCCGGCCCCGCGCCGCGGGCGGCCGGCCACGACTATCTCGTCCGGCGGGATCTCCGGCATGGCACCTCCATCAGAAGGGATGTGGGACGTGGGGCTGAGAAGCGGCGTGAAAGAGCCCGGGTGAGGCCGGCTGGGAGCCGGGTCGCGGTGCGGACGCGGGACGAAGCCCTGGGAAACGGCTCAGGAAGCGGTCCGGGAGACGAGCCTGGGAAGCCGTCCCTGCGACTCCTTGAAATCTAAGCCCTTAAGTAATCAGGCGCAAGACCCGAACTCGTCGAAAGAATCCGTGATGGAAGGCTTGACGCTCCCGGGCGAACAGGAGATACAACTTGAGCCCTAAGAGATTCGCTCCCTAAGAGCCTCGGCATCCAAGAGCCTCGGCATCCAAGAGCTTCGGCATCCAAGGGGTTGCGAGCACCAAGGGGGTTCGACACCCGAGGGGTTCAACGTCCGGGAGGTCCGACACCTGCGACACCTGCGAGGTTTCGAGCCCCAAGAGGGTTCGGCCCCCGAGGAGTTGCGAGCACCAGGGGTTCGACACCCGAGGGCTCGCGAGCCCCGAGCGGTTCGCTCCTCCCCACCACCACCGCCGCCGCCGCCGCGGGAGCGTCCGCCCCCGTCGCCCACGTGCGGCAGCCACGCCCGGGCGCCCCGCCCCGCCCCCGCCCCAACCCCCGGCCCCGGACCCGGGGTGGGGGGGCCCCGGTTGCCCCCG
>NZ_JAIUKE010000718.1 GCF_020176795.1 Streptomyces sp. 8L
TGCTGGACATCGACGATGCCGCGGTCGACGGCTCGCACATCCGGGCCCTCAAAGGCCAGGCTCACACCGGACCTTCGCCGGTCGACCGCGGCCGCCCGGGAAGCAAGCACCACCTGATCACCGACCGGCACGGAACACCCCTCGCGGTGTCGCTGACCAGCGGAAACCGGCATGACGTCACTCAGCTCATGCCGCTACTGGACACGATCCCCCACATCCGCGGCCGGGTCGGCAGGCCCCGTTGCCGACCACGGCGACTGTTTGCCGACCGTGGCTACGACTACGACAAGTATCGACGTCTGCTCCGCGCGCGTGGCATCACGCCGAGGATCGCCCGAAAGGGCACCGCCCACGGCTCCGGCCTGGGCAAGACCAGGTGGGTCGTCGAGCGTACCTTCGCCTGGCTCCATCAGTTCAAACGCCTTCGGATCCGCTACGAGATACGAGCCGACCTCCACCTCGGCCTGCTCCAACTCGCATGCAACATCATCTGCTTGCGACGACTCCGGACCTCATTCTGAATGATCGGTTAGCAGCTGTTGTCATTCCGATCCTGAGGGGTGGGTGCCGAACGGGAGTCGCGGTCGACTGCGGGCCTTCAGACACGGCCCTCTTGGCGGCTCGGGGTCGCGAAGCCGACCGAGTTTCAGGAGACCCTGGCCGCAGTTGTACGTGCCCGCGCCGGTCGAGTCAGCCAGTAAAGACCGGGGTTGGCGCCCTCCATTGAGAAATCACCTCCCGACCGAAAGATCCATTTTCGTGAGGAGGTTTCAGCGCCTGGCGTACGCGCGGATGAACGCATGGGCTCCTTCGACCATGATCTGGCGGATCCGGTCAGGGTCGGCGTGGGCGGGAACCGGGTGGCGTTCGTAAGCCAAGAGGAGAGTGAGGGCGCCGAAGTGATCGGCGGCCAGGCGAGGGTTGTCCGTGTCGAGGAGTCCGGCATCGGCGAAGTGGGCGATGTGTTGCGCGAGTGCTGCCTGGATCGGCGCCGTGTCGATGTCGTCCTCGGTTGTGGGCGTCCGCAGGCGCTCCTGGGCGACGAGGGCGAACCCTGCGTGCAGGTCGGCGGAGCCGACGACCTTCGCGCCGAGGTCGATCGCCAATGCGGTGAGTGCCGCTTCCAGTTGCGGCACTGTCGCGATCGGTGCGTCTTTCGGAAGGTGTTCTTCGATTGCCCGGAGTCCTGTCGCCAGTAGTGACTCGGACACTTCGGAGAGGATGGCCAGGAAGAGGCTCCGCTTGTCGCCGAAGTAGTCGTACACGGTGCGTTTCGAGACAGCCGCTCGGGCCGCGACAGCGTCCATGTTGACACGGTCCACGCCTTCGTGGACGAACAGGTCCCGGGCGGCGGCGAGGATCGCCTTCCGCTTCTTCGAGTCTCCCTCGCGCACCGTCTTCTCCACACCGTAAGAGCTCATCGCCACCTCCGCGAACCACTCTACACCGTGCAGTGCAGTTTACTTGCTGCACTGCACGGTGTAGTTTTTTTGCGACACCGCCAGACCCTCCTGAAAGGGGGAATCGCCCGTGCCGCGAGCGCCTGCCGTTATCGGTAATCTCGCCGAATCCGCCATGGGGCGGCCGGCTCAGCTGCTGGATGCCAGTGAGCCCGCCCCCGGCTTCCTCGAACTGGAACTGCACGCCGAGCCGCCGCCCGGCGGCTGGCATCCCGGCCACGAGATACAGATCCGCGCCACCCCAACCCAGGGGCGCCGCTACACCGTGCGGGCGGTGCGCGTCACGGACTCTGGCTCCGAACGCATCACCGTCCTCGCCGCCACCGAAGCCGACGGGCCAGGAACGATGTGGATGCGCCGACTGCGTGTCGGCAGCCACGCGACGTTGCTGGCCGGTCGCCACCGGCCGCTGCGCGAGCATGGCTCCCGACGCCTCTACCTCGGCGACGGCTGCGCTCTCGGCACCCTTGATGCCTGCGCCCAGGGCGGCAATGCGCCGATGGTGACCGTCGAGGTACCGGCAGACGCCGTCGGACCCCTGACCGACCGCTGGCCCCGGTACCGCTTCCTGCCCGCCACGGGAGCGCCGGGCGACGCACTGCAGACCTGGCTCGAACAGGCCGTCGGCGACGACGAGGTCAGCAACCTCGACGGCGCCGTACTGCTGGGCCACGCCCAGTCGATCCAGCGCCAGCGGCGGGTGCTCACCGACAGCCTGAACCTGCCTCGCCAGGCCATCACCACGAAACCGTACTGGGCCACCGGCAGGGCGGGACTGTAGGACCCGCCGACACACCCTGCGCAGAGCAGTAGCCCAGGAGTACGTCCTGCCGAGCACACCGCGAGAAACACCGTCAAACCCCGAAGGACTGAACATGACTCAGAACATGGCTGAGACACGCCACCCCCGCCGCAACCGCTCCGTCCTCGTCTCCGGCGCGAGTATCGCCGGCCCCGCGATCGCCTACTGGCTGCACCGCTACGGCTTCGACGTCACCGTCGTCGAAAAGGCCGGCTCCGTGCGCGGCGGCGGTTACCCCATCGACATCCGCGGCACCGCCCTGGAGGTCGCACGGCGCATGAACGTCCTGCCCCGACTGCAGAAGGCGCATGTCAACACGGAGCGCATCACCTTCATCGACACCGACGGCAGCACCATCGCCGCCCTGAGCGCCGAGAGCATGGCCATCGGCGCGGGCGAAGACCTTGAGGTACAGCGCGGCGACCTGACCGAGACCATCTACGACGCCGTCCGCGAATCCGTCACGTTCATGTTCAACGACTCCATCGCCGCCCTCGACGACCGCCCCGACGGCATCGAGGCGACCTTCCGCAGCGGCGCCCGCCACACCTTCGACGTCGTCATCGGAGCGGACGGAATCCACTCCCACACCCGCCGGCTGGTCTTCGGCCCCGAAGAACCCTTCCACCACTACCTCGGCTCGTGCTTCGCCGGCTTCACCGTGCCCAACCACCTCGGCCTCTCCCACGAGGGCATGGTGTGGAACACCCCCAGCCAGCGCGCCGCCCTCTACGCCGCCGGCTCCGGCGGGCAGGTGTTCGGGCTGCTCTCCTTCAGGCGCCCGGACCTGCCCTTCGACGTCCTCCGCAACCCGGACGCGCAGCGCGAACTGGTCGCCGCCGCCTTCCCGGACGAATGCTGGGAGATCCCCCGGATGGTCGCCGAGATGCGCGACGCCGAGGATCTGTTCTTCGACGCCATCAGCCAGATACGGATGACCCACTGGTCCCAGGGCCGGGTCGCGCTGGTCGGCGACGCCGCCTACGCCCCCTCGTTCCTGACGGGGCAGGGCACCAGCCTCGCCCTGGTCGGCGCCTATGTCCTGGCCGGAGAACTGGCCACACACGCCGACCACACCAAGGCGTTCGACGCCTACGACAAGGTGATGAGGCCATTCGCGACCCTCAACCAGAAACTCGCGAACGGGGGCGACACCCCTCTCTTCCCCGCAACCGACGAGTCCCTCCAGGAGCGCAACGCGGCCCTCCGCGCACTTTCAACCCTCCCCGCCGACTCTGGGCACGACGCGTACAGCGCGCTCACGCTGCCCGACTACGAGTAACCCTCACGGTCGCCTCAACGGATCAGCCTGCGCCGGCTCCCGGGAGCCGGCGCCAGCTGAGCGCGGTATGGACGGCTGACCGGAAGAGGGCGACCAGCGCGCTCCGGCATCTTCTGCCCCCCTTCTTGTCGAAAAGGAGTCCCGACCGGAGGTCCCGGGCGCCTCGCGCAAGCCGACAGGGCCTCCTGACCAGCTCGTTGGTGTCGAATCATCAGGCAGCGGGAGGCGTTGATGCAGAGTCTTGTATGCCGATGGCCGGGCAGCCCAGTGTGGTTACCTGGGAATGTGACTGCCTGACTCACCGGTTACTGAGTGACGTCAT
>NZ_JAIUKE010000719.1 GCF_020176795.1 Streptomyces sp. 8L
GTGGTGATGCGGGGGCGGACGAGGGGCCCGTAAGGTGGAGGGAGTAATTGGACTAGACCTGTTGAAATGGGATCGCATGAGCGAGCGCGCAGTGCTGGAGGTGATCGCCCTCAACGCCGACGACGCGGTCGCCGCGCGCGACGGAGGGGCCGACCGCCTGGAGGTCGTCAGCGACATGGCGGCGGACGGGCTGAGTCCGTCGCGGGAGACGGTCGGCCGCATCCGTGCCGCCGTCGGCATCCCTCTGCGCGTGATGCTCAGGCTCACGGACGGCTTCCTCGCCGGCACGCCCGCCGACGTGGACCGGCTTGCGGCCGTCGCGGCGGAGCTGCGTGCCGAGGGCGCGGAGGAGTTCGTGCTCGGCTTCCTCGACGAGCGGGGGCGGCCCGATCTGGTGACGGTGGAGCGGCTGGTCGCGGAGATCGACGGCTGCCGGTGGACGTTCCACCGCGCCGTCGACCGCGCGGCCGACCGCGACGCCCTGCGCAAGAGCCTCGCCGATCTGCCGGGCCTGGACACCTACCTCACCGCGGGCTCTCCGGCGGGTGTGGACGAGGGACTCGCGACGCTCCTCGCCGAGGCCCGGGCCACCGCGGACGGCGAACCGGGCTACGAGGCGCAGCTGCTGGTGGGCGGCGGTCTCCGGCTCGACCACCTGCCCCGGCTGCGGGCCGCGGGCGTGCGGGCGTTCCACATCGGCGGCGCGGCCCGCCCGGACGGCTGGGAGGCGCCCGTCTCCCCGGACGCGGTCGCCCGCTGGCGCAGCACCCTGGACGCGTAGCGCCGGGGGGCGCGTGCGGCGGGAGGTCCGGCTCGCGCGACAGCCCCGTCAGGCCGCCGGGGCCGGAGCGGGGGCCGGCGCCAGCGTGGCCGGCAGCGGGGCGCGGTGCACCACGGCGAGGCCGGAGACCGCCCTGGTGAGGGCCACGTAGAGGCGGCGGAGGCCGGTGCGTTCGTCGGGTTCGCCCGCCACGACGGCCGAGGGCTCGTCCAGCACTACGTAGTCGTACTCCAGGCCCTTCGCCAGGGACGCGGGCACCAGGGTCAGGCGCGCCTGCGCCGTGGTCTCCTCGCCCGGCGAGAGGTACGGCATCCCCGCCGCGTCCAGCGCCGCAGCCAGAGCGGGTACGCGGGCGTCCGCCGCGATCAGGCCCGTCGAGCCCTCGTGCGTCAGCGCCTGGCGGCAGGCGTCCAGCACCGCGGCGTCGAGGGCCGTGAGGTCCCCGTGGCCGCCGAGGTGCCCGGGGCCCCCGCCCTCGCCTTCCGGGTCCTGGTCCGCCGCCACCTCCCGCACCGACAGGGAGCCGGGCGACTCACGTACCGAGCGGACCTCCGCGAGGCCCGGTGCGATCGACGGCAGCAGCCGTGAGGCGTACGCGATCACCTCTCGCGGCACGCGGAAACCCGCCGTCAACTCCTCCACCAGGGCGTCCGTCTTGCCGAGGTGCCGCAGCGCCTGCGCCCACGACGCCGTGGCCCACGGCGTCGTGCCCTGCGCCAGGTCGCCGAGCACGGTCGCGGAACCCGTCGAGCAGCGGCGCCCCACCGCGCGGTACTGCATCGGGGACAGGTCCTGCGCCTCGTCCAGTACGACATGCCCGAGCGAGTGGGTGCGCGAGACCAGGTCGTTCGCCTCGTCGATGAGGACCGCGTCCGCCGCGGACCAGGCCGCGGACTTCACACTCCGCGCCGGTTTGGCCCACAGCACCGCCCGCTGCTCCTCGGGCGTCAGCAGCCCTTCCGCGTGCTCGGCGAGGAACTCCGCGTCGGACAGCAGCCGCAGTACCAGCTTCGCCGGGTCGACCGGCGGCCACACGGCCTTGACCGCGGCCTTCACCGCGGCGTTCCGCGCCACCGCGTCCTGCACCCGGTCGTCGGGCGCCTCGCCCGCCTGCTCCATCCGCACGAGCACCGCGTGCGCGATCCGCTGGGGCAGCGCGTCGCGCGCGGCGCCGTAGCGGATGTCGCGGGCGAGCAGTTCGCGGACGATCTCCTCCAGTTCGTACGCGGGCACGCGCCAGCGGCGGGAGCCGCGCACCACCATCAGCGGCTCGCTCGGGAGCGACACGTGCGAGCGCAGCGCGCGCCGCAGCACCTCCGCCATGCGCGCGTCGCCCTTGACGATCGCCGTCTCCGCCGTGTCCGTGCCGCGTACCCGGACCGCGTCCGACGTGACGAGCGACTCGACCGTCGCCTGCTTGACCTCCAGCTCGCCGAGCGCCGGCAGCACCTGCTCGATGTAGTGCAGGAAGGAGGCGTTCGGGCCGATCACGAGGGTGCCGGTGCGGGCCAGCCGCTCGCGGTGCGCGTACAGCAGATACGCGACGCGGTGCAGGCCCACGGCCGTCTTGCCGGTGCCGGGGCCGCCCTGCACGCAGACCGTGCCGCCGAGGCCCGAGCGGACGATCTCGTCCTGTTCCGGCTGGATCGTCGCGACGATGTCGCGCATCGGGCCGACACGGGGACGTTCGATCTCCGCCTGGAGCAGCTTGCTCGCCCGCTCGCCCTCGCCCTCCTGCGCCGGGTCGGAGAGGTGCTCGTCCTCGTACGCGGTGAGGTCGCCGCCGGTGTAGCCGAAGCGGCGTCGAAGCCGCACGTCCAGCGGGTTCTTCCTGGACGCCTGGTAGAACGGCTGCGAGACCGGCGCGCGCCAGTCGACCACCATCGGGTCGCCGTCGGCGTCGTGCACATGGCGGCGCCCGATGTAGAACGACTCGCCCCCGGCGCCCTCCGCCTGCTCGGCGCCGACCTCGTGCAGGTAGTCGAGGCGGCCGAAGAACAGCGGTGTGTGCGAGAGGTCCGCGAGCGACTTGATGCGGTCCTTGATCTGGGCGTCGAGGACGGCGGCGTTGACCCAGTTCGCCGTGACGTCGCGGATGTCCAGCGACTCCGCGTCCTCGCGCATCGCGCGCAGGGCGGCGCGGGACGCGGAGAGATGACCGCGTTCGCGGCCCAGGGGGTCCCCCTGCGGGTCCGACGGGTCCCCCGACGGATCTCCCAGCGGACCCCGCGGCGCGTCGGGGCCGGGCGGCGCGGCCCGCTCCGAAGCAGCGCCCGGCTCCGGAGCAGCGCCCCGCTCCGCGGTGGCGGCCTGCTTCGGCGGCGCGGGGGAAGCGGGCGCGGCGGGATCGGACTCAGGGGCGTGCGAGGGCACGGTGCGGCCTCCGGTGACAGGTACACGGCTCCGCGTGCGCGGGGCTGCGCGTACGCGGTTACAGCGGGCGGTACGTGCGCACACCGACGGCCCGGGGCACGGCCCGGGCGGGCGGTGCGGCGGTCTCCGTGCGGAGTGGGATCACGTCACGGCGGCCGTCCGGTTTCCGTCCGGACGGCGGCGCTCCACGAAGGAGGCGGGCAAGACGCGAGAGTCTAGCCACCAGGACGCCGCCGGGCGAACTCTTTTACGTCCACCCCGTAGTCCACCCCGTAGGGGATGCCCGGGGCCCCGCATGGGCCCTGAGGCGTACACGGTCCGTCCTCAGGGGGCAGGAGCCCCGGGTGAGGTTCAGCCCAGGGACCGATGTGCCGAGAATGTCCGAAATCCATCATGGAGACATGAGCGCACACACCCTCACCCCCTCCCACGGCGCGACCGCGAGCGGCGTCGGCCCCTTCCCCCACCAGAGCTACGGCGTCGGCGGGGGGGGGGGGGGGGGGGGGGGGGGGGGGGGGGCCCCGGGGGGGGGGGGGGGGGGGGGGGGGGGGGGGGGGGGGCCCCGCGACCTGGCGCCTCCTCACGCTCGGCCTCGGCAAGGACATCCCGGCCGCGGGCGGTTCCGCGGCCCACACCGCCC
>NZ_JAIUKE010000720.1 GCF_020176795.1 Streptomyces sp. 8L
CCACCCGACCGCCGCCCGTCGCGAGTCACCTGGCCGCTGGGCGTCGCGAGCCACCTACCGCCGATCGTCGGGGCTATGAGTTCCCTGTGAACCACTCTCCAGCTATACACCTCGCGTATACCTGCCGTGTATAGTCCTTGACCAGGTGGCGAACAGGGCTGCGGTACGCCGATCGGAGGAGGTCGGATTCCCCGCGGCCACTCCTCCGGTCATCTGTCATGCCCATGCCATGTCCCTGCCCATGGCCATGTCCCTGGCACACGTCCGCCTCGGACAGCCCGCGGCCACGCCCTCGGACGGCGCGCGGCCGGGCTCACCCCTGCCCGCACGCAGGTCAGTGCGGAAGCAACGGAAGTACGGAAGTAACGCCATGCCCAAGCACATAGCCCGCCCGGCCGCGGTCCGGCTCCTCGCCGGGATCGCGACCGCCGGCTGCCTCGTCCCGCTCCTCGGCGCCTGCGGCGCGTCCTACCCCGTGACCAGCCCCAAGGCAGCCCGGGACGCGGCCAAGAGCGTCCCCTCCGCGCCCGCGGTCACCGGCCGGGCCGGGACCGGAATCGGCGCGGCGCCCGGCGCCACCGCACTCGCGGCCGGCCGGCCCGGGGCGGTGGACTGCCGGAAGGTGAAGTGCGTCGCGCTCAGCTTCGACGCGGGCCCCAGCCAGTACACGCCCCAGGTCCTCAAGACGCTGGCGAAGTACCACGCGCACGCCACCTTCATGACCCTCGGCAAGAACCATGTCCTCAAGCACCCGGACCTGGTCCGCCAGGAGGCCGCGGCCGGCATGGAGATCGGCAACCACACCTGGACCCACCAGATCCTCACCAAGATCAAGCCCGCCGAGGCGCGCGAGGAGCTGAAGCTCAACCAGGACGCGGTCAAGAAGATCACCGGCAAGGCGCCCACGCTGATGCGCCCGCCGCAGGGCCGTACCGACGAGAACGTCACAAAGATCTGCCGCGAGCTGGGCCTCTCCCAAGTCCTGTGGAGCGTCACGGCGAAGGACTACAAGACGAAGGACTCGGCCGTCATCGAGCAGCGCGTCCTCGACCAGACGCGGCGCGACGGCATCATCCTGCTGCACGACATCTACCCGGGCACCGCGCCCGCGCTGCCCGGCATCCTGTCGGCGCTGGACAAGAAGGGCTACACCGTCGTCACGGTCTCGCAGCTGATCTGGCCGGCCAAGCCGAAGCCGGGCGAGGTCTACCGCCCCGACAAGCCCTGACCACAGCGCGCAGACCGCAAGGAGCGCGAACAGCGCGATGAACTCGATGAGCGCGGAGACCGCCGCACCCCCGTGACGAGACAGGGGGCGGGACGACGGCGGTCTCCGCGCGGGGCACGCGTCGGGTCAGGGCCGACCCGCGTGCCAGGGCGCCGAAGGGAGGTCCGGGAGCCGCTCCGTCGTTCCCCGGCGCGAGACCCACAGTGCCCGTGGCGTGTTAAGCGCGTGCTGCGTGGACGTGTCGGCCTCGTACCACTTGCGCGAATCAGCCCGCGGACCGGCCGCGCCCGCCCCCCCCCCCCGCCCGCCGGGTGCCCCCCCAGCCCCGCCCCCCCCCCCCCCCGGCGCCCCCGGCGGGCCCGCGGCCGGCCCCGGCCGGCGCGCGGCCCCCGCCCGCGGCGGGCCGCGCGGCCCGCCCGGGGGACCCGCGGGACCGGCCGTACGACCAGGTCACCGGCGGGCCCGCGGCACGGCGCCCGAACGCGCGACGCCTAGACGCGTGCACGCCCGGACGCGCGAAGCCCGGACGCGTGTCCCTACCGCACGTCCGACGACAGGAACGCCAGCAGGTCCTGCCGGCTCACCACACCGGTCGGCTTGCCCTCCACGAGGACGATCGCCGCGTCGGCCCCGTCCTTTCCTGTGCCGCTGAGCACCGCCATGAGGTCACCGACCGGCTCTCCGGAGCCGACCTGCGGCAGCGGCGGCGACATGTGCTGATCCAGCGCGTCCGCCAGGGTGGCGCGCTTCGCGAACAGGGCGTCCAGCAGTTCGCGCTCCACGACCGAGCCGACGACCTCCGCCGCCATCACGTCGGGGTGCCCCGCGCCGGGCTTCACGATCGGCATCTGCGAGACGCCGTACTCCCGCAGCACCTCGATGGCCTCGCCGACCGTCTCGTCCGGGTGCATGTGGACGAGCGTCGGGATCGCGCCCTCCTTGTGCCGCAGGACGTCGCCGACGCTGGCGGTGCCGCCGCCGTGCTCGAGGAACCCGTAGTCGTTCATCCACTCGTCGTTGAAGATCTTGCTGAGGTAGCCGCGACCGCTGTCCGGAAGCAGCACGACCACCACGTCGTCGGGGCCGAGTCCCTCCGCGACCTTCAGCGCGGCCGCGACCGCCATCCCGCACGACCCGCCGACCAGCAGGCCCTCCTCCTTGGCGAGGCGGCGCGTCATCTGGAAGGAGTCCTTGTCGGACACGGCGACGATCTCGTCCGTCACCGTGCGGTCGTAGGCGGTGGGCCAGAAGTCCTCACCCACGCCCTCCACCAGGTACGGGCGCCCCGAGCCGCCCGAGTACACGGAGCCCTCCGGGTCGGCGCCGACGATCCGCACCGCGCCGCCCACGCGGTCCGCGCTGATCTCCTTGAGGTACCGGCCGGTCCCGCTGATGGTGCCGCCCGTGCCGATGCCGGCCACGAAGTGCGTGATGCGCCCGTCCGTCTGCTTCCACAGCTCGGGCCCCGTCGTCTCGTAGTGCGAGAGCGGGTTGTTCGGGTTGCTGTACTGGTCCGGCTTCCAGGCGTCGGGGATCTCCCGCACGAGCCGGTCGGACACGTTGTAGTACGAGTCGGGGTGCTCGGGGTCGACCGCCGTCGGGCAGACGACGACCTCGGCCCCGTAGGCCCGCAGGACGTTGATCTTGTCCGTCGAGACCTTGTCGGGGCAGACGAACACGCATTTGTAGCCCTTCTGCTGGGCCACGATGGCGAGGCCGACGCCCGTGTTGCCGCTCGTGGGCTCGACGATCGTGCCGCCGGGGCGCAGCTCGCCGCTGCGCTCGGCCGCCTCGATCATGCGGAGGGCGATGCGGTCCTTCACCGACCCGCCGGGGTTGAAGTACTCGACCTTGGCCAGGACGGTCGCCTGAATGCCCGTGGTCACGCTGCGCAGTCTCACCAGCGGGGTATTGCCGACGAGACTGATCATCGAATCGTGGAATTGCACCGTATGTCTCCGGTTTGTCCGGGGCCGCCATCGGGATCTCCGTGATGGTCCCGACAGCCTAGGCACGGCCTGCGCCCGGGCCCAGTCACGGCAGCCTAGGCAGGCCGGGGCCGCCGTCCGGCATACAGCACGGGATTGGATCGTTGATGTCGTTGACATGATGGCCCCCGGGGGGCAGATATGCGACGTACGCGCATGTGTGTGCAGAGGAGGTGGCTCGGACAGTGTCGAGAGCGAGGGTGGCGCGACGAATCGCGACGGGCGCGGCTTTCGGAGGCGGAGGCATCGGCCTGATCGGTGCGGCAGGGGTGGGCGTGCTGCTGGCGGAGGTCCAGCTCGCCAAGAGACGGGTGGGCATTCCGGACGCTCCGATTCCGGCGAACGGGAACGGGTGGTACGGGCTCGCGTACGGAGAGGCCGACGCCCTGCGCCTGGGCGTGGTGGGCGACTCGCTGGCGGCGGGACAGGGGGTGCGGCGGGTCGGCCAGACGCCGGGGGCCCTGCACGGCCCCGGGGGGGGGGGGGGGGCCCCGCGGGCGGGGTCGGGCGCCCCGCCCGCGGGCCCGCGCCCGGGGGGGGGCCCCCCGGGCCGCCCGCACCACACGGACACGACGGC
>NZ_JAIUKE010000721.1 GCF_020176795.1 Streptomyces sp. 8L
TCCTGTGGGCGTCGCGCAGGCGTCGCACCGCCCAGCACTGACCCGTTCCCGCTGAGGTCCGCCGCGCGGCCGGGGCGCCCCCCCCCCCGGGCCCCCCCCCCCCCCCCGCCCCGGCCGGCCCCCCCCCCGCGGGGGGCCCCCCCCGCCCCCCCGCCCCCCCCGGCGGGGCGCCCCCCCCCCCCCCCCCGGGGGCCCCCGGGCGGGGGGCCCCCCCCCCCCGCGCCCGGCCCCCCCCGCCCCCCCCCCCCCGGGGGCGCCCGGGCAGGTTCCGTACGGCAGAAGGCGGTGCGTCGGGGGACGCGGCACCCGTGCGGGGACAGGTCCGGCGCATGAGGCCCCGCGGTGTTCGCGCCGCGGGGCCTCATCGCGTCCCGGGCCCGCGTGGGGGCTGCCTATCTGGGCCGCGTGCGGAGGCGCCCGTATCTGGGCCCGTGTCCCCGGCCCCGGAGGAGGCCCGCCGGATGCGCGCACACGGCCCTGCGCCGACAATGGCGGCATGGACCCGGTTGCCGCACTCGATCGGATCGCGTTCCTGCTGGAGCGGTCGGGTGCCGAGACCTACCGTGTACGCGCGTTCCGCACGGCGTCGTCCGTCGTGTCCGGGATGCCGTCGCAGGAGCTGGCACACCGCGTCGCCGCCGGCTCGCTGGCCCGCGTCGCGGGCATCGGACCCCGTACCGCCGAGGTCGTACGGGAGGCCGCCGGCGGCGCGGTGCCCGGTTATCTGGCGCGGCTGGAGGAGGAGGCCGGCGCCCCGCTCGCGGTGGGCGGCGAACGGCTGCGGGCGGCGCTGCGCGGCGACTGCCACTTGCATTCGAACTGGTCGGACGGTGGCAGTCCGATCGATGTGATGGCCGAGACCGCGCGGGCGCTCGGCCACGAATGGGCGGTGCTCACGGACCATTCGCCCCGGCTCACCGTGGCGCGCGGGCTTTCGGCGGGGCGGTTGCGGGAGCAGCTGGACGCCGTCGCGGAACTCAACACGCGCTGGGCGCCGTTCCGGCTGCTCACCGGCATCGAGTGCGACATCCTGGACGACGGCTCGCTGGACCAGGAGCCGGAACTCCTCGCGCGGCTCGACCTGGTGGTGGCCTCGGTGCACTCGAAGCTCCGGATGGACCGCGCGGCCATGACACGCCGCATGGTCGCCGCCGTACGCAATCCGCACACCGACGTACTGGGGCACTGCACGGGCCGGCTGCTGTCGGGGCGGCGGCGGCCCGAGTCGGAGTTCGACGCGGACGCGGTGTTCGCCGCATGCGCGGAGTCCGGCACCGCCGTAGAGATCAACTGCCGCCCCGAACGCCTCGATCCGCCGCGGCGCCTGCTGCGTGCCGCGGTCGCGGCCGGCACCCTGTTCGCCATCGACACCGACGCACACGCGCCGGGGCAGCTCGACTGGCAGCAACTCGGGTGCGCACGCGCCGAGGAGTGCGGTGTACCGCCCGAACAGGTCGTGAACACCTGGCCGGTGGACGACCTGCTCGACTGGACACACTGACCCTCCGGACGGCCGTCCCGACCGCGTGGGCCGAGACCCTCAGCCGTCGCGGCTCTTCCCGTCGGCACCCGCGTCGGTGTGCTCCGTGTGGTCTGTGTGGTCCAGACCGTCCGTGTGGTCCGCGCCGTCCGTGTGGTCCACGCCGTCCGTGCTGTCGCCACCGCCGCCACCGTCGCCCTCGTCGTCGGGCGTCGCGGTGCGCTTCGCGGGCGCGGTGTCCTCGCGCCGGGCCCTTTCCGGCGGCAGGCGCAGATGGGCGAGGTCGGCGGGGACCGGCCCCCGCGGCCGCAGCAGCCGCTCGACCTGAGCGTCCACGTCCGTCGCCGGCGCGTCGCTGAGCCGGAAGCGGTGGCGCAGCCGCTGGTAGAAGTCGACGGGCGCCAGCCTGACGAGCGGCAGCCGGTACGGGCTCGCGTAGGCGGCGATCCAGTCGCCGGGGTCAAGCACGCCGCGCAGCTGGCCGTCGATGCTGAGCGCGGCGGCGCCCGAGTGCGGCAGTACGCGCAGCACGACCGGCTCGTCGGGTGCCGCGATGACCGTACGGTCGAAGCTCATGTGCGGGGCCACCGGGGTGAACACCACCGCGTCCATGTGGGGCGAGAGCACGGGGCCGCCCGCGGCGAAGCTGTACGCCGTCGAGCCGGTCGGGGTGGCGACGATGACGCCGTCCGCGGAGTACGAGGCGAACAGCCGGCCCGCGAGGTAGACGCCGAGGCTCACCTGGCGGTCACGGGCGAGCTTCTCCAGCACGACGTCGTTGAGCGCGACGGTGTCGAGGACGACGCCCCAGTCGTCGGCGGTCTCGTCCGCGCGCACGTCGGGCGGGGGCATCGCGGGCCCGCGCCCGTAGCGCAGGAGGGCCTCCAGGCGGGTGGGGATGCGCGGCGGCCGGGAGGCGCGCAGGGCGAGTGTCATCCGCCGCTCGATGATCGCGTGGCCCTGGTCGACCGCTTCCAGCGCCCTCACCGCGTCCTCGGCCGGCACCTCGGTGAGGAAGCCGACCCGGCCGAGGTCGATGCCGAGCACGGCGGGGGGGGCTCTGGCGGCGATCCGCGCTCCCCGCAGGAAGGTGCCGTCCCCGCCGAGAGTGACGACGAGGTCGGGGTGGCCGGCGGCGGTCTCCTCCTCCGTCTCGCGGTGTCGGGGCTTGTCCCGGTCCCACACGTCGATCTCCGTGCACTGCACGTTGTGCAGCGCGCCCCAGGTGTGGACGGCCGCGGCGACCTCCCGTGCCTCCTTGCGGCCGTGGTGCACCACGAGCCCCATCCGCTTCACCGTCATGCGTGAGCTCCCCTGGCGAGAGTGTCCAAGCGTGTCGTCGTCCGGGCGCGGGCCCGCGTGCCGCCGACGCGTGCCGCCCGCGGGGACAGCGGTGCCGACACTCACTCTGCCCTCTCCCGGAGCCCGCGGCAGCTTTGCCCTCTCCGGGAGCCGGGAGCCCAGAGGCCCGGAGCCCCGGAGCGCGGGAGCCCAGAGGCCCAGAGGCCCGGAGCACCGGAGCCCGGAGCAAGGGGACGCTGCGGGCGTCTTACACTCCGAGACCAGGTACGTTCTGCCCCACCCACGCGTCCGTTCACTATGTCGAACGCGACCTTCCCGCCGCCCGTACGCTGAAGCGAACGTGCCCGACAGCCCTAGGAGTGCCGAGTGAAGCCCGCCAACAGTTCCGTCCGGGACGTTCTGGCCGCCAATCTCCGACGCGAGAGGACCCGCCGCGGCCTGTCCCTCTCCGAGCTGTCCCGGCTGTCGAGGATCGGCAAGGCGACGCTCTCGCAGCTGGAGTCGGCGACCGGCAACCCGACGATCGAAACGGTCTTCAGCCTGTCGCGCGCGCTGGAGATGCCCATCTCCGACCTGCTGGACACGCATCACGTGGACACAGTGACGGTAGTCCGCGCGGCGGAGGCCGACGTGCTCAGCGGAGAGGGTGTGGACCTGCGCCCGCTCCAGCGCGTCGAGACCGGCGGGGTCATCATGGAGCTCTACGACCAGCAGGTCAGGGCGGACTCGCGGCAGCCCTCGCTGGGGCACGCGGGCACGGAGCACACGGTGGTGCAGAGCGGCACCCTCGCGGTCGAGGTGGACGGGCACCGGGTGCAGCTCGGCCCGGGCGACTACGTGTCCTTCGACGCGTCGCTGCCGCACTGCTACGCGGCGCCGGACGGGCCGGTCCGCTCGGTGCTGCTGCTCCACTACCGCTCGGGGCTGCGGGACCCCCAGGACACGAACGCGCCGCACTGAGGGGCCAGGGGCCCGCCGCCCGCGGGGGGGGG
>NZ_JAIUKE010000722.1 GCF_020176795.1 Streptomyces sp. 8L
CGGGGGGGGGCGGGGGGGGTGCGGGGGGGGGCGGGGGGGGGGGGGGGGGGGGGGGGGGGGGGGGGGCCCCCCCCCGGCGGGGCCGCCGCCCCGGCGCCCGCGGGGGGGGGCCCCCACGACGACCGTCTCGTCGCCTTCGCCGTACCGGAGCGAGACGAGCTCGCCGTCGTCGTCCTGGTACTCGACCTCGATGTCGGAGATCGCGGTCAGGCAGCGGGGGCACCAGTTGATGATGCGTTCGGCGCGGTAGATCAGGCCGTCGTCGTAGAGGCGCTTGAAGATCGTGCCGACGGCCTTGGAGAGGCCCTCGTCCATGGTGAAGCGCTCACGCGACCAGTCGACACCGTCGCCGAGGCGGCGCATCTGGCCGAGAATCCGGCCGCCGTACTCCTCCTTCCACCGCCAGGTGCGGCGGACGAACTCCTCACGGCCGATGTCCTGGCGCGACTTCCCCTCCTCGGCCAGCTGCTGCTCGACCTTGTTCTGGGTGGCGATGCCGGCGTGGTCCATGCCGGGCAGCCACAGCGCCTCGTACCCCTGCATGCGCTTGCGGCGCGTGAGGGCGTCCATGAGGGTGTGCTGGAAGGCGTGGCCGAGGTGCAGGGAGCCGGTGACGTTGGGCGGGGGGATGACGATCGTGTACGGGTCCTTGCCGCTCGACGCGTCCGCCTCGAAGTAACCCCGCTCCACCCAGCGCTCGTACAGCTTCCCCTCTACCTCCGCCGGCGCGTACTGGGTCGGCAATTCACGGGGTGCTGGTGGCTGCTGCGCTGAGTTCTCGGTCACGGAGCCAGTTTAGAGGTGTCTCCGGGGCGCCCCGAAACGGATTGCCCACCGTAACGGTGTGGCCCCGGCCGTCCCATGTCGTGCTCACATCCGTCAGGATGTCGAGAGCTCTATCGATATGAGGGGATCGGACCGCATGAGTGACAACCAGCCCGGGCCTTACGGGGGGCCGCAGCCTCAGCAGCCGCAGCAGCCCGGGCCGTACGGACAGCCAGGACCGTACGGACAGCCGCCGCAGGGCGGCGCGCAGCCGGCCGCGGGACCCGGCACTCCGGCACAGCCCGGGGTTCCGCCCCAGCCCGGTTACGGCTATCCGCAGCAGCCGCCCGCCCCTGCGGGGCCCTACGGGCAGCCGCAGCAGGGCGCTCCCGCCGGGACGGGACAGCCGAACCCGTACGCCCAGCCGGGACCGTACGGACAGCCCGGGCAGCCGGGTGCCGGACCCTACGGCCAGCCGGGCCAGCCCGGACCGTACGGCCAGCCGGCGCAGCCCGGGCAGCCGCCGTACGGGCAGGCCCCGTACGGCCAGCCGCCCTATGGCGCAGGGCCGTACCCGGGGGGCCCGATGGGCGGGGCCCCGAAGAAGAAGAGGACAGGGCTCATCATCACCGCGGTGGTCGTCGCGTGCGCCGTCATCGCGGGCGGCGCCTACTTCCTGACGTCGGGCAGCGGCGGCGGCTCGGACATCGCGGACGACGGTCCCCACAAGCTGATCGCCCCGGCGACGGTGCTGGACGGGCAGTACAAGAAGGGGACCGGGCAGGCGGGGAGCCCGACCGGCGACGAGATGAACGAGGCGCGGAACGCCGGCATCAAGAACCCCAAGGAGGTCGACGCCTCCTACAGCAAGGGCGACAAGGCCAACCCGCTCAGCCAGTCGCTGCTGGAGTACAGCGGCGTGTACGGGCAGATCGACGACCCCGAGAAGACCCTCGACCTGTTCTTCACCGGGCTGAAGAAGCAGGCGGCCTCCGGCGACAGCAGCGGGGGCACCCTCGTCGGCAGCCCGCGGAAGGTCACCCCCGCGGGCCTCAAGGACGCGGTCATGAAGTGCCAGAGCGCCAAGGTGAAGACCGGCGAATCCGGCGCCTCCGGGGTTCCCTCCGAGATCACGGTCCCGATCTGCGTCTGGGCCGACCACAGCACGATCGGCTATGTCACGACGAGCGACGTGGCGTCCGTGATCGCGGGCAGGACGACCACGATCGCCTCCGTCGCCGCCACCGCGACCAGGCTCCGCGACGAGGTCCGCGTCAAGAGCTGACAGCGGGAAGCGTCGCAGACGAAAGGCGCCCGGCCGGCTGACAGGTGGTCAGCGGGCCGGGCGCCCGTCGTGCGACGCGGTGCGCGTTACGCGGACTTCTCGTGCCGTCCGTCGTTCTTGACGATCCTCGGCTCGCGCGGCACCAGGGTCGGGTTCACGTGCGAGTGGACGACCTCTTCCGTGATGACCACGCGGGCCACGTCCTTGCGGGACGGCACCTCGTACATCACCGACATCAGGACCTCTTCGAGGATGGCGCGCAGACCGCGCGCGCCCGTGCCGCGCAGGATCGCCTGGTCCGCGATGGCTTCGAGCGCCGAGGGCTCGAACTCCAGCTCCGCGCCGTCCAGTTCGAACAGCCGCTGGTACTGCTTGACCAGGGCGTGGCGCGGCTCCACCAGGATGCGCTTGAGGGCCTCGCGGTCCAGGTTGTGCACGGAGGTGATGACCGGGAGGCGGCCGATGAACTCCGGGATCATCCCGAACTTCACCAGGTCCTCCGGCATGACCTCCTGGAACATGTCGCGCGCCTCGATCTCGCGCTTCGAGCGGATCGTCGCGCCGAAGCCGATGCCCTTCGCGCCCGCCCGCGACTCGATGATCCGCTCCAGGCCGGCGAACGCGCCGCCCACGATGAACAGCACGTTCGTCGTGTCGATCTGGATGAATTCCTGGTGCGGGTGCTTCCTGCCGCCCTGCGGCGGTACGGAGGCGGTGGTGCCCTCCAGGATCTTCAGCAGGGCCTGCTGCACGCCCTCGCCCGAGACGTCCCGGGTGATCGAGGGGTTCTCGCTCTTGCGCGCGACCTTGTCGATCTCGTCGATGTAGACGATGCCGGTCTCGGCCTTCTTGACGTCGTAGTCGGCGGCCTGGATCAGCTTCAGCAGGATGTTCTCGACGTCCTCGCCGACATAGCCGGCCTCCGTCAGCGCCGTCGCGTCCGCGATGGCGAACGGGACGTTGAGCATGCGGGCGAGCGTCTGCGCGAGGTGGGTCTTGCCCGACCCGGTGGGACCGAGCAGCAGGATGTTGGACTTGCCGAGTTCGATGGCGTCCTCGCGGCCGGAGCCGCCGCCGTTCTCGCCGGCCTGCACCCGCTTGTAGTGGTTGTAGACCGCCACCGACAGGGCCTTCTTCGCGGGCTCCTGCCCGACGACGTAGCCCTCGAGGAACTCGTAGATCTCACGCGGTTTCGGCAGTTCCTCCCACCGCACCTCGGAGGTCTCCGCGAGCTCTTCCTCGATGATCTCGTTGCAGAGATCGATGCACTCGTCGCAGATGTACACCCCGGGCCCTGCGATGAGCTTCTTCACCTGCTTCTGGCTCTTGCCGCAGAACGAGCACTTGAGCAGGTCGCCGCCATCACCGATGCGTGCCACGAGGTGCTTCCCCTTCGCCTGGGAGCAGCTTGGTTCAGCGGCTCCTGTGCCTCATATCCGACGGTACCTTGCCCGGCCCCGTGTTCGGGCCCCCCTTGGCGCGGTTCACCTTGTCCCCGGACGACCGTACGACATCCGTACGCTCGTCCCGCGGGGGGCCCCCGGGGGCCCCCGGGGGGGGGGGGGGGGGGGCGCCCCCCCGGGGGGGGGCCGGGCCGGCCCCGGGGGGGGGCGGGGGGGGGGGGGGGGGGCCGGCGGGGGGGGCCCCCCCGGGG
>NZ_JAIUKE010000723.1 GCF_020176795.1 Streptomyces sp. 8L
CTCCGTCTTCACCCACTGGGTGAGGGCGGCCAGGCCCCGCTGGAACGCGGCCTCCGCCTTGCTTCCCGGCTTCTTCGGGCCCTTGGCCGCGTCGGCCGGCGCCGTGGGGAGCTCCGCCGGTGCGGCGGCGGTCACGGGGAGGGTGGCGCCGCGGATGCCCAGGGCGGTCAGCCGCTCGCGCTGCTCGGGCAGGAGCTGCGCCCAGGTGCCGGGTTCCTGCTGCCGCCACCTCCAGGTGCCGATGTCGTCGCCGTCGTAGATGACGCCCGGCGCGATGTAGGGGAGCACGCCGTCGGCGTCGACCAGGTCGGCCAGCACCCGGTAGTGCCGCTGCCAGTTCAGCGGCCAGGGGCAGTTCCAGTCCGGGTCGATCTCCGTCAGCTGCTCCGCCCGCTCCACCGCGCGCTTCGGGTCCTTGCCCAGCCCGCCCTTGCGGCGGAGGTTGGCCATGTGCTGCCCGATGGGCACCATCGCCTCCCCTTCGCCCCACACCGCGTCCTGACGCGGCGCGAGGTGCCCGGAGGCCCGCCGGAACGACCTCAGCGCGGCGAGCTTGCTCTCCCACGCTTCCTCGCCCGGCTCCCAGAGCATCCCGGCCTCCGGCGCGTCCAGCAGCACCTTGCGCCGGTCCTCCAGCTCCCCGGCCCGCAGCGCCTTCCTTTGCTGATGGACCCACCGCCCCAGCGGGAAGTCCTTCGTGACGCCGACCTCGACCTCGGTGTCGTACGGCACAGCGAAGACGCCGGTGATCTCGTTCTCCGCCCGCCAGCGCAGCAGGGCCTGGTAGCCCTCCAGCCACACCAGCGACTCCGGCCGGTAGACGCGGGTGCGCAGGAACGCGGCGATCGTCGCTGCGTCGCGCGGGCTGGAGAAGTGCAGCAGCGCCGACTCGGCAGCCGCGTCGGTGTCGTCGTGCTCCTGGTCCTCGCCGTCGCTCTCGCCGCCGGCGCCGACGATCCGCCCCTGCTCATCCCGCTGGACGTGGACTGTGCGCTTGCCGCTCGTGAGCGCGCGGGAGGCCAGCTGCTCGACCAGGCGCTCATCATGCGAGCGCAGGCCCTGGAGGACCGCCGCAAGGGGGCGGAACGAAGCACTGGCGACCATGTCGGTCGGGTCCTCGTTCGGCTCCAGGAACACCGGCACGATGATCCTGGCCACCTTCGTGCTGCCGTCGCGGTTGAGGCGGAGCGCCCGGCCGATGTTCTGGACGATCTCGACCTGGGAGCCGCGGGTGTCGGCGAAGCAGACGGCTTCCACGCCCCGCTCGCCGGTGATGTCGACGCCTTCCCCGAGGACGCGAACCGAGGCGAGGAAGGCGCGGTGGACCCGGTGTCCGGCGGCGTTGATGCCGTTGGCGAACTGGTGGATCTTCTCGCGCCGTTCGGCGACGGTGTGGTCGCCGCACAGCCACGCCGACCACACCCGGTCCGGCGGGACGTGGCGGCCGGCCTCCAGCTCGTAGAACTCCGCGTCGATCGAGGACGCGGGGAGCTTGTCGGCGGCGGCCAGGTCGGCGTCGGAGGCGTCGTTGACGTACAGCTCGGCAGCGGTCTCCGGGAGCTTGTCCGCGAAGGCCGCGGCTTCCTCCACCTTCTGGTGGAACGTCATGACCGTACGCAGGTTGTACGCGGCGGCGTGCTCCAGGAGCGCGGTCTGCAACAGGGCGAGGCGCCGGCCGCGCCGGGCTTCCTCCGTCTCGCCGACGACGGGGGAGGGGTCGCGGATCTCCAGGACGTCGATCTCGAACCCCGCGAGGATCTCCCGCTCGATCGCCTCCGACAGCCCGAGCTCCGCGAGCCACGACCCGTACGTGCCGTCCGGGTCGTCGGCCATGGTCGCGATCTCCGCCTCCTGACCGCCGGCGCCCTTCTGCGGGCTGGCCGGGGCGAGGATGCGGGGCGTGGCGGTCAGGTAGAGCCGGAAGTCCGCCGGGATCCGGGCGTTGTCGTGGATCGCGGCCCACGGACGGCCAAGATCACCAGCGGTGCCGTGGGCCTCATCCACGATGGCGAGGTCGAAGGCGTCCATGCGCTGGCCGTAGAGGCGCTCCCCGCCCGCCAGAGCGGCCTCCAGCGGCCCGCGAACCTTCCGCTGGCCCACGGGTGCGTCAATGTCCTCGCGGTCCACGAGAGAGGCGTACGTGGCGAACACGACGACCGGCCCGTGCCCCGCCCACAGGGCGAGCTGGATCGGATTCGTGGTAGTGCGCACCCCCAGCGAGTTCAGCACCGCGTCGTTCTCCAGTGAGCACACCGCGACCATCGGGGCCCGGTGGCCCACCGCCCGCCACGCCTGGGCGGTCTGCGCGAGCAGGTCCAGGGTCGGAACCGTCACGAGGATCCGGCCCTCGGGGAAGCATTCCAGCGCGCACGCGGCGGCCATGATCGTTTTGCCGGACCCGGTCGCTGACACGATCGTGCCCCGGGCACCCTGCGGGGGCACAGACGACCTTGCAGAGAATCCGACCCACTTACGGAAAGTCGACTTCTGGTCGACTTGATGTTCCTTGAGCGGAATCCTGCTCATCATCCGTCCTTTTCCGCTGTGTCGTACAGCCAGGCGTCCTTGAGCCTCTCCAGCGCGGTTTCCTCCTGGCCCTCCCGAGCCCAGATCCCTTCGAGCCAGAGCGGGCTGGTGTCGCTGGTGTCGATCCTCTCGCACAGCATGAGGCACCCGGGCAGGTCGACCAGAACGACCTCACCCGTGAACATCCCACCGGGCCCGTAGCGACGTCATAGCCGCTCCAGCCGCACCCGGTGTCCGTGCAGGTACGCCTCCAGGGCCTGCGGGTAGGACCCGTAGTCCGCCGGGCGTACGGTCCGCAGAGCGGCGTCCACGATCTCCAGGGCCGATTCCCTGTCCCACTGCTCGGGGCCGGTGCCGGTGACGGCCGCGTAGTGCTGCTCGCAGACGGCGAGGACCTGCTCGATGAGATCCGCCGGGGCCTGGTCGGCCTCGTCATCGCGGGCCGCCGGGAACCGGCCTTCGGTCTCCGGCAGGTGCGAGGGGGTCCGGTCGTCGGCTTCCACCAGGTCCAGGGCGTGGTGGGTGAGGTGTTCCGTTCCAGGAGCAGGCGGGACAGTGCGCGGGCGGGGTCGCTGGTGTGCAGCTGGGTGTCGTCGATGGCGGTGCCGCTGGGGAAGCCGAACTGGCCGGGGAAGACGACGGCGCGGATGAAGAAGTCGCAGAGCATGCCGAACATCTCCGAGTGAGGCAGGCCGGTAATCCCCTGGGCGGCCTCGGCGCGCGCGGCCAGCATGACCGTGGTGACGAACAGCCGGCGCGTCTCCTCCTGCTGTCGCGCCTGCGGGCCTCCGCTCCGTCCTCGCAGACCTCCACGACCCGGTATCGCCGTACACGCCGCCGAGCTTCTCGTGTGCCTGGCGCACCTTCGCCACGGCGTCCTCTACCGACCGCGCGTACGCGTAGTGCGTCAGGGTGGTGGCTTTCTCGACGTCATGTTTGGGAGGCACCAGTTCTCTTGCCAGGGCAGCATCGGGGTGCTCTTGGCGAAAGGTGCTGGTCATGCCGCAGATGTCGAAGGTCGAGCTGTGCGCGTCGATTCGGCGCGATCATCGTGACGGCATGTCGATGGGCGGTCGGCGTGTGGGTGGCGCCGTCGTAGAGGATTCGGTCGTAGATCTCGTCCGAGCAGACCACCAGGCCGTGCCTG
>NZ_JAIUKE010000724.1 GCF_020176795.1 Streptomyces sp. 8L
GCGACGGGAGCCGGGGCGGGGGTCTGGGTGTTCTCGGTTGCGGTCATGACCGCAGCCACGGACGCCTCCCCTGTAGACAGAGGACGGGCTTCCGCCGGGGCGGGGGTGCCGGTGAACGTGGCGGGAACCGGGGCCGGGTAGAGCTCCGCGAGCTGCTTGAGCAGCCGCGCGTACGCCTCACGTTCCGGGCCGCGCGGCTCGGTCGGCTTCTTCACCGACTCCCAGGCGGACACCGTGGCCCGCCGCACCTTCAGGGCTCCGGCGACATCGTCCAGCGTCAGGCCGTGTGCGACCCGCAGCCGCTTGCGCTCCTCCGCCGACGGCAGAGCAGAGCGGGACGCGACCAACGCGTCGACCGCATCGAACAACTCGGACATGGAACACCTCCTGATGCAGACTCTACCTCATGAACCGTAAGACTGGCGTACTTCCACCGTACAAATACCGTACTGCCGCTCTTGAGGGTGAGGCGACGTTTCATGCTGACTGGCACGTAGCGCAGGTCACCGTTGCCTGTCCCGTCGGCGATTAGCGGCCCTTGTTCAGGCTTTTGAGGATGTTCCCGACGCGGGTGATGGCATCCGCGATCCGGGGCACCGAAGCGCGGCCCATCCACTTCCACCACGCAGTCCGCGGCGAAGACGAGGACCTGACCGCCACCATCGACCGGTTGCGTACGCTGACCGCCACCGGCGACTTCGCCTACTTCACCGAGATCGCCCGCTTCATGGCCGGCGTCCCTCTGCCCGACTGCGTGCCCCGCACCCGATGGCTCGATGGCGAAACGGCGACGCGGGAGCGGTGGCAGACCCTGGTCGCCGCCCACCGGGCCCACCTCATAACGCCCTGCCCCCGGGCACGCGTAAGGGCCGCCCGGTCTCCCGGAGCGGCCCTTACGAAAAGTCTGAACCCTGGGCGTGTGGCCTGCCCCGCGAGGGACTACCAGGGACGATTCCAGGGTCTTCGCCGCTCAGTGTACCTAAGATCGCCCCATCATGCCCAGTACCTCGCCCGGCAGCCCTGAGCCGCCCGCCGACAAAGCCGTCACCACGCTGATCACCCCCGACCGGCTGAAGCCCTACCTGGACGCGTGCGCCGGAAATCCGGACACCTCACTCGCGTTGTACCGGTGGAACAGCGACCTCGCCGCAGCGTTCTTCGAACAGCTGGGACATCTGGAGATCATGCTCCGCAACGCGCTCGATGCCCGGCTCGTAGCCCGCCAGCATCGCCGCGGCCGAAGCGCCGAGTGGTACAACGATCCCTCGGTCCCGCTCAGTGACAAGGCCCGCGCCGACATCATCCAGGCCCACCAGCGCCTCCGAAGAGGGAGCGCCCCTATTCCGCGCGGGAAGGTCATCGCGGAGCTGAGCTTCGGGTTCTGGCGCTTCCTGCTCGCCCGCCAGTACACCGCCAGTCTCTGGCCCGACCTGGCCGGAGCCTTCCCCCGCGCCCCCACTCGTGCCCTGAACACGGTGGAAGACCCGGTCAAACGACTGCACAAGTTCCGCAACCGCATCGCCCACCACGAGGGCATCTGGCACCTACCACTCGAAGCCCGCAGGGATGACATTCACACGGTTCTCGGCTTCATAGCGCCGGCCGCCGCGGCCTGGGTGGCCCACGCCTCACGCATCGACGACATCCTCGCCCGCCGCCCCTCAGCCTCGCGAGACTGACGGTTGTGTCAGTTCAGTGCGCGCGCTGTTCGAAGCCGCTGTGCTGGCACACGGGGTTGCGGTGATCTGCAGACGCAGGCCCGGCACCCAGACAGGCAAAGGCGAGGGCGGCGGCTTCTCCCGGAACACCGCCGCCATCTGCTTTCGATTCAGGCGACCTTCGATGAGAACAGCCAGGTCCGTCATCGCGAGGGCGGCCTGGGGGCGGTGAGGATCCGTTCCGCGTCGCGCAGCGAACCGCTCACGCCCCGCCCCGGCCCGCTGCAGCTGGAGGACCTGCTGCTGCCCCGGCCATCGGTAGGTCAGGTGTTGGGCAGGTCGACGAATCGGTGGTATTCAGGTTCGAAGCGCACGGTTGTGCTGCCGGTTCCCTCCCAGCCCCTGACCGCGATGAGGTCGACCTCTCCGCGCCGCTGCTGGACAGTGCCCTCCCGGTCGGGGCGGTGAAGGATCATGACGGTCTCGGCTTCTGCCACGGGGTGATCCAGCTCGCTGAGCTCCGCGAGCGTGGGGAGATCGGTCTCGGATGTGCCGTTGTGCGGCGTGAGGTAGGCGGTCACCAGGACGGCGGTGTTGCGTTCGCGGGCGATACGTTGCAGGGCGGCAAAGGTGGCACCTTGCGAGGGCTCGTCGTAAGAAGCCAGGCCGTATCCGTCCACGATGACGAGATCGAGGCCTGGCTTGATGGCCAATCGCTCGAACAGATCTTTGACGCTCCAGGGGCCGGCCTTGAGCTGGCTGCTCCACAACAGCAGCTGGGACTGCTCTATCGTGGTGCGGACGCGCTGGATGCGTATGCGGCGGCCTTTGTTGATGGACAGCGGGCGGTCCGTGTTCACCGAGGTGGTGGCGGAGACCAGATTGCCCATGAGCGTGTCGGTGCCGCTTTCAAAGGTGGCAAGTACGACTTGTCGACCGGCTTCGTCATTGTGGCGTGCCACGCTCAGGACGAACGCGGTCGTGCCTGCGGAGGACCGTGCTGCGGCGACTGTGACGTGACCGCGGGGGATCGGGCCGGCTAAGGCATCGAAGTCGGACAACCCCGTCGTGATCTCGTCAGCGTGAAGGTCGGTAGTCATATGTTTTCCCGTTTCGAGCAGGGGTGGGACAACAGCTGATCGACCGCCCCGGAGAGAAAGGGCCCGCCGGGGCGGCGATCTCCATCCCGTGGAAACGCAGGACGGCTTCAGTGGGGGCGTCGGGCGAGTCTGAGGCGCATGGCGCGCCAGAGTTCAGCGGCTCCGCGGCTGCTGAGGGGGGACGTTTGATGACGTCCGGGGCAGCAGGCGGCATGGGCGATTTTCGCGACGCCGTAGTCACGGTGGTGTTCTCCTGGCCAGGCGATGCCCCCGGCCAGGTGGTAGATCTCCTCGTCGGCGAAGTAGCGGGCTGGGAAGTCGCCCGGAACGAGGGCGATCCATACTTTCCCTTCGGCGTGTTCGCCGGGGGCCGGGTCGATACGGGTGGGGTCGGGGCCTGCGTTGGCGCGATAGATGGTGACGCCGTCAAGGTCGAGTGTGCGGTGGCGGTGGGTCGGCAGGCCGCAGTCGGGGCATGGCGCTGTGAGTCGGCGGCCCCATGCAGGAACTCCGTCCCCGGTGCTGGAGGGCTCCGAGGCCCAAGGGTGTTCCGGCGGCGGCTGTGCGTTCACTCTTCAGTCCCTTCGTTTGGGCAGGTCGCAGCCGGGCTGCAGTGTCTCGCCGCTGGTGTCGGATGCCGCCCTCGCGGCCTGCCGTTCTCGGTCTCGCGATGTGTCGGACGCTGGGGGCACTCGCTCGTGTCGTCTTCTCGAGGGTTCGCGCGAAACGGCTGATGCCGCCGGCCTTCGGCCTGGGCAGTGTCACGGCCGATGTCGCATCCGGTGGTGATACCGGCATCGGCCGTGGGATTCCGACACGGGATTCGAGGCCCGGGCCTTCCCCCGCGAAAGTGGACACGTGTTCGGGTGGTTATGCGGCCAGCGTGAGCTTATCGGACTCCTGCCGGTGCT
>NZ_JAIUKE010000725.1 GCF_020176795.1 Streptomyces sp. 8L
GGTCGTTACGATGCCGTAGGTTACGCACCCGTATACGGGCAACTGCCGTATTCCTCACCCCAGGGGACCCCCATGACCACAAGCCCCGACGTGATCGAAGACTCCTCCCCCAACCCCACCCGCTCCGACGGCGCCCCGCTGCCCGCCGCCACGCTCGGCGGCGACAAGAAGCGGTCCATCGAGCAGCTCGCTCTGCTGCTCTTCATCTTCGTGCCGTTCGTGGCGCTGATCGCCGCGATCCCGCTGGCCTGGCGGTGGGGCGGCATCAGCTGGCTCGACCTCGGCCTGATGGTCGTCATGTACTACATCGGGTGCCACGGCATCACCATCGGTTTCCACCGCTATTTCACCCACGGCTCCTTCAAGGCGAAACGTCCGCTGCGGATCGTGCTGGCGGTGATGGGCTCGATGGCGGTGGAGGGCCCGGTGGTGGGGGGGGTCGCCGACCACCGCAAACACCACAAGTTCTCGGACGCCGAGGGGGACCCCCACTCGCCCTGGCGCTTCGGCGAGACGCTGCCCGCCCTGATGAAGGGCCTGTGGTGGGCGCACATCGGCTGGATGTTCGACGAGGAGCAGACCCCGCAGCAGAAGTACGCGCCGGACCTGATGAAGGATTCCGCCATCCGGATGGTCTCGAAGCAGTTCGCGATGTGGACGCTGGTGTCCCTGCTGGTGCCGCCGCTGGTGGGCGGTCTGGCGACGCTGTCCTGGACGGGCGCGTTCACGGCCTTCTTCTGGGGGTCGCTGGTACGGGTGGCGCTGCTCCACCACGTCACGTGGTCGATCAACTCGATCTGCCACGCGGTCGGCAAGCGCCCGTTCAAGTCGCGTGACCGCAGCGGCAACGTGTGGTGGCTCGCGGTCCTGTCGTGCGGGGAGTCCTGGCACAACCTGCACCACGCGGACCCGACGTGCGCGCGGCACGGGGTGCTGCGCGGGCAGCTCGACTCCAGCGCGCGGCTGATCCGCTGGTTCGAGCGGATCGGCTGGGCGCACGACGTGCGGTGGCCGAGCGCGGACCGGCTCAGCGCGAAGCGGACGATGGCGCCGACGAACGCGGCCTGAGCGCCGGGGGGGGCGGCCCCGGGGGGCGGCATCGGCTTCCGGGGCCCGTCGGCTCCCCGGCCCGCCGCCTGCCGGGGCCGCCTGCCGGGGTCGCCTGCTGGCGCCGCCGGCCCGCGGAGGTCCGCGCAGGCCCGGCCCGGTCCGGCCCGCGGCTCGACGCCCGGTCGGCGCACTGGTCGATGGGGCATGATGGCGCCCGTGGCGACCGACACGAGTTCGAAGAGCGCGGGTGGGAGCGGCAAAGCCGGCCGTCCCGCCCCGGGCAGGCGCGCGCGCAGGGTCCGGATGACCGGGGCGGAGCGCCGTCAGCAGCTGCTCGACATCGGCCGTACGGTGTTCGCCGAGAAGGGTTTCGAGAGCACGTCGGTGGAGGAGATCGCGGCCAAGGCCGGGGTGTCCAAGCCGGTGGTGTACGAGCACTTCGGCGGCAAGGAGGGGTTGTACGCGGTCGTCGTGGACCGCGAGATGCGCCAGCTGCTCGACATGGTGACGGGCGCGCTGACCGCGGGGCACCCGCGCGAGCTGCTGGAGCAGGCGGCGTTCGCGCTGCTCGACTACATCGAGCTGTACACGGACGGCTTCCGCATCCTCGTGCGGGATTCGCCGGTGGCCCAGTCGACGGGCACGTTCGCCTCGCTGATCAGCGATATCGCGACACAGGTCGAGGACATCCTCGGCCTGGAGTTCAAGGCGCGCGGCTTCGACCCGAAGCTGGCCCCGCTGTACGCGCAGGCGCTGGTCGGCATGGTGGCGCTGACGGGCCAGTGGTGGGTGGACGCGCGCCGCCCGAAGAAGGCCGAGGTGGCGGCCCACCTGGTCAACCTGGCCTGGCACGGCCTGGGCAACCTGGAGGCCAAGCCCCGGATGATAGGCCACCGGAAAGTCTGAGGCGTCGCGCGTCAGCGATGCTCGGGACATCGGCGCGGGAGCATCGGCGTCATCGGGGACGTGCCGGTCACTCGTAGTGATGACGCGGACGGCGAAGCGGCGGCTACCGTGGGACGCGAGGCCTACCGTCCCCTTCATGGGAGGAACCATGACTGCCGAGCCCGTGCAGAACGACGCTCGCCTCCGGCCCGAGCCGGAGGAGGACGACGCACCCCGCTGGCCCATGCCCCCGGTGGACGGCTACACCGTGGACGACCTGTTCACGCTTCCGGATCTCCCGCCGCACACAGAGCTGATCGACGGGAGCCTCGTCTTCGTGAGCCCGCAACGCCGTTTCCACGCGAGGGTGATCCATCTGCTGACCGCGCTGCTCAGCGATGCGGCGCCGGATCATCTGTCGGTCGAACCGGAGATGGCGGTACGCCTCGACCGTCGAACAGCTCTGGAGCCCGACGTGTCGGTGGTCCGGACAGAGGCGGTGAGGAGCTTCTCGCAGACGTCGTTCGTCGCCGCCGACATCGTCCTCGCCGTCGAGGTCGTCTCGCCCGAGTCCGAGGCGAGGGACCGCAAAACCAAGCCCGTCCGGTACGCGGAGGCGGGCATCCCGCACTTCTGGCTGGTCGAGATGGCCGAGAACGACGAGCACCCGGTGGTCCACGTCTACGAGCTCGACGTACCCACCGGCGCCTACGGGCTCACCGGCATCCACCACGACCGGTTGAAGATCACCGTGCCGTTCGAGATCGACATCGACATCTCGCTGGACGCGCTGCGCGCGCTCTGACGGGCTTCAGCCCGCCCCGGCACCGGCATCGGCCCAGGCCCGGGCTCCGGGCGCGGGCGGGGCCTCAGCCGCTTCCGGGGCGCGGGCCCTCAGGCGCGCAGGGCGTCCTCCGTGCCCGGTGGCGTGGCGAGTCGCACATGGTCGAGAGCGGTCGGCATCAGGCGGGCCTCCGGGCGACGGCGAAGATGCGGCGGAAGGGGAAGACGGTGCCGTGCGGGGTGGGCGGATAGGCCTCGCGCAGCGCCTCGCGGTACTCGGCGGTGAACGCGTCGGCGGGGGCGCCGCTGTCGGCGGCGGCGATGAGTTCGGTCAGGACGGGCCGCAGCGCGGTGCCCTTCACCCAGTCGAGGACGGGGTCCTCGCCCTGGAGGACCTGGAGGTAGGTGGTCTCCCAGACGTCCGCCTCGCAGCCGAGGTCGAGCAGGGTCGCCAGGTATTCGGCGGGTTCGAGGACGGGCGCGAAGCGCAGCCGGCCGTCGAGGCGGGAGCGCCAGCGGGGGGCGGCGCACAGGTCCCTGAGGATCGTGTGGCTCGGTGAGGTGAAGTTGCCGGGGACCTGGAAGGCGAACGTGCCGCCCGGCACGAGGCCGTCCAGCCAGACCGGGAAGGACTTGACGTGGTCGGGCACCCACTGGAGGGCCGCGTTGGAGACGATGAGGCCGTAGAGCTGGTCCGGCACCCAGTTCGTCGCGTCCGCCTCGCGGAACGTGAGCGACCCGCCGCCGGGCGTCGGGCCCTCGTACTCGGTGCGGGCCCGGTCGAGCATGGCCTGCGAGGTGTCGAAGCCGGTGACGTGGGCGGTGGGCCAGCGGTCCGTGAGGAGCGCCGTCACATTGCCGGGGCCGCAGCCGACGTCCGCGACGGGCGGCCCGCCGTCCGGCGCGGGCGCGTCCTCCCC
>NZ_JAIUKE010000726.1 GCF_020176795.1 Streptomyces sp. 8L
CACCTCCACCCCCTCCACGGGCCCGGCCGCCTCCGGCTCGGCCCAGTCCGACTCTGGTTCGGGCACCCTCGCGGACACCGGCCTGTCCGATATCGCGGAGATCCTGGCGGTGGTCGCCCTCCTGGTGGGCGCGGGCGCGGTGTTCGCATACGTGAGCCGCAAGCGCCGCATCACCCACTGATCCTCTGACGCTTCAACCTCCGCGGGGCGGTGCGCTCAACGTGCACCACCCCCGCGGTCGTGGCGAGTTCTAGTGTCCTGAGTCGGGAATTCTGTTCAGATATGAGGCGAGGCGTTCGAGGATCTCGTCCGCGGTCTTGATCCAGACGTAGGGCTTGGGGTCGGTGTTCCAGGCTGCGATCCAGGTCCGGATGTCCTGCTCTAGGTCCCGGACCGTTTTGTGGACGCCTCGCCGTATCTGCTTGTTCGTCAGCTCGGCGAACCATCGCTCCACCAGGTTGAGCCAGGACGACCCGGTCGGTGTGAAGTGCAGGTGGAAGCGGGGGTGGGACAGCAGCCAGGTCTTGATGGCCGGGGTCTTGTGGGTGGCGTAGTTGTCGAGCACCAAGTGGACCTCGAGGCCATCGGGCACTTCGCGTTCGAGCTTGATGAGGAACTTCTTGAACTCCTCGGCCCGGTGGCGCCGGTGCAGGGAGCCGATCACCTTGCCGGTGGCTACCTCCAGGGCGGCGAACAGGGTGGTGGTGCCGGCGCGGACGTAGTCGTGTGTGACGCGTTGCGGTACTCCGGGCATCATCGGCAGTACCGGCTGCAGCGGTCCAGGGCCTGGATCTGCGATTTTTCGTTCACGCAGAAGACCAAGGCCCGCTCGGGTGGGTCCAGGTAGAGGCCGACGACATCGTGGACCTTGTCGACGAAGTACGGATCCGTCGACAGCTTGAAGGTCTCCGAGCGGTGCGGCTGCAGACCGAACGCCCGCCAGACCCGTGACACCGTCGACTGCGACAGACCCGTCTGCTTCGCCATCGACCGTGTCGACCAGTGCATCGCGTCCTTCGGGGCGGACTCCAGGGTCCTGGCGATCAGCGCGGCTACCTGTTCGTCAGTGACCGACCTGGGACCGCCCGAGCGGGGCATGTCGCCCAGGCCGGCGATCCGGTGCTCCACGAACCTCGCCCGCCAGCGGCCCACCGCATGCGGAGTCGAACCGAGCCGGGCCGCGACATCCTTGTTCGAAGCACCCTCCGCGCACGCCAGGATGATCCGGCACCTCAGAGCCCATGCCTGCGGCGTGGAGCGACGCCGCACCCATCCCTCGAGCGCAGCCCGTTCCTCATCCGACAGGATCAACTCGGCCTTCGGCCGCCCAGTACGCACCACAGACCAAGCCTATACATCTGAACGGAATTCCCGACTCAGAACACTAGTACTCCACTCGGAGATCGCTGACCTTGCTGGTGTCGGCGGCCGGCCGCAGGCGGGCACGGGGCGTGCAGAGCGAGGCCGCTATGACAACGGTTGCGGCCAGCAGCATGGCGAAGGTCGTGTCCAGGCCCGTGACCAGAGCGCCCGCGGCGGCGTTGGCGATCGCGGAGCCAAGGTTGAGCGCGGTGTTGGTCCACACAGACGCCTCGGTCGCGGCGTGCGACGGCACAAGGTGTTCTGCGGCGAGATAGCCGGTGATGATGGACGGCGCGAGGAAGAACCCGATGGCGACGCTTCCCACCGCGAAAAGAGGCACTGCGGTCGCGAACGCCGTCGCGCACGTCAATGCGCCCATGGCCGCGGCTGCCACCAGCATGCGGGTGCCCAGAGCGCTCCGCCACGCGACGTGGCCGTAGGCCAGGCCGCCCACCGCGCTGCCCACCGACAGCGCCGCGAGCAGCCAGCCGGAGGCAGTGCGGTGATGGGCGCCGACCGCCACGGCGGGCGCAACGACCTCGATGGTGCCGAGTACAGCGCCCACACCGAAGAGCACGACGAGGGCGCGGGTGAAGCCGGGCCGCATCAGCGGCCGCGGCCCCGACACGTCGACCGGCTCGTGCACTCGGCCCCGAAGCGTCCCCGACACCCGGCTCGTGGTCAGCCCCAGCGTTCCGACGAGCAGCGTGATGGTCGCCGCCAACAGCGCCGCGCTCGGGGAGAACGCCGTGCTGAGGGAGGAGGCGACGACAGGCCCGATGATGAAGACCACTTCGTCAGCGGTGGCGTCCAGGCTCAGCGCACGGGTGCGCTCCTCCCCGGGCGACGTGATGCTCGTCCAGGCGGTGCGCATGGCCGCGCCGAGTGGTGGCGCCGCTAGACCCGCCGCGGCACTCAGCCCCACGAAGACGGCGATAGGCGCCGACCGGGCGTGGGCGGCCAAGGCGAGGCCGAGGTAGCTCGCGGCCTGTGCCAGGCCCAGAGGAGCGAGCGTCCGACGCTGCCCCCACAGATCGATCGCGCGAGCTCGCCAGGGAGCAGCCGCGACGTTGGCGAAGCCGAAAGCCCCAGAGGCGACGCCCGCGGCGGCGAACGATCCTGTGCTGCGCTGGACGGCGAGCACGATCGCCAAGACGGCCATGGCCAGCGCCAGCCGTCCAACGAGCGAGGGGAAGAACGCGCGCGCGGCGCCGGGAAGTCGCAAGACGGTGAGAATGGGGTGCTCCGTTGATGTACTGGGCGCCGCAGCGCCGTATCGACGGTCGAGAGCAAGACGGCGCAGCAAGCTGCACCCTCGCCAGGTCGAGTCCTGCGCAGGTGGTACGCAGGCCCGTCAGATGAACATCACGATGAGCACAGCAGAAGTCTACGGCCTCCCGCGACGACCCGCGTCGGCGGGGCAGCGCCTCTCGGGGACCCGGTGTCCGGTGTCCGGCCCGTCATGCGCCGGCGGCGGCACTCGGCCGGGAGCCGACTCCCGGCCGTCCCTTCCGAGCGAAGAGGGATGGAGGACCGGCACGCCACGTTCCCAGCACTGCGGCGAAGGCCGCACCAACGCGACTGGACAGCGCGCACAGCGTGTTGGAGCCACTCCGAGCGGGTGCTGCTCACCTACGACCAGGTCGTCCACGACTACGAGCTGCCCGCGACCGAGGGCAAGCGCGGCGACCCGAGATGGCCGGCCTTCGCGCGCCGCTACGGCTTCGACATCGAGCCCCCCGTCCAGTGGGAGGTCGAAGCGCTGGAGCCGGACGAACTCCGGCGCCTGGTCCTCGCCGCCGTTGACCCGTACGTCGACCGCCAGGTCCTCGCGGAGCAGACCGCCCGGCAGGAAGAGCAGCGCCGCGCCCTGGACTCCTTCGTGCGGGGCTGGGACGCGGCGGGCGGTTCGGTGTCCTGGCCCTCTGCAACACCCGGTGCAACAGCACCCCGCAACATGAGTGCAACGGGCCCGTGTTTCACCCCTGACCTGCGGGAACGTCCGAGCACGCCGGGGTTGGCTCGCGCGTTGCACCCCGGCGTTGCAGGGCCTCGCGAACATCTGAGGCCGAACAGCCAGCCTGCCGGCAGCACGCCCCCCCCGGGCCCCCGGGGGGGGGCCCGGGGGGGGGGCCGGGGGGGGGGGGGCGGGGGGGCGGGGGCCCCGGGGGCGGGGGCGGCGGGGTAGGGGG
>NZ_JAIUKE010000727.1 GCF_020176795.1 Streptomyces sp. 8L
CCCCTCCCTGCGGGCGCCGGCGCCCAGCAGGAACCGCCCGCGCCTTCAACACACGCCGCCCCCGCGCGCCCGCACCACGCCGACCCTGAGACGGGCCCGGCGCCCGCACCGGCGCGGGTGGTCTCCGGGGCCCAGGCCCTCCTCGCCCGTACGACCTCTCGGGAGTCCTGATGCGACTGCCCATCCGGCACATCGCCACGAATCTGATCTTCACCACGCAAGGCACGTGCTGGGCCGTATGGCGGGTCAGCGCCACGAATTACTCGCACGCCCCCGCCGGCGAGAAGCGGCGCCGACTCCAGGCCCTGGAAGCACTGTTCAGGGCGCTGACGGGAGAGCCGATGCTGCTGAGCCTGTGCCCCCAGGTCGACCCGGTCACCGTCGTACGGCGGATGATCGCCGACGTCGACCTGACAGCCAGCCCCCGCTACGAGCAGCTGGGCCACGCCGTGCTGGACCAGCTCGAAGAGATGGAGCTCACCGGGCGCACGGACTGGCTCGCCGTACCGCTGCCCGCGCTCTCCCGCGCGGGGGCCGTACGCGACGTCGTCTCCGCGGCCAGCGCCGAGATCTCCGCCCAACTCGGCCTGATGCCCGCCCCGATCAGCCAGAAGGAGATCGACCAGCGCGTGCGGCAGGCCGAGCGCATGCACGCCCAGTGGCCCTCCAGCGTGGACATGCGTCCCGCCACCGAGGCCGAGATCCTGTGGATCTACGGACACAGCGCCCGCCGCGGTCTCGCCGAGCCCTTCCTGCCCGACGGCACCGAGGGCCCCGTCCGCGGCCACGGACGCACGGGCGCCGCCCTCGGCGACGTCATCCTCACGGAAGGCGGTACCGACTTCACGCGCAGGGCCCTGCCGGAGAACCCGTTCACGCGCCGCTACCTCCAGGCGACCAGCGAGTGGGGCCACTCCTACCAGGCCCTGCTCGCGCTGTCCGAGATGCCGGAAGCCTTCACCCTGCCCGGCGCCGCCTACCTCCAGCAGCTCGACGCCCTGGCCTACCCGGTGGACTGGGCCGTGCGCCTGCACATCACGCCCGGCCGCGTCGCAGAGGCCAAGGCCCGCCGCCGTGCACGCAGCCTGCGCGAGCAGGCAGCCGAGTACGAGGGAGACCCGGCCGGCCCGCCGGCCTCCGTCGCCCGCAATGAGACGGACAACGACGAATACCGCGACCGCCTCTCCGCTTCCGCGCGGGAAGTCGAGATCCGCGCCATGGTCACACTCGCTGTGTGGGGCACGAGCCCCGAGGATGCCAACGACCGTGCCGCCGCGCTCGTCAGCGACTTCGGCACGGGCGAGTACACCTTCTCCCGGCCCGTCGGGAAACAGGTAGACCTCTGGCATGCGATGCTGCCCGGCTGCCGCACCCCCCGCGTCATGATCGGATACGCCCAGTACCTCCTTGCCCGCGACTTCGCCATGGCGATGCCCTGGTGCGGCAGCGAGCTCGGCGACGAGCGCGGCGCCCTGTTCGGAGTGCAGCTGGCCTCCGGCGGTGCCCGGCCCGTCCTGATCGACCCTGCCCGCGGCCCCCGGGAAAACGCCTCCGGCTCGGCGGCATTCCTCGGCGAACTCGGCGCGGGCAAGTCCGTCGCCCTCAAGAGCGCCTGCTACAACGTCCTCGCCCGCGGACGCCAGCCCGGCCGGCCGACATCCCGAGGCCGCGTCGTCGCCATCGACCGCACCCAGGAAAAGGAATGGGTCCGCTTCGCACAGGCCTGCCCCGGCACCAGCCAGATCATCACCATCGGCCAGGACGCGAAGGTCTCCCTCGATCCACTGCGCCTGTACGCGCACACCCCGCGCATCGCCTCCCGCTTCGCTGAAAGCTTCCTGACCCTGCTGCTGGGCGTGCGGCCGATGGATCTGGAGGGTGTGGCGCTGTCCGAGGCCGTCGAGATGGTTCTGCGCGGGCCCGAGCCCTCGATGCAGGCCCTCACCGACGAACTCGCCTCGCGCGCCGGCGACGACCCGGCCGCCGGCGGCCTCGCACGCAAGCTGCGTGCCGTCGCCCGCAAGGACCTCGCGGCGAGCGTCTTCGACCCCGACCTGCCGACCGTCGACACCCAGCGCGCCGACTGCGTCGTCTTCGCCGTCAACAGCCTGCAACTGCCCAAGAAGGCCGAACTCGCCAGCGCCCACCGCATCGAACGCCTGGAGTTCGAGAAAGTTCTTGGCCGCGCGCTGATGTACCTGATCGCCGCGGTCGCCCGCGAGACGGTCATGGCGTCGAAGGACGAGTTCGGCGTGGCGGTCTTCGACGAGACCTGGTGGCTCACCTCCAGCGACGAGGGCGTCGAACTCCTCCTGGAGCTCCTGCGCGACGGCCGCAAGCACAACGCCGCCGCCTACGTCGCCTCCCATGACGCCGACGACGTCGGCCCGGCCGACACGGAAAAGGGCGCCATCATCCGCGGCCTCATCCCGCACCGCTTCCTCTTCCGGCAGTCCGCCCGCGTGCTGGCCGAGCGCGGCCTGGACTTCCTCGGCGTCGACCCGACCGACAAGGATCTTCTCGAACTGGTCACCACCGGCCTGTCGCCGATCGGCCTCGCCGACGAGGAGAAGGCAGCGCGCGCCGGCGAATGCCTCTACCACGACCTCGCCGGACGCATCGGCCTGATGAAGGTCCTCATCCCCTTCGACCAGGCCGTGATGGAGAACATCCACACGACACCCACCGACTACCGGACCGCAGCGTGACCACTCCCATGCGCCGATGGCGTCCCCGCGCGGCGGCCCTCGGACGCCGCCGCGTACGGGCCGCCCTACTGCTGGCCGCCCTGTTCGCCACCGCCGTGACCGCGCTGACGTCGCTGCCCGCGTACGCGCAGCCCTCACCCAGCCCCACCCCGAGCACCTCCACCGCGCCGACGCTCCCACCACCGAGTACCGAGGGCGGGAAGCGGCCCCCGACACAGGCGGAGATCGAGCAGATACAAGAGGCGCTCCAGGAGCAGAACGAGGTCCTCAGCAAGACAGCCCAGCAGACCTACCGCGAGAAGAAGGTCAAGGAGCTGCGCAAGCTCCTGCCCGCCGAGGGGGGAGTGCTGTCCGTCTTCAACGTGACGGACAGCAACGGGATGCCGATCTCCGCATACGACGTCTCCAGCGACACCGGAGGCGTCATGGACTGGGAGCACGGCATCGAGAACTTCTTCACCGAGATCGCCTTCATGATCACCAAATGGGTGGTCGCCTTCGCGTGCTGGCTCATCTCGTGGTCCCTGGCCTTCGGACTCGCGAAATTCCTCCTGACCCCCGCCACGGCCGTCAGCAACTCCCTGCACACCCACGTCCTGATGGAGATGGGCCTCCCCAGCCTCTTCCTGACCGTGTGCGCCCTGATCTGCGCCTGCCGGATCTTCTTCGGCAACCGCGCCGCCGGCTGGAGAGACGCCGCCGTCTCCATCGTCCTGGCCGCCCTCACCACCACCCTCCTCGCCACCATCCCCCAAACCCTCCTCGGCAACGACGGCGCGCTCGCGGCCGTCCGAGGCCTGTCCCTGGACGTCGCCGACGTCATCCTCGACTCCAACCC
>NZ_JAIUKE010000728.1 GCF_020176795.1 Streptomyces sp. 8L
GAGGGGGAGGACGGGCCGGGCGAGGACGCGGAATCTTTCGCGCCGCCCTGGTCCGAGTCGCAGCCCGCCGCCCCCAGTGCCGCCAGCGCCGTCCCGCCCGCCAGGCCGAGCAACCGGCGGCGCGAGAACTGCCCGCGCCGCCCCTCGCGCGCTTCCGTGTTGCCCACTGACATCTGGTTGCCCGCCTCCGCCTCGGAGATGCTGCGTTCCCGGTCCTGTTCCCGTTTCCGTTCCTGCTCCGGTTCTTGTTGCCGGTCCTGTTTCTCTTCCTGTTCCCGTTCCCCGGTCCTGGCCCCGTTCTCGTTGCCGTACGGGAGGAGGCCGAGCCCGTTCGTCACCGGGCGCAGGCCGGGGCCGGACGAGTCCGTCGTGCCGCCCTCGTACCAGCAGATGGAACCCGCGCTCACGCCCGTCAGCGCCACCTCGGCCTGCCACGCGCGGCGGGGCTGTCATGGACAGGGAGCGAGCGTAGTCCGGTGGGTCAGCGGCCCGGTGCCGCCGCCTTCGCAGCCCGCGCGCGCAGCGTCTCGGCGAACTCCTCGGCGCGCGCCAGCTGTACGCGGAGCTCGGCCGCCCGCGCCGCCGTCGCTCTCTCAAAGTCGTCCAGCCGGGCCACGAACTCCGCCCGCTCCGCATCGTCCGGCGGTTCGGTGGCGTCCAGCCGGTCGGTGACCCGGAGGAGATCGCGCATCTGCTCCAGCGTGAACCCGAGCGGCTTCATGCGGCGGATCACCATCAGCCGCTCGACGTCGCCGTCCGTGTAGAGGCGGAAGCCGCCCTGCGAGCGCGCCGACGGTGTGACAAGGCCGATGTCCTCGTAATGCCGGATCGTGCGCAGGGACAGTTCCGTACGGGCCGCCACCTCGCCGATCTGCATGTGTGTGCGCGTGTCCTGCGGGCCCGTGTCCGGAGTACTCGCACCGGGTGTGTCCGTGCCCGTGCCGGTGCCCTGCGTGTACATGCCCACCTGCTCCCTGTGCTCCACGTGCCCGAAGCCGCCCGTCCGCACCCGTCCGACCCCTCTCGCGTCCGTCCGCCCCCGAGGGCAGCATCTCAGCCCCCGGCCGCCCGACCGGGTCTGGCGGTGCCCGGTGGGCACCCATCCGGGGCTACCCATCTCTACCCTTACGTCAAGGTAGGGTTCCGGCCGGCCGGCTCTCGCCTCGGCCCGGCGGCCGGGCCCCCTCCTCTCGACCCGACCGTCCGTCGGGCGTACCCGGCGCGGGGGCCGTGGCGGCCTGCCGCCCGGCGTGCCCCGGCCCCCGCGGTGGGGACGGCCTCAGCGGTTCACGCCGCTCATGTCCGCGTAGCGTTCCCCGGAGGCTGGGGCGATCGCGGTCAGCCGGGCCAGTTGCTCCGGGCTCAGCTCGACGGTGTCGGCCGCCACGTTCTCCTCCAGCCGGGACACCCGCTTCGTGCCCGGGATCGGGACGATGCCCTCGCCCTGGGCCAGCAGCCACGCGATCGCGACCTGGGCGGGAGTGGCGCCGAGTTCGCCGGCGACGGCCTCGACCTCGTCGACGATCCGCAGGTTCTGGCGGAGGTTCTCGTCCGTGAAGCGCGGATTTTTCTTGCGGAAGTCGTCGGCGTCGAGGGTGTCCGTCGTCCGTACGGTGCCCGTGAGGAAGCCGCGGCCGAGCGGGGAGTACGGCACGAAGCCGATGCCAAGCTCGCGCACGAGCGGGAGGAGCTCCGCCTCGACGTCGCGCGTCCACAGCGAGTACTCGGTCTGGAGCGCAGTGATCGGGTGGGTCGCGTGTGCGCGGCGGATCGTGTCGGGGGCGGCCTCGGAGAGTCCGATATGGCGGATCTTGCCTTCTTGTACGAGCTCCGCGAGCGTCCCGACGGTCTCCTCGATCGGCGTGCCCGGATCGACCCGGTGCTGGTAGTAGAGGTCGATGTGGTCCGTGCCGAGGCGCCGCAGCGACCCGTCGAGGGCCTTGCGGATGTTGGCGGGGCTGCTGTCCGTCTCGGGGACGGTGTCCCCGTCCCTCCGGTGGGAGAGGGCGCCGAACTTCGTGGCGAGTACGACGCGGTCCCGCCGGCCGCCGGTCAGCGCCCTGGCGACGAGTTCCTCGTTCGCGTACGGGCCGTAGATCTCGGCCGTGTCGAGCAGCGTCACACCGAGGTCGAGCGCGCGGTGGATCGTACGGATCGCCTCGGCGTCATCCGTACCGGCACCGGTGTAGTAGGCGGACATGGACATGCAGCCGAGCCCGATACGGGCGACATCGAGTCCGGCGAGGCGCGTGTGCTTCATGGCGTCGCATCCTTAACGTCCTGGGCCTGGATCGATCCTCAACACCCCCAAGGTCCTCGCTGAACGCGCTGCTCGCACCTTCAAGCCTCCAGGGCCTCCCCACATCCCCTCCACGCTCCGCGCTCCGGACGGTGACTGCGGCGAGGGTCGTTGTCAGTGGCTCCCTCTACTCTCGGAGAAGTGTCGGACACATGGCGTTGTGCCGGAATCCGGTGGGGTGGCGACGGCCTCTCTCCCGGGCCCCGGCTGGTGTGGGAGCCCCTCCGGTCGTCCGGACCGGAGGGAGAAGACGGGGGTGGACGTGGCAGGAGACATAGCGGCCGCAGGGCCGCGGAGCGGCTGAGCGAGCTGGTGTACGGGCGCGAGGTGGCGTTCCGTGCCGTGGGTCCGCGCCGGTGCACCGGCGCGGGGCGCGGCCGGTGCCCGCTCGCGGCCGAGGTGCCGGCCCGGAGCACGGGGGCCCAGTGCTCCGAGTGCGCGCGCCTCGACCGGCTGCGCTCGGTCGCCGCCGACACGGTGGCCGACGATCCGCGTCCGTACCGCGTCTATCTGGCGTGGTTCGGTCCGGGGATGCGGAAGGTCGGCATCACCGCCGAGGCCCGCGGCTCCGCACGGCTGCTCGAACAGGGTGCCGTCACATTCAGCTGGCTCGGCCGCGGCCCGCTGATGGCGGCGCGCCGTACGGAGGAGATGCTGCGGGCCGCGCTCGGGGTGCCGGACCGCATCCGGTACGCGGACAAGCGGGCAGCGCGCGCGAGCCTGCCGCCGGAGGCCGAGCGCGCCGCCGAGCTGGCGGAACTGCACGCGCGTGCGGTGGCGCTGCCGCACTGGCCCCGGTCGCTGGAGGCGGCGCCGTTCGAGGCCGTCGACCACGCGCGGGTGTTCGGCCTGGAGCGCACAACGGACCCGGCCCGTCCGATGGACCCGGCCCGTCCGATGGACCCGGCAGGTCGGATGGACCCGGCGCGCTCACCGGATGCGCCGATCGCGCCGATTCCGTCCGCGGTGCCGGTGTCGGCGGTGGTGACGGAGTTGGTGGACGGCGGCGTGATCGGAGGGCGGCTGGCCGCTGCCGCGGGGCCTGATCTGCATCTCGCCGTCGTGGGCAAGGGGGTCGTGGTACTGGACAGCCGCCTGATGCGGGGGTGGGGGCTGACGCGGGTGATCTCTGCCGAGGCGGCGGAGGAGAAGGAGGTGAGAGAGGGCTCCGCACGGCTGCTCGAACAGGGTGCCGTCACATTCAGCTGGCTCGGCCGCGGCCCGCTGATGGCGGCGCGCCGTA
>NZ_JAIUKE010000729.1 GCF_020176795.1 Streptomyces sp. 8L
GGGGTCGCCCACAATTGCGCGGCCCCGCCTTTGTGGGGCTCCGACGGGCGGGGCGGCCGGCACCGTGGGTTAACGTCGAAGCGATCAGAGCACTGTCCGACTGTCCGACCTCACCCGCGGAGCCCCCATGAGCACCGTCGCGCCCACAGCGGCCGCCCCCCGCGCCGGCGTTCTCGCCGACCTCATCCCCGCAAGCCGCACCCGCGACATCGCGCTCGTCGCCGGGGGCGCCGTGCTCACCGGACTCGCCGCGCAGCTGTCCGTGCCCGTGCCCGGCTCCCCCGTGCCGGTCACCGGCCAGACCTTCGCGGCACTGCTCGTCGGCACCGCCCTCGGCGCGCGCCGCGGCTTCCTCTCCCTCGCGCTCTACACCGTGCTGGGCGTGGCGGGGATGCCGTGGTTCTCCGGCGGCACCTCGGGCCCCGGCGGCGCCTCGTTCGGCTACGTGCTCGGCATGCTCGCGGCGTCCGCCGTCGTCGGTGCGCTGGCGCGGCGCGGCGGCGACCGCTCGGTGCTGCGCACGGCGGGCACGATGGTGCTCGGCTCGGCCGTCGTGTACGCGGTCGGCGTGCCCTACCTGGCGCTGTCCGCCGGGCTGTCCGCGAGCGCGGCGATCGCCGCGGGGCTCGTCCCCTTCCTCCTCGGCGACGCGCTCAAGGCCGCGCTCGCGATGGGCGCCCTGCCGAGCGCCTGGAAGCTGACGGGCCGCCGCGGCTGACCTGCCCGCGGGAGCTTTTCGAGGCCCCCCCCCCCCCCGGGGGGGGGGGGGGGGGGGGCCCCCGCGTCGTCCGCGTGATCGCCGTAGCGACCGTCTGCGGTCAGTAGTGATCGACTGCGGTCAGTGGCGACCGCCTGTGGTCAGGGGCGATCGCGGCGGTCAGTGGCCTCTGCCGCCGCCGAAGAAGCCGCCGAACGGGCTGTCGCCGTTGTCGCCGCCACCACCGTTGTCGCCGCCGCCGTTCTGGCCGGTGCCTCCGTCGGTCTGGCCGCCCGCGGTGTCGCCGTTGTTGCCGTCACCGCCCCCGCCGCCCTTGTTCTTGTCGGCGCCACCGTCGTTCTTCTGGTTGCCCGACTTGGGGTCCTTCTTCTTCATGTCGGGAAGGTTGATCGTCGGCAGCGACGGCGACGTCGTGCCCGCCAGCGCCCCGCTCATGGCGTCCTTCCAGATCGGCCCCGGGGTGTCGGCGCCCTGGACCTGCGTGTGGTACTGGCCGCCGATCGTGATGTTCCGCATCGACACGTTGTGTGTCGGGCCGCCGACCCAGACCGCGCCCGCCATGTCCGCCGTGTAGCCGACGAACCAGGCCGCGTTGAGTTCGTCCGTGGTACCGGTCTTGCCCGCGTTGTCGCGGTCCTTCAAGCCGGCGAGCGTACCCGTACCGTCCTCGACCACGCCCTTCAGCAGCGAGTTTATGACCGTCGCCGTGTGCTCGGACATCGCCTGCTTGCACTGCGACTTCGGCACCGGCAGCGACTTGCCGGTCGTGGTCGTGATCGACGAGACGGCGACCGGCGAGCAGTAGACGCCCTTGTTCGCGAACGTCGCGTACGCGTTGGCCATCGTCAGCGGCGAGACCAGCTGGGTGCCGAGGGTGACCGACGGCACCTGGTCGATCTTCTTCCCGTCCGCGCGCTGCACGCCCATCTTCGTCGCCATCTGCGTCACGGGACAGACGCCGATCTTGCTGATCAGCTGCACGAAGTAGGTGTTGACCGACTTGGCCATCGCCTCCTTCATGTTCATCGGCCCGACCTCGGACTTCGACTCGTTCTCGACGGTCGCGGGCGAGGTGGAGCTGTTCTGCCAGGTGCCGTTGCAGGTCTGCACGGGCGAGGGGTAGTTCATCTTGTACGGCGCGGGCTCGACCGTGCCCGGGTCCGTACCACTGTCGATGGCCGCCGCGGCGGTGATCGGCTTGAACGTGGAACCGGACTGGAAGCCGTTGCCGCCGCCCATGTCGTGGTTGGTGCTGAGGTTCAGCTGCGTCTCGTTGGTCCCGAAGCCGTACGGGCGTGACTGGCCCATCGCGAGGACCTTGCCCGTGCCCGGCTGGACGAGGGTCACGGCCGTCGCCACCGAGTCCGTCTTGTAGACGTGCTTCTCGATGGAGGACTGCACGGCCGCCTGGGCCTTCGGGTCGAGCGTCGTCTTGATCGTCAGGCCGCCGGTGTTCCAGCGGTCGGCGCGCTCCTGGGCCGTCTTGCCGAACGTCGGGTCGTTCAGGAGAGTGTCGCGCACGTAGTCGCAGAAGAAGCCCGCGCCCTTGACCGCGGTGATGCAGCCGCTCTTGGGGCGCTTCACCTTGAGCTTGATCGGGGTCGCGATCGCCTTGTCCGCCTCGGACTGCGAGATGTCGCCGACCTGCTCCATCCGCTCCAGTACGGTGTTGCGCCGCTTCAGCGCGGTCGGCTCGTCGTTGATCGGGTCGTACTGGCTGGGCGACTGGACGAGGCCGGCGAGCAGCGCCGACTCCTGGAGGTTCAGGTCCTTGGCGTGCTTCGAGAAGTACAGCTCGGACGCGGCCTCGACGCCATAGGCCTGCTCGCCGAAGAACGTGATGTTCAGGTAGTTCTCAAGGATCTTCTTCTTGCCGAGCTCGTCCTCGACCTGGATCGCGTACTTCAGCTCCTGGACCTTGCGGCCCAGGGTCTGCTGCGTGGCCTGGGCGACCTTGGTGGGGTCGTTGCCGGCCTCCTCGATGAAGACGTTCTTCACGTACTGCTGCGTCAGCGTGGAGGCACCCTGTGCGACACCGCCGGACTGGGCGTTCTGGTTGAGCGCGCGGGCGATGCCCTTGACGTCGACCGCTCCATGCTGGTAGTAGCGGGAGTCCTCGATCGCGACGAGCGCCTTCTGCATATAGGGGGAGATGTCCTTGAGCGGCACCACCGTGCGGTCGCGCGAGTAGACATCGGCGATCTTGCCGCCGTTCGCGTCGAGGATGGTGGTCCGCTGGCTCAGCGGCGGCGTCTTGAGGTTGGCGGGGAGTTCGTCGAATCCCTTGACCGTCCCTTTGGCCGCGAGACCCAGCGACCCGAAGGCCGGCAGGGCGATGCCGGCGAGCACCGCGCCGGCGAGCACGCTGACTCCCAGGAACTTGGCGGCCTGCTGGGTCTTGGACAGGCCCCCGCCCGAGCGCTTCTTTGGCATGAGGTGAAGCCTACGTTCTGATTCGTCGGACAGACGTCAAGGCTCTGGCCTAAGCTCCACTCGACTGTCACGATTCCGCACGCCGCTCCGTCCGCCCGTCCGCTCCGTTTCGTCCACGCCGCTCAGTCCACGCCGCCCAGTCCGCTCCGTCTACGCTGCTTCGTCCGCTCCGCGCTCTTTGGTCCGTTCCCTTCGCTCCGGTCTCTCCGTCCGCTCGCTCCGCTGTCTCCGTCCGCGCCGGGTCCATGTGTCTCTCCCGACATCCCCGGTCCGGCGGCCCCGGCTTCCGGGATGTCAAACGCGTGCTGGGGGGTGCCCCTATCTCTTTCGTCAAGGGGCGGGCCGGTTGATTGGTGATGTTTCAGGTGGCTTGGGGGACGGCTTGA
>NZ_JAIUKE010000730.1 GCF_020176795.1 Streptomyces sp. 8L
GTTCTGAGCTTCCGGGGGGTCCGGAGGTTCGGTTCGGAGCCGGCGGGGCGTACGGGCACGGAGGTGCCGGGACCGCGCGCCCGTCTCGGGGGCAGAGGTCAGGGGGAGGCTTGACGGGGTTCCTTTTTCTGCGCGTGCGCGCGCACCGGCTGCTGCTCGCGGCCGCGCTCCTCGCGATGGTCCTGACCACGGCCGTACTCGCGACGCTGGCCGCGTTCGCCGGCTCCATCGGCGACGCCGGGCTTCGGCACGACCTGGGCGCCGACCACACGGCCGCGGCCGGTCTCGTCATCACCGCGGGGGCACCGCGGGCGAAGCCGTCCGCGCTGGACGCCGCCGCGCACCGGGCCGCGTCGCGCGTGTTCGACGGCCTGCCGGTGCGGACGCGGACCCTTCGGTCGTCGGGGCCCTACGGGCTGCCGCGCTCCCTCCAGCCGCCCGCCGCCCGCAAGGGCGACCCGTACCTCACCCAGTTCGCGGCCCTCGACCGCTCCCGGGTCCGGCTGACGCGGGGCTCCTGGCCCGCCGCCGGGCCGTGGGCGGGGCACGGCGGAGTGATCGAGGTGGCCGTACCCCAGGCCGCGGCCAGCCAGTTGGGGCTCGTGCCGGGCCCGGCCGTCCACACCCTCACCGACCGGCTGAACGGCGGCTCCGTCACGGTCCGCGTCACCGGCGTCTACCGTCCCCTCGACCCCGGCGACCCGTACTGGCAGCTCGACGAGCTCGGCGGCCGGGGCGTGCGCACCGACGGGTTCACGACGTACGGCCCGCTCGTGGCCGACCCCGCGGTGCTGGAGAGCGGACGGGTGTCCCGCGGCGACGTGTCCTGGCTGTCGACCGCCGACTTCACGCACTTCACGGCGGGCCGCCTCGACGCGCTCCGCGACTCGGCGACGCAGGCCAAGGACTTCCTGGCCGAGGAGCCCGTCTTCCAGGGCGACGTCACCTCCAGGACCTCCCTGCCCGACCTGCTCTCGTCGGCGCGGCGCGCGCTGCTCGTGGCCCGCTCGACGCTGCTGATCGTCTCGCTCCAGCTGGTGCTGCTCGCCGGGTACGCGCTGCTGCTCGTGGCCCGGCTGCTCACCTCGGAACGGGCCGAGGAGACCCGGCTGCTGCTCGCGCGCGGCGGGTCGCGCGGCCGGATCGTCGCTCTGTCCGCGCTGGAGGCGCTGCTCCTCGCGGTACCCGCCGCCGTCGCCGCGCCGCTCCTCGCGGGCCCGCTCACCCGGCTCCTCGGCGGCCAGGGCCTGCTCGCCCGGGTCGGCCTGCGCCTGGACGCGCACCCGACCGGGTCCGTCTGGCTGGTGGGCGCTCTCGCCGCGCTCGCGTGCGCGCTCGCCGTGGCGCTGCCGGTCCTCACGGCGCGCGGCTACGGGCGGCCCGCGCGGGCGAGAGCCCTGCCGGGCCCGGTGCGCGCGGGCGCCGACCTCGCCCTGCTGCTGGTCGCGGGCGTGGCGTACTGGCAGCTGGACCGGCAGACGTCCGGCAGCGGCGCGCTGACCGGCGGAGGCACGGACGGCGACCTGGGCATCGACCCGCTGCTGGTGGTGGCGCCCGCGCTGGCCCTGCTGGCCGGCACGGTGCTGACGCTCCGGCTGCTGCCGCCCGTCGCGGGGCTCGCCGAACGGCGCGCCGCCGGGGGCCGGGGCCTCGCCGCCGCCCTCGCGGGCTGGCAGTTCAGCCGCAGGCCGCTGCGCGGCGCCGGGCCGGTCCTGCTGCTGGTGCTGGCCGTGGCGATGGGCGTCCTCGCGATCGGGCAGGGCGCGTCGTGGGACGCCTCCCAGAGCGACCAGGCGTCCTTCCAGTCGGGCGCGCCGCTGCGTGTCCTCGGCAGCCGCACCCCGGTGTTCGGCCAGGGCGGGGCCTACGGGGCCCTGCCCGGCGTGCGGAACCTCGCGCCGGCCGCGCGCGGCCTGATGACCCTGTCCGACAACCGGCAGGCGACCGTGCTGGCCCTCGACACGGCCGACGCGGCGCCCGGCCTCGGCATGCGCGGGGACCTCGCGGGCGGCGACCCGGCCGCCCGCGTGGCCGCGCTGCGCCCCGCGCGGGTCCCGGCGAGCGGGGTGCTCGTGCCGGACGGCACCGCCCGGCTCGACCTGGCGCTGCGGCTGACGGTGGACGGCGCCCCGCACGGCGGGGGGACACCGGTCACCGTGATCCTCGAGGACCGCTACGGGGTGCCCTACCCCCTCCAGTTGGCCGCGGTACCCGCGGACGGCGCGACGCACACGCTCGGCGCCGACCTCGCGGACGCGGCGGGCGCGCCGGACGGGAAGCCCGCGGGCCCGCTGCGGATCACCGGCTTCGAACTCGACAGCCCCAGCGGGACTTCGCCGGTCCGCCACTACACCTTCACCGTCGCGTCGATCACCGCGCACACGGCGAACGGCGCGCACACGACCACCCGGCCGCTGTCCGCCGCCGACGTGCACTGGCGCGCCACCGCCGTCGTGTCGGGCCAGACCGACGACGCCTATCAGAGCGCCGTGCCCCCGAAGGTGACGCACGCGGCGAGCGGCGAACGGACGCCGCTGACCCTGGCGTTCGACTCCAGCCGACAGCGGCCGGTGGGCATCTCCACGGTGCTCGACACCGTCCGGATCACCGCCCCCGCTCCCGCTCCGGCCGTACCCGCCGCCCTGATGACGGACGCGTTCGCCTCGGCCACCGGCACGAAGGTGGGCTCCGTGATCCAGGTCCCGGTGGGCGACGGCACGGTGCGGGCGCGCGTCGCCGGTACCGTGCGGCAGATCCCCACGACGGGCCCGAGCGCCACCGCCGGTGGCCAGGAGACGTCCGCCGCCACCGACGGGGGCGCGCTGCTGCTCGATCTGCGCGCCGTGAACCGGGTGGTGGCGGCGCGCGGCGGCCGGCCGCTCACCCCCACGGAGTGGTGGTTCTACCCGGCGCCCGGCAGGGCGGGACACCTGGCGGCGGCGCTGCACACGCGCACCGACATCGACCCGGACCAGATCGTCGACCGCGCGGACCTCTCCGAGAGCCTGCACCGCGATCCGCTCGGCGCGGGCCCCCAGTCCGCGCTGCTCGCCGCGGCGGTGGCCGCCGCGGCGCTCGCGGCGGTCGGCTTCGCGGTCGGCACGGTCGGCAACCTGCGGGAGCGCGCGGGGGAGTTCGCCGTCCTGCGGGCGCTCGGCACACCCCGCCGCCAACTGGCCCGGGTCCTCGCGGTGGAACACGCGCTGCTGCTGGGCATCGCGCTGGCCGTGGGCCTGGTGCTCGGCGGGCTGCTGACCCGTGCGGTGGTCCCGCTGGTCGTCCTGACCAACCGGGCCACCCAGCCGGTCCCCGCCGTGCACGTCCTGCTGCCGGCCGGCCAGGTCGCCCTGCTGCTCGGGGGCGTGGCGGTGGTGCCCGTCCTGATCGTGACGGCGCTGGCGCTGCGGCGCGGCGGCCCCGCGGCGTCGCTGCGGGTCCAGGGAGGCGAGTGAGATGGCACGCGACGCGGCGAAGCCCCCGGGGCGGGGGGCCCGGGGGGGGGGGGGCGGGGGGGGCGCGCGCCCCCCCCCGGG
>NZ_JAIUKE010000731.1 GCF_020176795.1 Streptomyces sp. 8L
CGGGGGGGGGGGGGGGGGGGGGGGGCCGCGGGCCGGGGGGGGGGGGGGGGGGGGCCTGCGGGCGGTACCGGGGGGCGCGGTCGGTCGTTGTGGGCGCCCGCTACGGGAGTTCGGCCAGCAGCGCGGCGACGGCCGTGCGGGCGAGTTGTTCTTGTCCGGCGGCGCTGGGGTGGAGGTGGTCGCCGCTGTCGTAACGCCGGTCGAGCCTGAGGGGTGAGGTGTCGCAGCGGAGTGCCTTGTCGAAGTCGATGACGACTTCGGGACCGAGAGCGCGGATCATCCAGTCGTTGACCGCGCCGCGGATCTGCTCGCGTCGCTCGTCGTAGTCGTCCGACCCGGACCTGGCGGTGATGGTGGCGATGCGAACCCTGACATCCGCGGTGCCGGCCCGCTCCAGGAGCGTCTCGTAGCCCGCGATCAACTCCGCCGCGGTGGGCAGTTCCCCGAGGGGCTCGAATGCGCCGGGCAGGCCGAGGTCGTTGGTGCCCAGGGCCACGACGACCTGGGCGACCCCGGCGGTTTTCAGGACGTCGTCTTCGAACCGGCTCAGGCCGGAGCGGCCGTTCGACAGGTTCGCGGGCCCCGCGTCGAGGCGGAGCCTGTTGCCGGGGATGCCGCGGTTGACGACCGAGAGACCGGAGCCCCCCGGCAGCAGACCCGCGGCGATCTCGGGCCAGCCCATCGCCGTGATGGAGTCGCCCAGACACACGACGACCGCGTGCGGAACGCGGTTCGCGACCTCGACCGTGCGCAGGAACGGTCCGCTTTCGTGAAGGGTGAGGTCGGCGTCGTCCGGCATGGGGAACGGCGGGGCGGTAACGGCCGGGAACGCGGCGGCGCCCACGTGATCGCCCGGCTCGGACATCTGGCACGTGAAGTCGCCCGAGCCGGCGAACAACGGCGGGAAGAGTGTGCGCTCGGGCAGGTGGAAGTCGACCTTCACCGCTCCGTGGTGGCCGACCGGCAGGTCGATGGGGTCGGTCAGCACCGAGGAGCCGACCGGGACCGTCACGCCGTCGCGCCCGTCGAAGGTGGCGGCGGCAGTACGGCCGCGGGTGGACACCGCGCTCCGGCCGATGCGCAGCGGGTGGTCCCCGAACCGGTTGCCGAACTGGAGGCGGACCCGGTCGCCGCCGGCGCTGACGCGCAGGTGGGAGCGGAGAGTGACATCGGCGAACCATTCGCCGTCAGCGCGGACGTCCGGGAGCGACTGAGCCCAGGTGGCATGCCATCTCACAGACTGCTCGGACCCGTGAGTGGAGGGAGTGGGGGGAGTGGAGGTGGTGGACATGGCCCCACCGTGACAGTGAAGTACTAAACAGTCAAGTCACTAATCTGTTGGTGGGTCGCGGCGGGCCGATCACCGCGTCCCGGGAGCGGTGTCGTCCGTGCCGGGGCGCGGCCCGCTCAACGAGGCGGCGTAGCGGCCCGGCGTCTGGCCGGTCACACCGGTGAACGTCTCGATGAACGCGCTGACATTGCTCCATCCCGTCTCAACGGCCGTACGGGTGACGGAGTGTCCCGCGGCCAGGGACACGAGGGCGTGGTGCACGCGCAGTTGGGCGCGCCACTGACGAAAGCCCATGCCGGTCTCGGCCTGGAAGAGCCGGGTCAGGGTCCGCTCGCTCGCACCGACGCGCCGCCCGAGCTGCGCGAGCGTCGAGGGGTCGGCGGGCTGCTCGCGCAGGATGCGCGTCACGGCGCGCAGCCGGTCGTCGTGCGGCTCGGGCAGGAGGATCGGCTGCTCCGGCGCCCGGCGCGTCTCATCGAGGGTGACCTGCCGCAGGCGTCGGCACTCCGCCTCGGACCGGTCGCCCGGCTGCGTCAGCGCCAGCAGGAGCTGCCGCAGAAGACCGGAGACCGCGATGACGGCGGGGGCCGGGAACGGCGCGCGGACGGTGACGGGAAACAGGACGGCGCGCATGTCCGTCTTGCCCCAGGCGCGGTGGCGGTGCTCGGCGTACGCGGGAACCCACACGGCGCGCTGCGGCGGCACCATCCACGTGCCGGCGCCCGCGGTGATCGCCAGCAGCCCGCCGGCCGCGTAGACCAGCTGGTGTTCGCGGTGGTGGTGCGCGGGGATCTGCTCCCCCACCGCGAGGGAACGGCGCATCGTCGGCGCCACCTCGCGGGGTCGGCGGGTCGGCTGGCGGGTTGACCGCATATCCCGACTGTATACCGGTAGCCGCGTCGGGCGGGCCCGCCGGAGCATGGCGGCATGGACACCACCACCGCCCCCGTCAAGCCGGCCGCCGGGGAACGAGGACCGTCGCGCGCCATCGCCCTGCTGTCGATCGGGCACGCGGTCGACGACCTCTACCAGGGCGCCGTGCCCGCACTGATCCCGTTCTTCACGGCGGCCCGGCACTGGGACTACGCCACGGCCAGTTGGATCACCGTGGCGGCGACCGTGCTTTCGGCCGTCGTGCAGCCCCTGTTCGGGCTGCTGACCGACCGCAGAAGCGCACCGTGGCTGGTGCCGGCCGGGATGGGGCTCGCGGGTGTGGGGGTCGGGCTGTCCGGCCTGAGCACCTCGTACGTCGTCACCCTGATCGCGGTGGCGCTCTCCGGGCTCGGCGTGGCGGCCTACCATCCGGAGTCGGCCAGGCTCGCACGCGTCGCCGCCCGGGGCTCGCACGTGTCCATGTCCTGGTTCTCCCTCGGCGGCAACATCGGCTTCGCGTTCGGGCCCGTCCTCGTCGCCGCCGTCCTCGGCACCCTCGGCGTCTCCGGGACGGCCCCGCTGGCCGTTCCCGCCCTCCTGTGGGCCGTGGTGACCTTCGCCTCCGGGCGCCGGCTCCAGCGCGCGCACGCCGCCGCGCGACCGGCCGGCGCCGTGCAGGCACCGCCGCGCAACGACTGGGCGGGCTTCGCCAGGCTCTCGGTCCCGGTGGTCGCGCGCTCGATCGTCACCGCGTCGTTCGGGACGTTCCTGGCGCTGTTCGTGGAGCGCCGTCTGGGCGCGGGCACCGCCACGGGCGAGACCGCGCTGGTCGTCTTCTACGGTGTCGGCGCGGCCGGCACGCTCCTGGGCGGGCGGCTCGCGGGCCGCTACGGCCGCATCGCCACCGTACGGGCCGCGTATGTCGCGTCGGTCGTCTGCGTCGCGGGCGTCTGGCTGGTGCCCGGGCCGGCCGTCTTCGCCGCCATCGCCGCCGCCTCCGTTGCCCTGTACGTGCCGTTCTCCATCCACGTGACGCTCGGGCAGGACTACCTGCCGGGCCGGGTCGGTACCGCCAGCGGCGTGACCCTCGGGCTTGCGGTCAGCATCGGCGGCCTCGTGGCGCCCGTGGTCGGGACGGTCGCCGACCACGCCGGCCTCACCGCGGCCATCGCGTGCCTCACCTCGATGCCCGTCCTGTCCGCGCTCGTCGGTCTGACCATGAAGGAGCCCGTCCCGCCCGCCGGCGACGCAGGCTGAGGTCCGGCGGGGTGGGCACTAGTACTCCAGCAGTACTTTGAGGCTTGACCTGGGTGAATGTCGAGCGGTGGGAGTGTAGCGGGACGGTTCATGGTCA
>NZ_JAIUKE010000732.1 GCF_020176795.1 Streptomyces sp. 8L
CCCATGCAGCCCCTCCAGCCCCTGCGGCCTTTCCCGCCCCTCCAGCCTCTCCCGCTCAGACGGTCGGCAGGCCCGGTGCCGGGTACGCCGCCATCAGTTCCGCGACCTCCCCGCGCAGGGCGGTCAGCGCCGCCTCGTCGCCGGTGCGGGCCGCCGCGACGCCCCGGTCGATCCACTCCGCCACCGTCTCCATGTGCGCGGTGGTCAGGCCCCGGCTGGTGAGCGACGGCGTGCCGATCCTGATGCCCGAGGGGTCGAAGGGCTTCCGCGCGTCGTACGGGACGGCGTTGTAGTTCACCACGATGCCCGCGCGGTCGAGTGCCTTGGCCGCGGTCTTGCCGGGGACGTCCTTCGGCGTCAGGTCCATGAGGATCAGGTGGTTGTCCGTGCCGCCCGACACCAGGTCGAAGCCGCGCGCGAGCAGCCGGTCCGCGAGTTCGCGGGCGTTGGCCACGACCGCGTGCGCGTAGTCGCGGAACGACGGGTCCGCCGCCTCGCGCAGCGCGACCGCGATGGCGGCCGTGGTCTGGTTGTGCGGGCCGCCCTGGAGCCCGGGGAACACGGCCTTGTCGATCGCCTTCGCGTGCTCGGCCCGCGACATGAGCATCGCGCCGCGCGGGCCGCGCAGCGTCTTGTGCGTGGTGGTGGAGACGACGTCGGCGTGCGGTACGGGGGACGGGTGGGCGCCGCCCGCGATCAGGCCCGCGATGTGCGCGACGTCGGCCACGAGGACCGCGCCGACCTCGCGCGCGATCTCCCCGAACGCGGCGAAGTCGATGGTGCGCGGCACCGCCGTACCGCCGCAGAAGATCACCTTGGGCCGCTCGGCGCGCGCCAGGTCGCGGACCTCGTCGAGGTCGAGCCTGCCGGTGTCGCGGCGTACCCCGTACTGCACGCCCCTGAACCACATGCCCGTCGCCGACACGCCCCAGCCGTGGGTGAGGTGACCGCCCATCGGCAGGGCCATGCCCATGACCGTGTCGCCCGGCTCGGCGAAGGCGAGGTGGACGGCGAGGTTCGCGGGCGAGCCCGAGTAGGGCTGGACGTTGGCGTGCTCGACGTCGAACAGCGCCTTCGCGCGCTCGGCCGCGAGCGTCTCGACCTGGTCGATGACCTGCTGGCCCTCGTAGTAGCGGCGGCCGGGGTAGCCCTCGCTGTACTTGTTCTGAAGGACCGTGCCCGAGGCATCGAGGACGGCCTGGGACACGTAGTTCTCGCTGGGGATCAGCCGCAGGGTCCCGGCCTGGAGGCGCTCCTCGGCGCCGACGAGCGCGGCGATCTCCGGGTCGGTGGCGGCGAGCGCGGGACGGCGCGCGCCCGGCGCGGCGGTCTCGGCGTCGGGACGGGTGGCGGGGATCTGCTGGTACTGGGGTGCCTGGGTCATGGCGGCGTCCTCCGGGACGGTCCGTGATCAGCGGTCGGGTCCCGGTGCCCAGGCGGGGCGACACCTCGATGCGGACGTGCGGTCCGCACGGCTGCCCGCAGGGCTCCCCCGCGGTCGTTTCCGCGTACGCCAGTCGCCCTGCGTGCCCGCCAGCCTACTCGTCAGGACCGGCGCCCGCGGGGAGGATCGAATTTCACCGCCATAGGGCAGGAACACGGTAGAAACCGGCGCACATGCCCTATCGCGCCGAACGATCGGAGGACACCTTGTCGACCCTCTCCGGCCCCTCCGGCCTCTCAGACCTCTCCGGCCTCTCCGGCCCCACCGAGGCGGCGATCGCCTCGGCCCAGGCCCGCGGCGCGCACAACTACCACCCGCTGCCGGTCGTCGTGTCCTCGGCGGACGGCGCCTGGATGACCGACATCGACGGCCGCCGCTACCTCGACATGCTCGCCGGGTACTCCGCGCTCAACTTCGGCCATCGCAACCGCCGTCTGATCGAGGTCGCGAAGGCGCAGCTGGACCGGGTCACGCTGACCTCGCGCGCCTTCCACCACGACCGCTTCGCCGCGTTCTGCGCGGAACTCGCTGACCTGTGCGGCATGGAGAGCGTCCTGCCGATGAACACGGGCGCCGAGGCCGTCGAGACGGCGGTGAAGACGGCCCGCAAGTGGGGGTACCGGGTCAAGGGCGTGCCGGAGGGCGAGGCGCGCATCGTGGTCGCGTCGAACAACTTCCACGGACGTACGACGACGATCATCAGCTTCTCCACGGACGAGGAGGCACGCGCCGACTTCGGCCCGTACACGCCGGGTTTCGACATCGTGCCGTACGGGGACATCGCGGCGCTTCGGGCGGCGGTCACCGACCGTACGGTCGCGGTGCTGCTGGAGCCGATCCAGGGCGAGGCGGGGGTGCTGGTGCCGCCGGACGGCTATCTTGTGGCGGTGCGCGAACTGACGCGCGCGCGGAACGTGCTGTTCGTGGCGGACGAGATCCAGTCGGGCCTCGGCCGTACGGGACGGACGTTCGCGTGCGAGCACGAGGGCGTCGTGCCCGACATGTACGTGCTGGGCAAGGCGCTGGGCGGCGGTGTGGTCCCGGTGTCGGCGGTCGTCTCGTCGTGGGAGGTGCTCGGCGTGTTCCGGCCGGGCGAGCACGGCTCGACGTTCGGCGGGAACCCGCTGGCGTGCGCGGTCGCCCTTGAGGTGATCGCGATGCTGCGGACGGGCGAGTTCCAGCGGTACGCGGCGGAGCTCGGCGACCACCTCCACCGCGAACTGGGGCAGCTGGTGCGCCGGGGCGGCGTGCCGTAGGTACGCGGCAGGGGGCTGTGGGCGGGCGTGGACATCGACCCGTCGCACGGCACGGGCCGCGAGATCTCCGAACGGCTCATGCAGCGGGGCGTGCTGGTGAAGGACACGCACGGCTCGACGATCCGCCTCGCGCCGCCGCTGGTCATCACGGAGCAGGATCTCGACTGGGGCCTGGCCCGGCTGCGGGAGGTCCTGGCGGAGGGCTGAGCGCCCGCCGTACGTGCGAGGTCCGCCCGACCTGCGGGCGTCGGGCGCTGTCACACGGGCGGGTTAGTGTCGGGGCGTGCTCCTCGGAATGATCTGCGCGCTCGGCGCGGCGGTGTTCTTCGGTACGGCGTCGGTCCTCCAGGCCGTCGCCGCGCGGTCCGCCGTGCCCGGCAGCGGCTCGGGGGTCGACGCCGCGCTGCTGCTGCGCGCCGCCCGGCAGTGGCGGTACGTGCTGGGGCTCGCCCTCGACGGCGGCGGGTTCGTGCTCCAGATCGTCGCGCTGCGCTCGCTGCCGATCTACGTCGTCGGAGCGGCCCTCGCCGCCAGCCTCGCCGTGACCGCCGTCGTCGCGGCCCGGCTGCTCGCGGTGCGGCTCAGCGGGACGGAGTGGGCCGCCGTCGCCGTCGTGTGCTGCGGCCTCGCGCTGCTGGGGCTGGGGTCGGGGCCGGAGGGCGACCGCGCGGGCTCCGGGGCCCTGCGCTGGTCGATGCTCGCGGTCGCGGTGGCCGTCCTGCGGGCCGGCGGGGGGGGGGGGGGGCGGGCGGGGGGGGGGCGGGGGCGCGGGCGGGGGGGGGCGGGCCCCCCCCGGGGGGGGGGGGGGGGGGGGG
>NZ_JAIUKE010000733.1 GCF_020176795.1 Streptomyces sp. 8L
AACCGCCCCCGCCTACGCAAGCACAAGACCTTCGGCTACCTCACACCGGCCGAAAGCAGACAGCGGCATCAACACGCCCACGCGGCATAACGAACGAGTGTCCAAGATCACGGGGAAACTTCAGCGAGGCGTCCCCCTGAGTGTGGACACAGAGGTTCGTGCTGCGAGTGTGAGTGAGCCTCTTCCAACCTGACGGGTGGTTGGGCGGCGGACCCGGTGGCGGGCACGAAGAAAGCTCCTGGTAGACGGGTTCACGACCAAGATCACCAGTCCGCCAGGAGCTCCTGTGCTTGTCTACCCGTCTGCCATCGATCTGTCCAGCTGCACCTTGCAGCATCTTGCCGGTCTGCTCGCGGGCCATCGGCGTCGGATTGGCTCCCGCTGGCGCCGCCTCACCTGCGGCTGGCAGGCCCTGCACGTCCTGGCGCATCTGCGCTGCGGCGACCCATACGCCCGCCTCGCGGCGGGTTTCCGCATTGGGATCGCGACGGTCTACCGGTACATACGCGAGGTCGTCGACCTCCTGGCCGGGCTCGCTCCGACGTTGGAGCAGGCCATGCACACGGTCCGCAGGAAGGCGTACGTGATCCTCGACGGCACGCTCCTGCCGATCGACCGCCCGTACTACTCGGGGAAGAAGAAGCATCACGGCATGAACGCGCAAGTCCCCGCCGACCCGACCGGACGCCTGATCTGGGTCTCGGACGCGCTGCCGGGAGCCACGCACGACCTGACCGCGGCCCGGACCCACCACATCCCGGCCATTCTGGCCGCCGGCGACATCAAGTACTGGGCGGACAAGGCGTACCAGGGCGCGGGCCCCAATCCGCGTCCCGTTCCGCGGCAGGAACCTGCGCGGCTGGAGCCGACGTCACAACCGGGACCACGCCAAAATCCGCAGCCTCGGCGAACGCGCCATGGCGATTTTGAAGGGCTGGCGGATCCTGCGAAAGCTCCGCTGCAGCACCACCCGCATCACCGCCATCGTCGCCCTCGAACTCGCCAACTGATCAAGACGGAAAACGTTCAATGTTGATTCCCTGCGACCGCTTGGTCTCCACGCCGTCTGCACCCTTGCCGGGAACACTGGTAGCTTCTGGGTGGACGCGTCCACCGGACGGGTATGTGGGCTGTCCCGGACGGGTGATTCGGTGTCGAGCACGGTCCCGAACAGCGCCGCTGGCTCGTCCATCATGAGGCGGTCAGAGATGGGCGCGGGCATCGGGGAGTCCGAGGTAGTTGAACTCATAGACCATCTCGCCGGATTCCCTGACACTTGATTCGCTTTTGGTCAGAGCCAGGGTTGCGTTGGCGTAATAGCGCATGTAGGTGGGTTGGATTCCCATGGCGTCGTAGCGCTTGCGCTGTTCCTCACCGCCCATCCCGTAGTGATCCTGCTCTGCGGAGGTCCCGTACATGTCGCGTATCTCGATGATCTGCGACCACTCGATCTGGAACTCGGCCGTAGTGTCCCCGTCACGGAACATGTAGCGACTGGTCTTTGGGTAGTCCTTGTTTGTCTGTTCGTCGTGATAGGTCTCGACCTCCACCTCGGCGTCACCGCGGTTGTCGAAGACGACCTTGCCCGAGGAATCGAGTACGCCGAAGATCGGGATACGTGTGAACCCGAAGCGCTCGGTGGCCACGAAGTCGTAGATGACGACCGTGAAGTTTTCGGTGTACAGGCGGCCCCACAGCCAGTGGTGCCAAGCCGCGAACGGGCTGATGTTGAACCACTGGTGATCGTGGTACCCCTGGCCCGTGACCTCCCAAGTCCTGCCGCCGACGGTCACCGTTCCCGTGACGCGGCAGCGCGGGACGGACTGGTCCGTGTAGTAGAACTCGTCGGTGTCCCCGAGTGCAACGTGCGACGTACCTCCAGCACGGTACGGCTCGACCAACGCCTCGTAGTGCAGGTCGACGCCGACGCCCTGTACCGGCTCCACTTTGACTTCGTAGTTCTTGAGGTCACCGACGGCGTAGTGCGGCCCGAAGCGCACTTCGCACTTCTCAGTGCCGATCGACGAGTTCTCGACCGGTACCGGGATCATACTCACAAATTCTTCCCCTTCGGGCGTCGTGATGTTCACGTTCAGATTCGGGCTGTCGATGCCGTCACCGTGTCCCGCGGGATCCACCGGACGGAAGGCGACGACGATCTTCGTGCCGTCGTCCATCGCACCGTCGAAGTACCAGACCTCGTTGTGCCCCGGTGCGGGAGTGTCGCGACGGCCGTCCTCCCACGGTTGGACGATTCCCGGCTTGATACCGAGCTTCTCGAAGTCCTCGGGTCGACTCATCAAACGCGCACTGGACATCCGGTCATCTCCTCCTCTGGCTCTGAGCGCTCCCTGGCCAGGGAGCAATGTAGTGCTACACGATGTAGCGCTACGCTAACGTAGCATTATCTGGCATGAGAGTGGAGGGAACGCGCGGTATGAAAACTCAGCAAGCCGACCTCAATGACGGCCGGTCCAAGCCGCGGCTGGCCACAGATCAGAAGATCGAATCCGCAGTCAGGGAGGTAATTGGCAGCGACGGCTTTGGCGGAGTCACCATCGACCGGGTCAGCGAGGTCTCAGGTGTTGCACGGACGACGCTGTACCGGCGCTACCGCAATCGTTTCGAGTTGCTCGAAGCTGTAGCCGAACAGATCGTGTCAACGATCCCTCCGGAGAACGAGATCACGCTGGAGGGGTTCACCCGGGTCATCGACCGGCTTCGGCAAGTCTTCGCGGCGGACGATATGCGCAAATTGGTCGCACACATGTTCCGTGCGGACGACGAATTCCTCGTCACATGGCGGGCCCGGTTCATCGGCCCCCGCCTCGCGGTCCTCCACGACTTCCTCGTGTGCGGCGTCGAGGCGGGGACTCTGGTGGCGGAGGCCGGTGACGGACTCGTCGTCGAACTCGTTCTTGGCGCGATTCTTGTCGCAACCACCATGCACGCCCGACTGCCCGACCATTGGTCGGATGCTCTCGCCAAACGCCTTTGGCCCACGATCGCCGCCTGACGGCGCCCCACCCCGCGCGGCGGGATTCCTCCTCCAGGCCGGGGGACCTGTCCCCGAGTGGTGGACATCTCTGAGTCTGGCTCCGGTAGGGGCCGGGTAGGAGGCATCTTTTATGGTGATGAAGGTCTACTCGTCCGAGTTCAAGGCGGATACTGTCGCGCTGTACCTGTCGGACCCGAGTCATACCTACGAGGGCATCGGTAAGGATTTGGGAATCAGCCGGGAGATGCTGCGTAACTGGGTGCGGGCCGAGCGGGCCCCGGAACGGCCGGTACGGGACGACGAGCACGGAGATGATGCGGGTGGATGCGCCACCGACGGCCGAGGGGCTTCAGGCCGAGAACGAGGCCCTGCGCCGGGAGCTGGCGGCGGCCCGGAAGGAGATACAGAAGCTCGTCACCGAGCGGGACATTCTGGGTCTTCAAAGTTGAGCGGTGCGGAGGTGTCCGCGGGCTCGGCGGGTGGTGACGCAGCGTGTGCGTAGGCGTTGGTCC
>NZ_JAIUKE010000734.1 GCF_020176795.1 Streptomyces sp. 8L
TGTGGACTGGGCTGCCTATTACGGTGGTGGCAACCCGGTAGACCTGCCCACCTATCCCTTCCAACGCCAGCGGTACTGGATCGACCACCGCGAGTCCGTCCGCAACGCGGCCGACGTCGAGTTCTGGGACGTCGTGGACCGGCTGGCCGCCGACGAGCTGACGGCCAACGCGGACGAGCGGACCGCGCTGGCCGACGCTCTGCCGGTGCTGTCCCGCTGGCGCCGTCGTCGGCAGGCCGGGACGTCCGTCGACCAGCTGTGCTACCGCATCGAATGGCCGCCGGTCGAAGAACGCAAGCCGGTCACTGGCGTCTGGCTCGCCCTGGTCCCGGCCGAACGCAACGAATTGGTCGACGACGCCGTGGCCGCGCTGCCCGACGTCGTCACCGTGGACCTCGACACGGACGAGCGCGCGACGGCCGTCGCCCGGCTCGCCCGGATGAGCGGGGACTTCGTTGGCGTGGTGTCCCTGCTGGCGCTCGGCAGCCGCGACGCGCGGCGCGACGCCGCCGTGCTCGCGGTGGCAGTGCAGGCCCTCGGTGACGCCGGCATCCGTGCACCGCTGTGGTGCGTCACAAGCGGCGCCACCGGCCCGAGCGACGTCACGGCCCCGTTGCAGGCCATGGTGTGGGGCCTCGGGCAGTCCGTCGCACTGGAGCACCCGGACCGCTGGGGCGGTCTGGTCGATGTGCCGGAGAACGCCGGTCCCGAGGTGTGGCAGCGGTGCGCCGGGGCGCTCGGCGGTCCCGAGGACCGGATCGCCGTCCGGGCGGACGGCGTCCACGCCCGCCGCTTCGTGCACGCCACCGGCGCCGCGTCCGACTGGCAGCCGCGCGGGACGGTGCTGATCACCGGTGGCACAGGGGCACTGGGTGCGCACGTGGCTCGCTGGCTGGCCGCCAACGGCGCCGAACACCTGGTGCTCACCAGCCGCCGGGGCGCGGACGCTCCGGGCGCCGGCGAACTCGCTGCGGAGCTGACCGCTACGGGCGTCACCGTCACCCTGGCCGCCTGTGACGCCGCGGACCGGGACGGCATGCGCGAGCTGCTGGCTGACCTCCCGCTCAACGCCGTCTTCCACACAGCAGGCGTGCTGGCGGACGGCATGGTCGACACGCTCACCCCGGATCGGTTCGACGCAGTCACCAAGGCGAAGGTCGACGCGGTCGAGATCCTGCACGAGCTGACCCGCGACCGGGACCTGGACGCCTTCGTGGTGTTCTCCTCGGTGGCCGGTGTCGTCGGCTCGGCCGGCCAGGGCAACTACGGTGCCGCCAACGCCGCCGTCGACGCGCTCGTGGAGACCTACCGTGCCGCAGGCGTGCGGGCCACGTCCATCGCGTGGGGACCATGGGGAGACAGCGGTATGGCCGCCGGCGACGTCGGCCGGCAGCTGCACAGCCACGGCCTGGTGTCGATGGAGCCGGAGGTCGCGCTGGCCGCGCTGGCCCGGTGCGTCGGTCACGCCGAGCCGACCGTCGCCATCGCCCGCATCGACTGGGAGCGGTTCGTGCCACCGTTCGGTGCGACCGGACTGTTCCGCCAGGTGCCGGAGGCCAGGGGCGTCACCCCGCAGGTGGTGCCGTCCGGGCTGGCCACGCGGCTGGCCGGACTGTCCACGGTGGATCAGGAGCGGGAGCTGCTGCGGTTGGTTCGCACCGAGGCTGGTGCCGTGCTCGGACACGGCGACGGCGAGGCTATCGTCAGCGACCGTGCCTTCCGTGAAGGAGGCTTCGACTCGCTGTCCGCCGTCCAGTTGCGCAACAGGCTGGCCAGGATCACCGAACTGACCTTGCCGGCCACGCTCGTGTTCGACCACCCGACCCCTCTCGCGCTCGCCGCGTACCTGTTGCATGAGCTGACCGGCGGCCAGCAGGAGCAGGCACAGCTCGTGACCGGCTACGTGGACGAGCCGATCGCGGTCGTCGGCATGGCCTGCCGCTTCCCCGGCGGCGCCGACACGCCGGAACGGCTGTGGCAGTTGCTCGCCGACGGCGTGGACGCGGTCGGGGAGTTCCCGGTGGAGCGCGGCTGGGACGTCGACGCCCTCTACGACCCGGACCCCGACCACCCCGGGACCACCACCGTCCGCGTCGGCGGCTTCCTGCACACGGCTGGCGAGTTCGACCCGGCGTTCTTCGGTATCTCGCCGCGTGAGGCGCAGTCGATGGATCCGCAGCAGCGGTTGTTGCTGGAGACCGGGTGGGAGGCGCTGGAAGGGGCAGGCCTGGACCCGGTGGCCCTGCGCGGCTCGCAGACTGGCGTGTTCGTCGGCACCAACGGCCAGGACTACGCCACGCTCGTCGCCGCGACGGGGGAGGAGGCCACCGGCTACGGCGCCACGGGCACGACCGCCTCAGTCATGTCGGGTCGCATCTCGTACGCGCTGGGGTTCGAGGGACCGGCGTTCACGGTGGACACAGCGTGCTCGTCGTCTCTGGTGGCACTGCATCTCGCGGCGCAGTCGCTGCGTCAGGGTGAGTGCTCGCTGGCGCTGGCCGGTGGCGCGACCGTGATGGCGACTCCGCACACGTTCGTGGAGTTCAGCCGGCAGCGTGGGCTGTCGCACGACGGTCGCTGCCACGCGTTCGCCGAAGGCGCCGACGGCACGGGGTGGGGCGAAGGCGCTGGTTGGCTGCTGCTGGAGCGGCTGTCCGATGCCGAGCGCAACGGCCACCAAGTGGTGGCGATCGTGCGTGGTAGCGCGGTCAACCAGGACGGCGCTTCGAACGGTTTGACTGCGCCGAACGGTCCGTCGCAGCAGCGGGTCATCCGGGCCGCGCTGGCCAACGCGGGCCTCACCAGTGCCGATGTCGACGTCGTGGAGGCGCACGGCACGGGGACCGCGCTGGGCGACCCGATCGAGGCCCAGGCGCTGCTCGCCACCTACGGTCAGGACCGCGAGCGGCCGCTGCTGCTGGGGTCGGTCAAGTCGAACATCGGTCACACCCAGGCCGCCGCCGGCCTGGCCGGCCTGATCAAGGTCATCGAGGGGATGCGGCACGGTGCCGTGCCGGCCACCTTGCACGTGACCGAGCCGACCAGCCAGGTCGACTGGACCGCCGGGGCCATCGAGATCGCCACCAAGGCCGTGCCGTGGCCGGAGACCGGTCGTCCGCGTCGGGCCGGTGTGTCGTCGTTCGGCCTCAGCGGCACGAATGCGCATGTGATCGTCGAGCAGGGTGTGGTGCCGGAGGTTGTTGCTCCGGCGGAGGTTCCGGTCGTGCCGTGGGTGCTCTCCGGCAAGTCGAGCGAGACGCTGCGAGGGCACGCCGCGCGGCTTACTGTCGACGCGGCCGCAACGGACATCGCCTTCACGTTGGCGAGGCGGAGTGTGTTTGATTGTCGTGCGGTGGTGTTGGGTTCGGGTGGTGCTGGTCTTGAGCGTGGTGTGGGTGTGTTGGCTGCTGGTGAGGAAGGGGGTGGTGTGGTTGTTGGTAGGGCTGAGGTTGGTCGTGTGGCGGTGATGTTCTCTGGTCAGGGTTCGCAGCGTGCTG
>NZ_JAIUKE010000735.1 GCF_020176795.1 Streptomyces sp. 8L
GCCCCCCCCGGCGGCCGTCGTCTCCTGGCCGGTCCCCGGTGCGCGGCCGGTTCCGCGAACGGCAGGCGTACCGGGGCGGCACGCTCATGCTAGGGCCTCGCGGGCGAGCGGGACGGCGGCCGCTTCAGGCCAATCCCGCCCCGTTCGACGGCCGGACTCCCGGCCGCGGCCGTGGAGTTCAGTTGTGCTCAGTGTGCTTCGTAGATGCCCCGGTAGTGGCCGAGCGCGCTCTCGCGGACCTTCTCCTCACTCCAGGCGGCGAAGCGGCCGGGGGCCGTCCTCGCCGGGTCTACGACCGGGTCGCCGGCCCCCAGCAGCAGGTGCGCGAGCTGCCGCCCCACGCCGCCCGCGTGGGTCACCCACGAGGCCTCGGCGAACCAGAGGCCGGGGTGCCCTTCCGCCGGGCCGACCAGTGGGATCTCGTCGGGTGTCAGGGCGAACACACCGTTGAGCCGGCGTCCGAGCGGCGCCTTCCTGAAGGCGGGTACCAGGGAGCGAGCCTCGCTGACGGCGGTGCCGAAGTCGGCCTCACGGAAGGGCCGTTCGGCCGACACCGGGGCGGCGGGCAGCGTCAGGGGCAGGGGAGTGTGCGCGTAGGTGCCCATGCCGTAGCGGCGGCCGTGGCGGCGGGTGTAGACGGAGTGGTCGGGGTAGCGGACGATCGGTGCGTCGATGGGGGTGTCGTCGAGGCCCGGCACTTCCGCCGTGAACACGTAGGGGTGCTGTACGGCCACCATGTCCAGCCGTACGCCCACGTCCGCCGCCAGGGCGGCGCCCCAGACGCCGGCCGCGAGGACGACCTGATCCGCCCTCAGCAGCGCGCCGTCCCCACCCGTCCTGACCCCGACGACCCTGTCCCCGCGGTCCGTCTCCAGCGCGCGGACGGGCGTGTTCCACCGGAAGCGGGCGCCGCGGCTTTCCGCCGCGCCGACCAGGGCGAGGGCGAGCGCGACCGGATCGGCGGCGCCGTCGTCCGGGATGTACAGCGCCCCGAGCGCCCGCTCGGGGTCGACGAGCCCGGGGGCGAGCGCGACGGCCTGTGCCGCGTCGACCACGCGCGCCTCGATGCCCAGGGCGCGGCCGTGCTCGACGTCCTGGTGGGCGCGGTGCAGCCGGCCGGGAGCGGTGGCGATCTCCAGGCAGCCGACCGGCCGGAACACGGGCGCGTCCGACGTCTTCGACACGGCGAGGTAGGCGGCGACACTGTCCTTGGCCAGCGCGGCCAGCTCCGGCGTCGAGCTGAGCCGGCCGACGAACCCGGGGGCCAGGCCCGTCGAGCCGGGCAGCACCTCCCGGGCGCGCGTGTCCAGCACGGTCACCCGGTCGTGTCCCAACAGCGTCAGGTGGTGGGCGACCGAAGCGCCCACGACCCCCGCGCCGACCACCACGATGTCTTGCACGGCAGTATGCCCTCCTCACGCCTCGCCCGGACCGGCGTGAGCCTATCCCGGCCGACGGTACGGGAGTTGGTCTTCGGCACGCTCAACTCCGCCTGAGCGCATGGGAGATGAGACACAGGAGTGATGCGGGGGCGTGCGCGGAAACACACCACGCTCCGCCGGTCGCCGCCGCGTCCCCGTGCACTGTGGACCGTGGCACGAGGCGCGTCAAGAGCCACCGCGCGACGCTCGCGCGCTGGGCGCGACGCCCGCTCCAGTCCGCCCCCATGCACCGACCAGACCGCCGAAATCCGTGTCGACGCCCTTGGTTGACAGTGGCAGAGAGCGCACTTAGCGTCGTCCGCATTCGAGTGATCAGACGCCGGTGGACGCTCGCGACTGGTTACTAATACGCATTAACACGGTGGAGGCAGCTGTGGCACCTCAACTCCGGCCGGTCAGCAGGCGAGCAGTCCTCGGCGGTGCGCTGGGCGCCGCCGCGCTGCTGGGAACGCGGTGGGCGGGCGGCACCGCGCAGGCGGCGGTCCCACCGCCCGCGGGGCCCTTCCCGCCCCTGGCGCCCCTGCCGCCGGGCGCCCCGGTCCGCGCTCTCTTCGCGCCGCTCGAACAGCGCTACGCCCCGTACCTCGCCATCCTCCCGGGCATGACGAACGACATCGTGGTCGACGACCCCGCCCAACTCGGCTTCATGGGCGGCGGCTGGTGGCGCACCCCGAGCGTCCCGACCAACGCCCGCGTGCAGGAACACGTCTTCACCCTGAGCTGGTTCCACGCCAACGCCCGTTCCTGGAACCCGTACGCGGGCGACGCGGCCCTGCTCTCCCGGCTCGACGCGGCCATCGCCCACTACCTGAACCTCCAGCACCCCGACGGCTCCTGGCCCGAGTACTCCGTCGACGAGAAGTCGAAGGCCGCGACCGGGTTCGGCATCGGGTACCTCGCGAAGACGCTCGCCAACCTCCGCAAGGCGGGAGCGCTCGCCGCACGCCGCACCCAGATCGAGACGGCACTGCGGCAGGGCATGACATGGTTCCTCGATCCCGCCAACGCCATCTGGGACGCGCCGGTCAACTTCGCGAACCAGAACACGGCCGGCCTCGCGAGCGCGACCAGGTCCCTCCAGCTCATCCCCGACAGCACACTCTCGGCCCGCCTCGCCGACCGCGTCGAGTACATCGCGGCGCACGGCCAGAGCCCCGCCGGCTTCTTCTACGAGCCGACCGGCATGGACATCGACTACAACTTCGAAGTCCTCATCCCGGAGCTGGCCGAGATCTACCACCTCACCGGCAGCTCGACGGCGCTCGACATGGCCCGTGGGTTCGCCGGCTGGTTCGGCTACAACGTCGTACGCGAACCGGACGGCTCCGGGGCGCTGACGTATGTCGCCGCGTCCGCGCGCACCGGGGTCGCGTACTACGACGACGTCGTGCCCGACCCCGACCGCACCAACCTCGGCTCGCTGTTCGTCCCCGAGATCCCCGACTTCGGAGCCTTCTTCACCTCCGCGGAGGACCGGGCGCGCACGCGCGCCGAGTGGGCGGCGGCGCCCGGACCCGCGACGGGGCCGGCCAAGCAGGACACGTCCCCGCGCATCCTCACCCACGCGGCCTACCCGGAGGCCTTCCCGTCGCGCCAGGCGAAGGCGACGGCCGTCAGCCACCTGCCCTATCTGCGCTCCGACGACTTCGCGCTCCAGCGCAAGGACACGGCGCTCGACCAGACGTACCTCTACGTCCGCAGGCCCGCCCTCTACCTCGCGGCGTTCTTCGGCAAGCGCCCGAGTGTCGACGTCCGTACCGGGCCGGGCCTGCTGTGGCACCCCGTGGCCGGAGCCCTCGTCCAGTCGCAGCGCGCGAGCGACACGCAGGTGTGGGGCAGCGTACTGGCGAACGGCAACGTCGAGGGGCACGCCGACATCGACGCCACGTACCGCATCGGCGACCGCGCCTGGGACGGCACCGAGGCGGTGCCCGGCGCCGCGCCCGTCGTGGTGGCCTACGGCCTGTCCGGCGGACGCGCGGACACCGTCCTCACGCTCGACAGGACCTCGGTCACCCGCGCCGT
>NZ_JAIUKE010000736.1 GCF_020176795.1 Streptomyces sp. 8L
GTGGGGACATGGGTTCCTTCCACGCGAAGTCGGCGGGGTGGGAGGAACAATGGTCCGCAGGAACGCCGGTTTGGCCAACCGGCGTTGCTGGGCTACCTTCCGACCCTGGCCGGTGGGACGGACCGTTCAATCTCCGGGAGAACCCGCACATGACGGGCTGCCAGTGACGACGGGCTTGCCAGCTGGCGCTCCCGCGGTGCAGCGAGCGGCAGTGACCTGCGAAGAAGGTTTAAAGACGGTATTGATGTCGATGTTGGAATACGCTGGTTCACCGGTGTACCCCCACGGGGTGAGATCGATCAAGTTTTAGGAGTCAATCCCGTGTGGCCGCGGCGAGTGCGATCTACGCGTGCTTCTAAGTGATAGGTTGATGCCCGCAACACCCTTTTCCGGTCCATAGAAGGAAGGGGGTGATGGACGTGTTCAACCCTGGCCAGGAGCCACTCGAAGAACGCCGACAGATGAAGCGTCGGAGCCGCCGCACGGCGGATCTGCCGCCGAAGCTGAAGTGGGCAGTTTTCGGGCTCCAAGCCGCACTGCTCATCGCGCGTGCGCTGCGCGAGGTCAGGTCGTGGCTGCTTTGACCAGGGGGTGAACGCAGGAGCCCGCCGCGCGCGGTGGACTCCTGCGTTGCATCCACGTCTTCCCTCGACGGGGTCTGCACTTACCTGGCAGCGAGTCAGGCCCCGTCGTTATCCGCAGATGACTATTGGGACTCTACCACTTTATTTATTCGGCTGGGTAGTATTGATTATGCCGGACATCATCTTTCTTGGTAACCCTTGATTAGTATTACTTTTCCATGTAATGGATACCTCTCGTGATTGATTCGGCTTTGATGTTCATTGGTGCTTGAGGGGCATATTTTTGACATTTTTCATGCGGCAGACTTCTGTTCGCTCATGCCCGCAGTGCCTTTGGTGTCACGTTGCAGAGCTGCCCGTGCGGCCCCGGCGCCTCTTGAGTCTTCCTCGGAGGCGTCGGGGCGAGGGGCTAGGAGGCCGCGAGGCAGTGTGACGCCCGTATGGGTGAGGGGTCGGTAGTTTTCGCTCCGTGGATACTGCGGGCCCGCCGTTAGTGGAACGGGTTCTCCGTTCCACGGTCGGTAGCGCCCGCCGCGTCGAGGAGTTCGGGGAGATCGATGGGGTCCGCGTCGCGCTGGTCGATCCACCATCCTGCCCGGTCGATCCCGCGGGCTTTTTCTTCCAGTTCCGCCCAGCCCTCCTGGTTCAGGGTGCCCTCGACGGCTAGGGCGGTGTGCGCGGCTGTCATGAGCTGGTGCCGTGAGCGTTCTCCCCAGTCCAACGTGCGCTCGGGACCTTCCAGCGGTGGCATGTCGAACCTTTCGGCCCACTCGGAGGCCGCCTGCTGTTCTTCGGCTCGGCGGGTTGCGAGCCACTGTGCTTTGGACTGGCTGTCGGCGTCGCGTGCCGCCTTCCAGCAGTCGCTGCAGTCGCGTTCTGCCAGCCAGCGGGCGAAGCCGGCTCGGCGGTCGGCGGGGCGGTCGGAGAGGTCATGGGTGATCGAGTGGCCGCAAGGGTGCTCGATGATCCACTGGGTACGGATTGCCACGTGGTTGTTCCTGCTTTCTGTCTTCTGCGTTGTCTCAGCGTGTTCTGCGGATGGCGTCGGTAGCTGCCGTGGCGATGGCGGCGGGAGCGCTGGAGGGTCGGGGCAGGTGCAGCAAGGTGGTCCCCGGCAAGTGTTGGGACGTCGCGGTGAGGGTGAGCTGGAGTACGGCGCAGCCGGCGGTCGTGAGCTGCTTGACGCGGGTGACGGCTTGAGCGGTTTCGGCGGAGGTGTAGATGGCGTCGGTGACGATCACGAGGAGGCGGCCGGCGCCGGGGCGGCTGAGTTCGAGGCCGTGGTCGAGCGCGTCCAGGGCATCGGCGAGGTTGTGACTGCTGCCGTTGGCGCCGAATTTTGTCACGCGCTCCGGTGCCCGGTGGGTGGGCCGGGTCAAGGCGGTCAGGTGCGTGTCGTAGGCGATGGTGGCGGTCAGGGAGTCGGGGTCGGTCAGGGATGCTGCGCGGGCCACGATCCAGGCAGCGGACGCTACGGGCGCGCAGGCGGCCCGCATGGAGCCGGAGACGTCGACGGCGATCCCCACACGCAGCGGTGGGGTGGGGGAGTTGCGGCGGCGTGTGTGGGTGAAGGGTTCCGCGGTGGGGATGGACCCGGCCGCGCGCTGTGCGTCGCGGGCGAGGGCACGGCCCATGTTGAGGCGGCCGGGCGGGGTGGGGCTGGTGGTGCGCTCCTCGCTCCGCTCGCGGTAGGCGGCGGCACGCAGGGCGCGGCTCAGGCGCGCGGCGGCACTCTTCTCGGCGGCGGTGGGCCTGCGGGTGCCCTTGACCGGGTTGCCGTAGGGCGCCGGTGTGCCGTCGGGGGTGACGGTGGTGCCACGGGTGTTGAAGACGCTCTTGGCGGTGGCGGCGGCTTGGCGTCGCTGGCCGGCTCGCTGGGCGCGGTCCTGTGCCTGCGTCTTGGACTGCGCGGCCAGGGCGTTGGCCGCTGCGGTCTGTGCCGCGAGGTCGGCGGCGTCGGTGGCGGCCGTGCTGTCCATGACGACCCCCACGGCGCCGGACAGCAGATCGGTGAGGTTGTCCGGCACGGGCAGGGCGGGGGCAGCGGCGTCCAGAGCGTCACACCACTCTTGACCGTGCGCGAGCATGCTCGTGACGTCGTGGTCGGCGCACTGGTGGGCTGCGCTCCAGATACGGGTGAGGGTGGCCAGCAGGTTGGCGCCCAGCACCTGGTCGCACAGATCGGCGACGGCCTGGGTCTCGCCGGCCTCCAGGATGCCGACGTCACGGCGGCCGAGGATCAGGGCCGCCACGCCGGCGGCGTGCTCGATGCCCTGGAGGGGGGGGTGGGCGATGTCGGGCATGACCAGGGTGCGGGCGCTGGTGCGCAGGTACGTGCGGTCCGTGGGCCGCGTGATCAGGTGTGCGCCTTCGACACGGCTCTCCTCCAGCAGGAGCGCGGCCTCGACGGCACGGGGGTCTGCTCCGGCAGGCGGTGTCCAGACGGAGTGGGCCGCGTGCGCGGCCTCGTGGACGAACACTCCCCAGGGGGCGGGATACCGTTCTTCGTCGCCCACGATCCGGGGATGGATCTCGTGGGGCTTCAGCGGGGCGAACAGGCGGGCGTCGAACTCGATCTCGCCCAGCGTGGGGGAGAACGCGGCTGGTGCGCCGCTGCGGGTGCCGGGGCGGCAGGTGACGAGGAGGTCCTGGCGGCCGGAGAGGGCGACCAGCCGGTCTCCGAGTTCGGCTCCCACGCGCAGCCACGCGGCCGGCGAGGAACGGGGTTGAGCGGGCGGGGCGCCGTCGTCGTCCCAGCGCGCGAGGTCGGCGTCGTCGTCCGGTGTGGTGACGGGGGGCTGGATGTGGTGGTGGGTGCTCATCGCGCGTGGCCCCGGTGTGCGGAGCCGGTGCTGCCCGGGG
>NZ_JAIUKE010000737.1 GCF_020176795.1 Streptomyces sp. 8L
ACCCCATTCCTCGCCACCATCCCCTGCCGAACCGGCGCCGCCCACCAACACCCCATCACCGACGGCCGCAGCCTCCACAAAGCCGAACTCGCGACCTGGTCATGCACTAGCGGCCACGGCGCCGCCGACCTCCTGGCACGCCGCGCCCGAGCACTCGGCGACGCCCTCACCCGCGCCCACACCGCGAGCGCCGACACCGTCAAAACCGACGTCACCGAACTCCGCGACACCCACGCCGCCGACGCCGAGCAGCCGAAAGAGCACCCCCAGTCATGACCACCGACGAAGAACTCCCCGCCTGGTACCTCGCCGTACAGCAGCGCGCCCGCGACGAAGCCAGCACCGCCCCGACAGCGACCGTCCAGGCCACCCAGTACGTCGTCTCCTGCCTCCCCGAGGGCCACATCAACCGGCACCGCTTCACCATCAACGTCACCTACCGCGGCGACGGGGCTTGGGCCGTCATCGATTCATCCCACTGCCTCAGCAGCACCGGCACCTGGGACTACGAGCACGTCCCCTTCTTCTTCAAGCAGTGGGGCGAGTACGGGCCCACCGGCTACCTCGTCATCGGCGGCACCAGCAAGGGAACCCTCCTTGCCGGCGACCCAGTCGACAACATGGGCCACCGTGTCGAACTCGCACGCCTCGGCAAGAAGGCCGCGGGCCGCGAGCTGGACGGACGTACCTGGGACCAGTTCCCGGCACGCACATGAGCGAGTACGACGTCGCCTGCCACCTCAAGCAGCGCTACCGCGACCGCCGATCCGCCAAGCACCGCGCCAACCAGATACGCACCACCGGCGGCGACGCCCTCAAGCCCTACCAGTGCAAGTTCTGCCTCCAGTGGCACCTAGGCCACAGACCCGGTGAAGCCACCTACCTCCGCCGCAGCATCAACGGCCCCATCCCCATCAAGGAGCTCCCACGATGACCCTCACCATCCCCGACTACACCACCGCATACGACTGGCATCCCACCCCAGCCCTCACCGTCATCGTCTACGGCCTCGCAGGACCCCTGGGCAGCAAGACCGCCGTCGGATACGGACGAAGCCGCAAGACCGGCAAGGCCATTCCCCTCATGCGGGAGTCCTCCACCAAGGTCAAGCCCTGGCGCGCCAAGGTCCAGGCCGCGATCGAGGCCGCGTTACTCCGAGGCCAAGCACACCCCATCACCGGACCGGCACGCGCGGACATCACCTTCACCATGCCCAAGCCCGTCAACGCGCCGAAGCGGCGCCGCACCTACCCGGCCGTCACACCCGACATCGACAAACTCGAACGCTCGACTTACGACGCCATCACCAAGGCCCGCGCCTGGGAAGACGACGGCCGCGTCATCGAGAACCACAACCGCAAGGTCTACCCCGGCGAGCACCCCGACGCCCTCGACCAGCCCGGCGCCATCATCCGCCTCTACACCCTGAACGGAGCCGACCAGTGACCCAGCGACCCAGCCGCACCATAACTCCAGCCGCAGGTCTCAACACCGACTGGCGAGGCCAAGGCGCCTGCCGCACCGCCGACCCCGACCTGTTCTTCCCCGACGGCCACACCATCCCCCTCAGAATCCTGGAGGCCAAGCGGATCTGTGCCCGCTGCCCGATCCAGGTCGAATGCCGGACCTCCGCGCTCAAGAGGCGAGAGCCGTACGGCGTGTGGGGCGGCCTCACCGAGGACGAACGCAAGGTCACCCTGCGGAAGCGAAACCCCGCGAGGCGTCAGAAAGCTGTCGCGCGGGCCCTGGACCTGAGCAGCCCGGAACGGCCGGCTGCGAAGCCGCGGCGACCTGCCGTGGTCCGTGTCCTGGAGACGTACGGTCGTGTCGTTCAGTTGAGGGCCCAGGGGCTGAACCAGCGGAGTATCGCGAGGGATTTGGGGACGAGTAGCGATGCACTACGTGTTGCCCGCCAGCTCGTGGCCCAGGCTGGCAGCGCTGAGGCTGCCCTGAAGATCCTGGTGATGGCGGCATGAACCGTACGACTCCGGAGCTGCGGGCTGCATACACGCGCTGGCAGCGCCAGGCCCGCAGCTTGAAGCGGGCAGGCCAGTGGCAGCCCTTCGTGGATGCCGAGCCCGTCAGGGAGCACCTTCGGGCGGTGAACGCTGCGGGCATGCCGTACTGGGAGATCGCGAAGCGCGTGGGGCTTGCCCAGGAGTCCTCACTGCAACACCTGATGTGGGGGCGCGGTGACTACGGGCCCGGCCGGCAAGTGCGTCGGGAAACCGCCGAGGTGATCCTGGCGTACTGGCCGTCGTTGAGTGACTTCCCGGATGGTGCCCGTATCGACGCGACGGGCACGCGACGCCGGATGGAGGCTCTGGCTGTGCGGGGGTGGCCTTCCCGGTTGATGGCCGAGCAGGTCGGTATGTTGCCGCAGAGCTTCCGGAAGGCCTGCAACCGTGACCGGGTCACCGCCCGAGTGGCCCGCGGGGTGGCAGCCATGTACGACGCGTGGTGGAACCAGGACCCCCTGGACCATGGAGTCTCGTTGTACTCCGTATCCCGCGTGCAGGCAGAGGCCATGCGGATGGGCTTCTGCTCGGCTCTTGCGTGGGACGACGACACGATCGATGACCCGGACGCGGAGCCCGAGGTCGCGCCAGTTGCGTCGGCCAAGCCGACTGAGGGGTCGAACGTGGTTGCCAGGTGGCTGATGGGCGAGTCGGTGATCCTCGACCGTGAGGGCCGCCGCGCGGCGATCGTCCACCTCATGGAGTGGACCGACTTGACGCCTGCACAGGTCGGGGAGCGCCTCGATACGTCTGCGGAGGCTGTATCGCGGGCGTGGGAACGAGCGAAGAAGAAGGCCCGTGATGAGGAGGGCCGGCGCCTGTGGAGGCGTGTGTACATCCCGCTGAGCGAGCGGGGACTGACCCGAGACGAGATGGAGAGTGCGGCATGAGCAACGGGACCGAGATCACCTTGATCGGGAACCTCGTAGACGAAGTTGAGCTGCGATGGACCCCGGCGGGCGCCGCGGTGGCCAAGTTCCGGGTCGCGTCGACGCCGCGGAAGTTCAACCGCGACACGAACGCGTGGGAGGACGACAAGGACGGTGCGCTGTTCCTGACGTGCTCGGTGTGGCGGCAGCAGGCAGAGCACGCCGCGGAGACCTTGCAGCGCGGAATGCGGGTCATCGTGCAGGGCCGCCTCAAGTCCAGGTCCTACGAGGATCGTGAGGGCGTCAAGCGGACAGTCTTCGAGGTGGACGTCGAGGAAGTGGGCCCGAGTCTGCTGCGGGCGACGGCGCAGGTGACGAAGACGTCCGGCGGCGGTCAGGGTCAGGGCCGGCAGGAGTTCCAGCAGGCGCGTCAGGGCCAGCAGGGATCGCAGGTGCAGGACGATCCGTGGTCGTCGCAGGCGCCGGCGGGTCAGACTGCTGGGGGTTGGGGTAGCGGCTCGGGTGGTGGGGAGGACCTGCCTC
>NZ_JAIUKE010000738.1 GCF_020176795.1 Streptomyces sp. 8L
CGCCCGCCCGACGCGCACACCAGGGCGGGCGCGAGCGCGGGAGGCCGCCGATGAGCGCCCTCCAACTGGTCTGCGCCCTGCTCCTCGTCCTCGCCAACGGCTTCTTCGTGGCCGCCGAGTTCTCCCTCGTGTCGGTGCGCCGCAGCCAGATCGAGCCGTACGCGCGCCAGGGCTCGGCCCGCGCCCGCAGGACCCTCTACGGCCTGGAGAACCTGCCGCAGATGATGGCCGCCGCACAGTTCGGCGTCACGGTCTGCTCGCTGACGCTCGGCGCGGTCGCCGAGCCGACCGTGGCCCACCTGCTCGAACCCGCCTTCCAGGCCGCCCACGTCCCCGACGGGTTCGTGCACCCCGCGGGCTATGTGATCGCGCTGGCGCTGGTCTCCTTCCTCCACCTCGTGATCGGCGAGATGGTCCCGAAGAACCTGGCCATGGCCGCGCCCGACAAGGCCGCCCTGTGGCTGAGCCCCTGGCTCGTCGGCTTCGCCCGGCCCTGCCGTCCGGTGACGGTGGCGCTCGGCGCGTGTGCGCGGTTCGTCCTGCGGCTGTTCCGGGTGGAGCCCAAGGACGAGGTCGACGCCGTGTACACCAGCGTCCAGCTGGGCCGCCTCGTCGAGGACTCAGGACAGGCCGGCCTCCTGGAGCCCGAGGCGCAGGAGCAGCTGGAGGACGCGCTCGAACTCGGCAGCAGGCCCGTCACCGACGTCCTGCTCGGCCGCGCGTCCCTGATCACCGTCACCACGGCCGTCACCCCCCGGGAGATCGAGGAGCTGACGGTACGCACCGGGTACTCGCGTTTCCCGGTGTGCGCGGTCGCGGGCGGCGCCTTCATGGGATACCTCCACGTCAAGGACGTCCTCGACCTGGAGGCCCCGGAGCGTGCCGTGCCGCAGCACCTGTGGCGCCCGATGACCACCCTGCGCGCGGAACTGCCCCTGGACGACGCGCTCACCGTGATGCGCAGGGCCGCCACGCACCTGGCGCAGGTCGCGGACGGGTCGGGCCGGATCATCGGCCTGGTGGCGCTTGAGGACGTGCTGGAGACCCTGGTGGGCGAGGTGCGCGACCCCTCGCACCGCGGCGCCCCGCCGCTGCCCGTCCAGGACGCGAGGACCGATGGCGGCACGGACCAGGACCTCGCGCTGAGCCCCCGTACGTGAGGCCGGCGCCGCCGTACCCCGCGCGAACGGGGCACGACGGCGCCGCCGTACGCACGGACGCCCCCGTAAGGAAAGGCGCCCTCCTGCACAAGGCGCCCCCGGGCCCGGCCTGCGGCCCGCAGGGCAGCACCCCCGGTCAGCCGGGCTGACCGTCCTCGGGGCGGGCGCGCCCGCGCCCCCGCCCCGACAGGACCTCGCCGTACGCCTGCATCAGATCGGGCAGCCGGAGTGTCGCCAGGTCGTCGCGGCTCGGCGCGCCCGCGTAGCCCGCCATACGCAGGTCGCGGTACGCGCAGCTCTTCTCGTACAGCGTGCGCAGGAACCTGCCGTTGCCCAGTTCGTCGATCCAGCCCTGGTCGACCACGTGGCCGCTGATCGAGCGCAGTTCGTCGAGCGACTCCTCGTCCCACGTGTCGCCGCCCTCCGCCGCCAGGACCTGCCCGATGGCGGTCAGCTCCAGCGGCCGGTAGCTGGGGAAGTCGACCCGGGTGGTGAACCGCGACGACAGGCCCGGATTCGCCTCGAAGAGCCGCTCCATGCCCTCCGGGTAGCCCGCGAGGATCACCACCAGGTTGTCGCGGTTGTCCTCGGCCCGCTTCAGCAGCACCTGGAGGGCCTCCTCGCCGTACGCGTCGCCCTTGCTGTACCCGGCGTTGGAGAGGCTGTACGCCTCGTCGACGAAGAGCACCCCGCCGATCGCGGAGTCGATCAGCTCGTTCGCCTTCACCGCCGTCTGCCCCAGGTACTCGCCCACGAGGTCCGCCCGCTGCGCCTCCACCAGATGGTCGCCGCCGAGCAGGCCCAGCGCGTAGAAGACCCGGCCGAGGATGCGCGCCACGGTGGTCTTGCCGGTGCCGGAGGGGCCGAGGAAGACGAAGTGCCGCTTCGGCGGCTGGACGGGCAGCCCCTCCCCGGCCCGCAGCCTGGCCATGTTCAACTGCGCGGAGAGCGCCCGTACCTGCCGCTTCACCGGTTCCAGGCCGACCATCCGCTCCAGTTCCGCGAGCGCCTCGGCGAGCAGCACGGCGTCCGTCGGCGACTCGGGGAAGGGCGGCGGGGCCGGCGCCCTGGGCGGCGGGTCCGTCCGCTCGCGTATCTCGTCGGGGGAGGGGGCCGCCTCCGGGCCCGCGGCGCCCGGCCCGGCGCCGCCGTAGCGCGGGTCCAGGGGGAAGGCCGCGTCCGGTTCGCCCTGCGCGTCGAAGAGGGCGTCGCCGCCGAACCCGCTCAGCGCGACCGGCACCGCGCCGGCCGGGTCGCCGAGGTCGTAGGGCCCTGGGTCCGCCGGGTCGGGGCCCTCGTAGCCGTCGGCGTGGGCGTTCGCGGCGAGCCGCGCCGCCGTGTCCATGAACGAGGGGTCGAGCCGGTGCACCGCCCGGTACAGAGGTAACGCGGCGGCGCTGCGCCCCGTCCCCTCGTGCGCGCGGGCCAGCCAGTACCGCAGCTCCTTGCGCTGCGGCTGCTCGCTCCTGCACCGCATCAGGGCCGTGGCGAGCAGCGGCTCCGCCTGCCCGTACATCTCCAGTCTGATCCTCGCCATGCCGCCGAATAGGCCGGCCTCCGTGCCCAGTTGCGGGTCGTCGAGGAGCGGGTCGGTGCAACGGGCCAGCAGTTCCCAGTCCTTGACGAGGTAGGCCCGGCAGGCGTGCAGGAACCGCACCTGCGGGTCGGTGTCGAACGGCGGCAGCCCGGCGAGCGCCTGGTCGAGCTCCGGCACGCGGCGGCCGTCCAGCCAGTGCGACGCGTGCGCGAGGAGCAGGTCCCGCCCGGTCTCCAGCACGGGCTGGACCCACCAGCCCAGCCAGTACCAGGAGTTGAGGGTGCGTCCGTGCCGCGCCCGCTGCTCGCCGAAGCGGTCGCGGCCCGCGTACATGCGCAGCAGGGCGGTGGAGGTGTCCACGCGCAGCGCGTGCAGCCCGAGCCAGCCGTCGGCCATGCCGGGGTCCAGCCGCACCGCGGTTCTGAACTCCTCCTCGGCCTGCTGGTAGGCGCCCATCGTGTACGCGTCGACGCCGCGCACCCATGCGAGGTCGGCCGGGGCCGCCATGCCCTGCGTGCCGATGTCCATCGAGGTCCCCCACCCACACCGTGCCCCGTGGTGTTCCGGCGGGCGGGCGCCCGTCGGCCGTTGCCGAACCGCCCCTGGGCGGACGGGATGTGACCGCACCGCAGTGCATCGTACCCGCGCTGGTGGGGCCCGTAATCGGGGTGGGTGCCGCTCTCCGGGAGGGCTGTTTCCGTCACTCGGGGTGAGGG
>NZ_JAIUKE010000739.1 GCF_020176795.1 Streptomyces sp. 8L
TCCGGATGCGGTGCGGGTGCGGGTGCGGTGCGAGGTGACGGTCATGAACCGGTTCTCCCACGCGCGCGACACGCGCGCGCGCATGTTTGGTCCCCGGGATTCGTCACCGTGCGGCCCGTGATGAATAGGCCCCGTAGCCCCGGTTGTCGCACACGGCCCGTAGACCGGTCGAGAATCAGGTGGTGACCGATCGCCGCCCGCTGGGCACTGGACCGACCCGCGCCGAGCTCCCGGACGAGAGCGGACCGGGCGCGCCGGGCTTCGCACATGGGCGTAGAGATCGATTGCCGACTGGCGACGACATCATTATCTCACGATATGGACGCCCGACTGGAGACCGAAAGCCCTCCATAGTTGGGCAAGTTCGGCATTCGATCTTCACTCATCTGAGTGACGTGCGGACGACGGGACTAGCGCGCAGGTGTAGCAGGTTCTCCATTTCGGTGGACAGCTGCGGCGGGATCAGTCATCCTGATTAGTCATGGCTGATGAGAGCACGGAGGGCCGGCGGCGGTTAAGCGCGTCCAGGTTCTATGGCTGGATTTTCCGCAGAGTCGTTCCAACCCTTGCGGCTGTATTTGCAGTCTTTATGGGGTTGGGCTTTGCATTATCGAAAATCAAAGAAGATTCCGCTGCATACATCTGGATAACCTTTACAGGCTTGATTTTAATGGTGATCGTGGCCTATTTGATGTGGCGCGTCACCAATCAGATCCGGGCGCGGGAAGCTGCGAGTCGACAGCGTGTACGGGATGCCGAGCGCAATTTCGAGGATGCGTTGCGCGCACGCCGGATTTCGCCGCAGGTGGACCCGGGCGAACAGCTTGTCCAGTCGGCAGAGCCGCGAGGGCAAGCCGAGCCGGTACAGGGTTTGCGGGCAGGAGATTTGGCGTTGCCGGAACTGTGGGCGGTGACGCATACGCGACTGGATCACTATCACGAGATTGCGCTTGGGCAGGCAAGACGCTCGTTTCGCAATGCGCAGGTCGCGATGGCCTTGGGGTTCTCGCTGCTGGTGGGGTTCGTGTTGGTGGCATTGAACGCGAGTACGACGGCAGGTGCGGTGGTGGCCGGTGGGCTGGGTGCGGTGTCTGCGGCGCTGGCGGGATATGTAAGCCGGACTTTTGTGCTGTCGCAGCAAACTGCGGCCTCTCACCTGCGGGCATATTTCGATCAGCCTCTGGAGTTTTCCCGCTATTTGGCTGCTGAGCGGATCGTTAAGGAAATTGATCTCGACCAGGCGCAGCGTATCGAAGTGTTGACAACGCTTGCGCAATCGATAGTGACGTATCCGCGGGAGACGGCCTCAGATCAGGGTCAGCCCAGTACAAGGGCGTAGTCGAATCGCATGAACCCCTACCGCTGCGGAATGGTGGGTGGGGTCGAGGGGCTGGTCGACGCTCCGCGCTCCGGTGCCCCGCGAAAGATCACGGATGAGCAGGTCGAGTCCCTGGTTGCCCGAACCCCCGACCAGGCTCCTCCTTCGGGGGATTCGCACTGGTCGACGCGGACGATGCCCAGGCTGCGGGCATGTCGCAGTCGGCTGGTCGCGGTCAGGGCGCCGGTCTGTCCCGCTCCGGTCCAGGTGATGTCCCACGTCGCCGTCGCGGTGACGGAGTAATCGATCACGCACACGGTAACGCCCCGTACGGAGCCCGCAGAGCCGCGGGTCGCGGTCAAGGCGTCGCTCTGTCCCGCGACAGTCCAGGTGATGTCCCACGTCGCCCTCGCGGTAACGGAGTAGCGGTCGCCCGGCGCGGTGGTGCTGGGGCGGGTGTAGCGGTAGCCGCAGTCCGGGAACGTCTTCAGCCCGTACGAGGCGTCGTAGGGGGTGCCGGGGGCGGTGAAGGTGACCGGCTGGCCACCGTCGCCCATGTCCCACACCACCCGCGCCACGCGGGCGGTCTGACGGCCCCCGTGCTCGCGGACGCGGTGGCCGGCCCCGTACGGCTGGAGACCCTCGAAGTTCCGCATCTGCCGCGTCATCAGTTGCGGAGATCCGGCCTGCCTGTTGCAGCAGGAGGCCGGATCGTTGCCGCGGTGCCCGGACCAAGGGGCCATTCCGCTTTGGCTGATCCCGGGGAGCCGGGACCCGTGTTCCAGTGTGGTTGATCTGCCGCGCTTGTCGACCGTCTCTTTGTTGCGCACTGTATTCCGCAACACCCCGCAACAGCTGTGAGCTGCGCAAACACGCCAACGTGCTGTCCTTGGGCAGACACGGATCAGCGACGCTACCGCACCCGGGGCCGCCTCGACGCGGACGCCGATGGGCCTTAAGGCAACGCTTACGTCCTCGCGGATGGGTCTTAAGGCAACGCTCATGTCCTGGTTGCAGGAATGCTGCATCCGGTTCGAAACATCCAACACTGGCGCCAGGGGCTCCAGTTGGCGGACTCTTATGGCATCGCCGCGGCTTCGGTGAGTGGTTGCAGCCCTCACCAACCCTGTACAGCCGGCGGCATCAGTCCGGACCTCAGGAGGCCCATGATGGGTACCACGCGCCACAGCATCACGACGGAGTGCATCCTCGTCCCGCCGATCTGGCGGGCGGTGGTGCTCGTCCTCGTCCAGATCGTGATGGTCATCCTGGTGATCACCGGGCACGACGTGCAGAGCGCGCTGGCCGGTACGGCCGGGAGCGGCCTGGCCGCCGCGCACATCGTCGGGCGCCTGTTCAGCACGCACCCGACCCGGGAGGCACGGTGACCGACGGGCGCGACGGCCGGAGCCGCCTGCGTCGCTTCCACAATCCTCACCAGGGCCCTGGTGAGGCGATGGCCTGGCTGCTGGCGTGTCTGGTGGACGCCAGCAAGAAGAGCGTGACGGGCCTTGCTACCGAGATCCACTTCAACAAAAGCACTGTGTCCCGGGTGACCGACCGCCACCTCAGCGCATCCGTCGAGGTGGTCAAGGCGTACGTCCTCGCCTGCGGCGAACACGACAGCACGCCGTGGCAAGAGCTGTACCGGCTGGCGAAGCAGGCCAGGGAAGATCCCACAGTGGCCGAAGTATTCGCGAAAAAACTGCAGGAGCGGTGCGCCGCGAGCCTGGGCAGCGAGCGCCTCGACGAGCTGCAAAGCGCAGGACCACTGACATTGTGCTGGGCGGCGGCCTCCCCCGCCCCAGGCAACGACAACCCAATTGTCGAAAACCCGCCGCAAACACCCACACCACCGCCAAAACCCGACGCCCCGGGCAGGCCAGACAGGCCACAGACAGCGGCACCCGGCACTCCCAGCCACGGCACGGACTCCAGCAACGGACACACCCTCCCGCCCCCCTCCCACCGAACCAGCCGGCGCACCGTCCTCACCGGCATCGCCACCCTGTGCCTGGCGGGTATCACCGCAAGCATCATCACCGGGCAGCCCTGGCACCACACCACGCCCCACAGC
>NZ_JAIUKE010000740.1 GCF_020176795.1 Streptomyces sp. 8L
GTGTCCGGCTCCCCACCACACGGATCATGATCAACGATCAAGGTCTCGACGCGCTACCGCCAACCATGCACGAGCTCGTTAGAGAACAGAAATGATCACTTAGGACCACGGGCTCCTTGCAGCAGGGGGCCAACCCTCCTCAGTCACTGATTGTGACGAAACGTCAGGGTGTCAGGCGAGGCGCACCGCTCAAGATCGAAGACCCGCGTTACTACCGATTACGGGACAGAGCCGAACGATTTACAGTCCCGCCCGAAGAGCCCTACGAAGCCCTCGCCCGGACCCGCGCGGAGCCTGGAAGAACAAGTACGCCCTGCGCTCCGGGATCGAGGGCACCAGACCTTCGATATCACCGGCATCCGCCGGGCCCGCTACCGCAGTCTGCCGCAGGTCCGCCTCCAGCACGCCTTCTCCACCACCGTAATCAACATCGTCCGCCTCGAACGCCTGGTGGACCGACCCCGCCCCTGCGGGGGACACGTACCAGCCGTCTCGAACGCCTCAGCTACCGACTCACCGCCTGACGCAATTGGGCAGCGGGGTCACCGAGTTGGTAAAAGACCGGAGGGACCAGAGATGATGCGTCGGCAGGCACGGACTTCTCAGGATCACAGAGCGTAGAGAACTGCATGACAATGGGCATCCGTGCCTGTTCTGCATCGGGACCCCACCCAACCTGCGTATCCGTCAGAAAGCGGACGTCAGCCGACTACGCCGAAGCCCTGGTCCCAGTCCTACTGCAGGAACCGACATCTCGTCAGCTCCTACGACTCAACGATTTCATTTTCAGTAACTCGTCCGGAGTGTCGGTCATGAATCCATGCCGAGTAGAGCCTCTCGGCATCCTGGGCTTGCTCCTGTCCGAGTGTACAACTCTGGTGCGTGAGTTCTAGGTGCACGCCAGATGGGTCGAAAAAATAGATTGAATACCAGACGCCATCGTGATTGATCGGCCCGCGGACTTTTATAGCGTGTTCACGCAGTCGCACAGCATACTCATCAACAGCTTCGATGGAATCAAGGCTGAGGGCCAAATGGCGAGTCCAAAGCGGCCACCCATCATTTTCCCGCCGGGGTGTATTCTCAACATCAAAGAATGCGATACACTCACCAGAAGGCATCTCGTAGAAAGTGTGCAGAAAGTCGGGCATCATGCTTCCGTCACTCGTTCTCTGGCCCGGTGCCCTGCGAACAGCACCCGCGAACCTGAGTCCCATTATCTTGGTGTAGAAGTAGTGAGTCTCTTCCAGTCTATCCGTCTGAAAGGCAATGTGATTCAGCGCACTAGGGAGATGCATTTGGGGTAACCTTGCTTTCTTTTCGATAGCTTGACTGTGCAACGCTCAATCATCCGCTTCACCTTGCGGATTTGGATTCCGTTGAGATTTGGATGACAGCATTCGAACTTGTAGAGGCTATGCGGGTCTCTCGGCCAGTGACTCCGTAACATTCTTACGGACCGGTCCAGAACTTGCGCAAGCTCCGGGAGTGACTCAATCTCCAGAATAATTGGTTACGTTATCATTATCAATGATATCATGGATTCTCGATTGGCAAGTATCCGCCGGGCGTTCGACTGTCCCGGGGTGGTTTCAAGTTCCGGGATTGTGTAGATCGTCCGCGTAGAGTGCGTGTTGACGCGGTGACAGCACAGGCACGAGACCGGTGATCATCAGGGTGTCTACGCCAGCCGCTGAGCCCGGATCCACCGGCTTGATTTCGGTGTGATCGTTTCGGGGGCGTGCAGGGCGTGTCGGGGTTGAGTTGCGGATTCGGGTGTGGGGTGGCGGCGGGTCTGCCCAGCCTTTCCACTTTTCAACAGGTCTCGGGCCCTTTCGGGCAGGTCGGTCGGGGAGTGTCAGGGGGCTGGTGGCGCGTGCACCATGTTGAAGAGCTGGATGAAGTTGGTGCTCCAGGGCCAGTGCTCGGGCACGTGCAGGGTGAGGCTGCGGGCTGAGCGAGCCAAGCGGGCGGGCACGTTGATCAGGTGGTCCCGGATGGTGGCGGTAGTCGCTCTGGTATGGGAAGGTGTCGGCCAGTGCGCCGGCGGCGCGGGTCAGGTTGTGTGCCAGGGCGAGCCAGGCGGCGTTGGCCTGGAAATGCCCGGACGGCGCGTGGGCGAAGGCGCTGTTCTTGACATCGGCGCACCTGCTCGACGAGGGCGTGCCGTCGGTGATCACGCTCGGCATCGTTCAAGGAGAGCGGGGAGTCGGTGAACGCGGCGTGGTAGCGCCAGGTGTCAAACAGCGTGCCCTGTCCGGCGGGGACGGCTTGCGGCGCGCTCGGGCGTTTGACGCGGCGCACGATCAGACGGGCGGTGACCTGCTGCTTCTTCGGCTTGGAAGTGAAGGCGGTGTAGGTGGTCTCGGCTATCTCGGCGTCGGAGATCCAGCACTGGCCCTCCTCGTCCCAGACCGCCTTGGGGTACTTGATCGGCGTCCAGGCGTCCTCATCGTGGGGGCGATGGTGGTCTTGACGGAAGCGTTCATCTGCACGGTGATGGAGAAGCGTGCGCCCAGTGCCCGGCAGGAGTTGACGGCATCGGCGCCGTAGAACGCCGAGTCCGCGCGCATCACCAGCAGGCCGCTGGCGCCGCAGGCGCGAGCGGTGCGGATGGTCTCGGTGACGAACGCTGCCGCCCCGCGCGCGGAGTTCGAGGGTCCCCTGCGCAGCCTGGTGGCGGCGATGACCGGGGCGGCCAGGGGTGTGGAGACGATGCCGAGGAGCGCGTTCAGGCCGTTGGCCTTGCTGTATCCGTAACCGCGCCCTGTTTGGCGTAGCCGTAGATGCGGCGGATGGTGTCATCGACGTCCACGTAGGCGACCTGGTCAGCGCCGGGCAGCAGCGGGGCGTGACGGGCCAGTTCGGGAAGGAACCGGCGGGCCACAGCGTGCAGTTGCTTCACATGGCCGTGTGTGAAAAAACGCAGAAACGACCACGGCGTGGACGGGGCCCGCACACCGGAGAACAGACGGCCCATCGCGCCGTGACGCAGCCGGTGCATGTCCTCGATGCTGTCGGCGCCCGCCACCATGCCACCCACCAGCGACATCACCTTCGCCGCGGGGAAGGCGCCGGTGCCGTCCTTCGAGGCCGGCAGCAGGATGTGCCCCCCCATTACCTTCTTGATCAGCCCCGCAACGGGGTTCCCAGCCTCCGGGACGGCATGACTGCTTCCCCGTTACCTTCTAGACGGCCTTGATCATGAGGCTCCCGGCCTTCTGGCCCGGCATGACTTATGTCCCCCTGTCGACCATGACCCGGGGGGTGGTGTCACCGGGCCGGAAGGCGCCGGTAGATCGCTAAGAAGTCATCTCATTTGGTTGGGTAGTCTGGGCTCGTGGGGATAGTGGAGCGTCTCGTGCCTGATGAGTTGTGGG
>NZ_JAIUKE010000741.1 GCF_020176795.1 Streptomyces sp. 8L
CCCGGGGGCGGGGGGGGGCGCGCCCCCGGGGGGGGGGGGCGCCCGGGGGGGGGCCCCCCCCCCCCCCCGGGGGCTCCCGGAAGGGGAGAGCGGGCCCCCGGCCCCGGGCCGCCGCGTGCCCCCGCCCGACCTCGCTCTGATCCGCCTCGACAGCCCCACCGAACACCCCTGCGCCTATCTGGCGGAGCGCGTCTCCAAGCGCTTCGACGGCGGCAAGGTCATCTGGGCGGGCTGGACCGAGGTCGACGGAGAGCTCGAACTCGTCGTCAGCGCACGCGGCCACGACCTCGGCATGGTCGGCTCGCAGATCCGCCTCGGCGACGACGTCCTGACGGAAGGCATGTCGGGCGGCCCCGTCGTCGACCCGCGGCGCGGCCAGGTGATCGGGGTGATCAAGTCGCGCACCGTCGGCGGCAGCGGCGGGACGGCCGTGGGGACCGAGGCGCTGCGGACCCTGCCAGGACCGCCCGGCCTGCTGCGCGACGAGGCCCACGACACGTATCAGGCCGTGTGCCACGCGCACGACCGCTACCACCGCGACCGCCACCACCACCCGGGGCCCGAGGACAGCTGGACGGACGTGCAGACCCGGCTGGAGAAGAGCGCGGGGCGGGTGCTCGGCCCCGCCCAGCGCGCCGAACTGCTCGGCCTGCTCGCCGAACTGCCGCCGCCCGTCAGCACGGCGGGCCTGCTCGACCTGATCGGCCGCGCCGAGGGCAGGCGCGGGGGCCGCGGCCCCCAGCCCGTGCCCGCGCCGCGCAGCTGGCGCGACGGCCTCGGCGAGCTGCGCGAGACGCACGGCGGCCCGGCCGACCTCGAACTCGTGCTCCGCTACTGCATGAGCGCCGTCGCCGCCGAGCGCCCGTACACCACGCAGGACACCCCGCGCGCCGAGTACGAGCTGTGGCAGTGGGTGCGCGAACTCGCCAGGGACCGGCTGACCCGCTCGTTCCGCGGCGAGCTGCGGCAGCTGTGGGCCGAGAGCCGCGAGCGCACCGACCGCGAACAGCGGCGCACCGAGCCGGTGTACGGCGAGCGGCCGAGGCCTGGCGAGCGCGCCGGCGTCCTGCTGGAACTCGAACCCCGCGGCTGGGAGCGCGACACCTACGACTGGCGGGTCGGCGTCGCCCACTTCAACGGCGAGGTGGACGCCATAGGCGACGGGACGGGCACCGCCCTGCGCGATCTGACGGCCGCTCTGGCGGGCCCGCTGACCGAGGCGTTCCGCCAGAGCGACGAGCCGGACGAGCCCGCCGTGCTCCAGGTCGCCCTCGCCCAGGCCGAGCTGGGGCTCGACGTGGAGCGCTGGAGCCTGGTGCCCGGCGGCCCGCCGCTGGGCGTGCAGCGGCCCGTGGTGGTGCGCTGCCTCGACCCCGAGGCGCCGGACGGCGAGACCGACGAACAGGCCCGCTGGGACCACCTGCACACGGTGGGCATGCGCACCGAGGACGTGGACTGCCAGGACGGCGACTGGGTACCCGTCGAGGTGGAGGAGCGGCTGCGCTCGCTGTCCCACGAGACGGTGCCCCTCCTGTGCCACTACGCACAGCGGCCGGAGGCGGAGGCCGCCGAGGGCTTCGCCCGCCTCACCCGCACCGGGTACCGGGTGCTGCTGCTGCGCCGCTCACCCGGTACGGGCCCGGAGGCGCTCTGCGCGGACCTCCACCGCCGGGCCGCGCGCGTCGTGACCGAGGCCCGCACGGCGAGCCAGTTGCCGGGTAAAATCCACGAGTTGCGCAAGGGCGTGTGGGACAAGAGGACCGAGGCGTACTGGTCGGACCGGGTGGCGCTGTTCTACGACGACCCGCGCCATCCGCTGCCCGGCCCCGGCCTGCTGCTGAACGCGCCGTGAGCGGCACGACCGGACCTCTCCCCGCCGCCCGGGCCCGGGGGAGCGCCGCGCACCACGCCCTGTGCCACACGAGACCGGACGGCCGAGCGACGACCACGAGGAACACGCTATGAGCGAAACCAGCGAGTGGCTCATCTACCGCGGCGCGGGCGAACCGCACGAGGGGATCACCCGGCTGCCACCGCCGCCGCCGTGGCGGGACTTCACGGGGCGCGACGCCGCGTCGGACGAGACGGACGGCGACGAGTCGGCCGACCGGCGCCTCGGCGTGCACCGGCACCGGGCCGAGCTGCACCGGCCGGGCGCCGAGGAACTGGAGATGATCAACGCGGCGCTCTACCTGCGGCGCCCGCTGCTCGTCACCGGCAGCCCGGGGGCGGGCAAGAGCACCCTGGCGCACTCCGTCGCCGCGGAACTCGGCCTCGGCCGCGTCCTGCGCTGGCCCATCGTCAGCCGCACCCGCCTCGTCGACGGCCTCTACCACTACGACGCCATCGCCCGGCTCCAGGACGTCCAGGTGGCCTCCCACCTGGCGGCGCCGGGCGCCGACCCGACCGCCGACATCGGTAGCTACATCAGGCTCGGCCCGCTCGGCACCGCGCTGCTGCCGTCCGAGACACCGCGCGTCCTGCTCATCGACGAACTCGACAAGAGCGACATCGACCTGCCCAACGACCTGCTGAACGTGCTGGAGGAGGGCGAGTTCGCCATCCCCGAGCTGGAGCGCATCGCCGACCGGCTGCCGGACGGCGAGGCGCAGGTCCTCACGCACGACGGCCGGAAGGTCACCGTCAAGGGCGGCCGGGTGCAGTGCCGCGCCTTCCCCTTCGTCGTCCTGACCAGCAACGGCGAGCGGGACTTCCCCGCCCCGCTGCTGCGCCGCTGCATCCACCTGGAACTCGGCCGCCCCGACCACCAGCGCCTTTCCACCTTCGTCACCGCGCACCTCGGCGAGGACGCCGCGCGCGCGGGCAGCGACCTCATCTCGCAGTTCTTCGAGCGCTCCCAGCGCCAGCAGATCGCCACCGACCAGCTGCTCAACGCCGTCTACCTCACCGGCATCGCGGCGCCGCAGAGCCGCGAGCGCCTGGCCGACCTGCTGATCCAGCGGCTCGACCGGCCGAGGTGACGCGCTGATGCCCGGTGTACCCGCCGAGGACGGCGGCCCCGCCCGCGACGCACCGGCCGCGGACCCCACGGGCCGGCAGGACCCGCGGGCCGCGGCGGCGGGCGGGGGGCGCCGCGTCGCGCTGCCCGGGTTCGTCGCCTGGCTGCGCCAGTCCGGCCTGGACCCGGACGCGCGCCAGCTGTGCGACGCGCTCGGGCGCGCGGCCCCCCCCCCCGCCGCCCCGGGCCCGGGAGGGGGGGACGGGGCGCCGCAGCCGGACGAGGGCGGGACACGAGCGGGCGAAAAGGGCCCGAAGGACGTGACAGATCCGCCGGACGACGGGAACACTGCGCCCGTGAACGGCACCCCCCAGGACCCCGGCCACCGTGTGGC
>NZ_JAIUKE010000742.1 GCF_020176795.1 Streptomyces sp. 8L
GTCCGCGACCTGGCCCGCCCCCGCCGCGGGCGGCGCGGGCGGCCTGCTGCTGGTCGCGGCGGGCGCCCTGTGGGCCTCGGGGCGGCGGCAGCGGCGGCGGGCCGAGGCCGGGCCCTACGGGGCGGCGGCCAGGCCCTAAGCTCGTCGCGTGGCCCTCAAGAACATCCCCGATCCCGGTTTCGCGGACGACGACGGCACCGCCGCGCCCGAGCTCGCCGCGGCCCTCGCCGCCTGGTCCGCCGACCGGTCCGCGGAGCCCCGCGTGCTCACCGCGCTCAGGACCGCGCGGCTGCTCGTCCCGGTCGTCGCCGTGCTCGGCGAGACCGAGGGGCCGGGGGCGCCGGGGGGGGGGGCCGGGCGCCCGGGCTGCGGGCTGCGCCGCGAGAAGACCAGCGACATGGCCGTGCCCACGCTCACCGCGGGCGACCGGCGGGCCCTGCCCGCCTTCACCTCCACCGCGGCGCTCGCCGCCTGGGACCCGGCCGCCAGGCCCGTCGCCGTACCCCTGCACCAGGCGCTCCAGGCGGCCGCGCACGAGCGGGCGGACACCCTGGTGCTCGACCTCGCGGGCCCGGTGACCTACCAGCTGACGGGCCCCGCCCTGCGGGCCCTCGCCGAGGGGCGCGGCAGCGCCGACCCGCTGGGCGACCCGGCCGTCACCGGCGCCGTACGGGACGTCGTGGCGGCCGAGCCCGCCGTGGCCCGCGCGTATCTCGGGCCGGGCAGCGCCGACGGTCTGCTCGCGCTGGTGCTCGACGGCGAAGTGGGCGACACGGGCGCCGCCGCCCGCGCGGTCGCCGAGGCGCTCGCGGCCCACGAGACGCTGCGGGCCCGCCTGGTGCACGGCCTCGACCTGGCACTGCTGCCGGCCGGGGCGGCGCCGCCCGGCGAGCCCCTGTACGTACGCGGCGCGTGACGGCGGCACACCGGGCGCCCGGTGTCCGTGCGCGGCGTCTGACGGCAGCACGGCGGGCGCCGGGGTCGGGCGCCGGCCGAAGGCCCGGGAGCCGGAGCCGGGCCCCGTACGCCGGGCAATAACCCCAGCCGCGTACCCCAGCCGGATACGTCAGCCGTAGAGGGGGCCCGTGTACTTCTCGCCCGGGCCCTGGCCCGGCTGGTCCTTCACCACGGACGCCTCCCGGAACGCGAGCTGGAGCGACTTGAGCCCGTCCCGCAGCGGCGACGCGTGGAACGAGCTGATCTCCGTGGCGCTCGCGTCCATCAGCCCCGCGAGGGAGTGGATCAGCTTGCGCGCCTCGTCGAGGTCCTTGTGGTCCTCGCCCTCCTCGGTCAGGCCCAGCTTCACCGCCGCCGCGCTCATCAGGTTGACCGCCACCGTGACGATCACCTCGACGGCCGGCACCTCCGCGATGTCGCGGGTCAGGGCGTCGTAGTCGGGCTGCTCGGGGGCAGCCTGACCGGCTGCGGGGGTCGCGTCACTCATGCGCCTTACCCTAGGGCCTCCCGTGCGGCCCCCTTTCGGCCAGCCGGTTCGCTCCGGCCCTCGCGGGGTGTTAACCTTGGGTGACGACCGGTCGAGCGCTTATGTGCCCGGCCCACAAGTGGAGGCTCCGATCTCCCACCTGGCCGCCTTCGAGGTGGCGGGTCACCGGTCAGGTGGTGCCCATCGTTCCGTACGGACGATGGAGCCGCCCGATGCGCCCCGTGTGGACCACGGCGGTGCTCCGGTATTCCTTGGAGCTGCCGCCTGTGTCCGTCCGGGGCATTTTTCGTGTTCCGCCACGGTTGGTCAGTAAAGACATGGTGATGCGGCTGTCTGCCAGACAGCCGGTCAGTCCTAACCGAGGAGGATCCATCAGCGCCGAGCCCCGCATCAACGACCGGATTCGTGTTCCCGAAGTACGACTCGTCGGTCCCAGCGGCGAGCAGGTCGGCATCGTGCCGCTTGCCAAGGCCCTGGAACTCGCCCAGGAGTACGACCTCGACCTCGTCGAGGTCGCGGCGAACGCGCGTCCGCCCGTGTGCAAGCTCATGGACTACGGGAAGTTCAAGTACGAGTCGGCCATGAAGGCCCGTGAGGCGCGCAAGAACCAGGCGCACACGGTCATCAAGGAGATGAAGCTCCGGCCGAAGATCGACCCGCACGACTACGACACCAAAAAGGGTCACGTGGTGCGGTTCCTCAAGCAGGGCGACAAGGTCAAGATCACGATCATGTTCCGCGGTCGCGAGCAGTCCAGGCCCGAACTGGGCTTCCGGCTGCTGCAGCGTCTCGCCTCGGACGTGGAGGACCTCGGTTTCATCGAGTCCAACCCGAAGCAGGACGGCCGCAACATGATCATGGTGCTCGGCCCGCACAAGAAGAAGACCGAGGCCATGGCCGAGGCCCGCGAGGCGCAGGCCGCCCGCAAGGCCGAGCGCCAGGGCGGCGGCCAGCTCACGGCGGAGTCGGACGAGTCGGTCGAGACGACCCCCGAGTCCGCCGAGGCGTGAGCCCGCGGTCGCTCCACAGGAACGCCTCCGGTCCCGGGTCCGCCCCGGAACCCCCATACCGAGAAATGACGCTTCCGCGCGCCGGCGCCACGCCGGCCGGGAAGCGCCACTGACGAGGAGACACGGCGCATGCCGAAGAACAAGACTCACAAGGGTGCCAGCAAGCGCTTCAAGGTCACCGGCTCCGGCAAGGTGCTGCGCGAGCGGGCCGGCAAGCGCCACCTGATGGAGCACAAGTCGTCGCGGGTTACGCGTCGTCTCAGCGGCAACGCCGAGATGGCCCCGGCGGACACCAAGAAGATCAAGAAGCTTCTCGGCATCTGAGGCCCGGTCCCCTCACCGGGACCTCGCCTCCCCCCCCACCGGGACCCACCACTTCCGGGTCGTGTGCACCGACCGCGACCCCGCTACAAGGAGCTGACACGTGGCACGCGTCAAGCGGGCGATCAACGCCCACAAGAAGCGCCGGGCGATTCTGGAGCAGGCCAGCGGCTACCGCGGCCAGCGGTCGCGCCTGTACCGCAAGGCGAAGGAGCAGGTCACCCACTCCCTCGTCTACAACTACAACGACCGCAAGAAGCGCAAGGGCGACTTCCGCCAGCTGTGGATTCAGCGCATCAACGCCGCTGCCCGCGCCAACGGGATGACGTACAACCGCTTCATCCAGGGTCTGAAGGCCGCCAACGTCGAGGTGGACCGCAAGATCCTCGCGGAGCTCGCCGTCAACGACGCCAACGCGTTCGCGACGCTCGTCGAGGTCGCGCAGAAGGCGCTGCCGAGCGACGTCAACGCGCCGAAGGCCGCCGCCAGACCCGGCCGAGCCCACCGCTTCACCCGCACCGGACCCGCAGGCCATCCGCCTGCGGGTC
>NZ_JAIUKE010000743.1 GCF_020176795.1 Streptomyces sp. 8L
GTCGGGAGCTGGGCGTCGAAGTAGCGGGGGTGGAGGTAGACCTCGGCGGCGTACGGGGTGAGGTCGCTGGGGTGGAGGTCGAGGCGGCGGGCGAGTTCGAGGACGACGTGCAAGGGCTGATTGGGCAGGTGGTCCAGGGAGATGTCGTGCTCGTGGACGCCGAGGAGGTCGGCGAGCTCCCAGGCGGTCATGCCCGCGTTGTGCTGGCGGCGGCGTAGTTCCTCGCCCCAGCCGCGGGGGCCGTCCGTTGCCCTCATCCATCGGCAGGGTGAAGAACCGGCTGGTCCACGACACGTGTGCGCTGACCATGACTGTGCGCAGCCCGTACCAGCCCGAGGGGCGGCAGTCCTGGTGGTTGAGGGACGCGCTCAGGAACGGGCCGCAGTCGTCGACGGCGAGCGCCGGCGTCTTCTCGCCCAGCGGCGCCCCGCAGGTCTGGCAGTCCCGCTTGTGGAGGTTGAGCGCCACCTGCTGGCGGGTCTCATCCGACAGCCGGGTCATGATCTCGTCCGCGACCAACAGCTCGGTCACTGCCACCGGGTACCTCCCCCTGCCATCAGGCCCGCCCGTCGCGTCCCGCTGCCGCAGATCATGGAGCGGGACACCATCCGGCACACCGCCGTTGCTCCGAGCTGCCCGATTCGGCACTCGCAATGGCCGAGAAGACGCTGTTGCCGCGCCAGTCCCGGGCCCGTATGGCGCCTACTCCAGGTGGCGTGGCACAGCCACTTCCCGGCCGGCCTTCTCGGCTCGGGCCCGGCGCAGCGCGGCGGCCTCGGTCACTGCGGCCTGGCGGCGGCGCTGGATACGAGCCTGGTCGATCGGGGCCGACGCATCGGCGGGGACGACGTCGGGCTCGGGGAACGCCCGGCGCGACAGCTCGTGCATCGCCTCCATCTGCCGCTCCACCGCTTCCGCGATGCCCGGGTCTACCCGGGAGGGCGGCGCGGCCTGGCGGTGCGTCTCGATCGCGCGGCGGTACCCATCCGGCGGCGGCCGGCGCTCCACCGGGGCGGCAGGCGCGGCCGGGGCCGAAGTGACGTCGGCCGCGATGGCGGGGCCGGTCCTCACGGGCGCGGGCGCCAGGACGTGCACGACGCGGACGTTCGCGCCCCGTACCCGCTCGTTGGCCGCCGCGATCAGCTTCGGGGCGCTCCAGCGCAGCTTCGTGCCGACGGCCGGGGCGCCGGGGACGACGTCCAGGCGGCCTGCACGCGCCCGTCGAGTTCGGGCACGGCTACGGCGAGGATGGTGTCGAAGTCGGCGAGGACGCTCCCACCGGCGGCCGGGGCGACCATGCCGCGCTCGGTCATCATTATGCCGATCGCGCTGCCCAGCCCGAGCGGCTTGCGCCCGGCGCGCCGTACGGTGGTGGTGCGCCGCTTCGGCTTCCTGGTGGTGCCGTTCTTCTTCGCCGCCTCCCGGGCCGCGATGAGGGCCTGGCGGGCGAGGTCGACGCCGCTCAGCTCGCCGGTCATGCGATCACCGCCCCGGTGGCGTCACCGTGCAGCGGGCGCGCGGCGAGGCCGGGCAGCCGGTCCGTCTACGACGCGGGCTTCTCGGGCCGGGCGGCGGACCGGCAGGTACTCGGCTACGCGCTCCCGCGCGGTGTCAGCGGCCAGGATGTGCGGAGCGGCCCGCAGGGACACCGCGTGCTGGTGCGGGCAGGCCTGGAGTCGAGCCCCCTGGGCCAGGGCGCTCTCATTGCCGGCAAGCGCGGGACACGGAAATTTCGTCACCTGGAGCAACCAATCGATCGCGCATGTATGACATCGATGTCCAGAAGTTCCATTTTCAACGTAAGCAGGCAGCGTCGTGTGACTTCGGTCTCGTCGCACCCGGGAACCGGGCACTGCGTTCCCCACGGTCGGTCAGAGATCGTCCCAGCGTGGGCCGTTGGAGCTCGGGGGGAGTGCTCCCGTGACGGCACGTGACGCTCTCGGCTGACACTGAGTGCCAGCGCCGTGGCACAGTCGATGGTGCGGCTGGTAGCGCCGAGTCCTCCTGGGCGCGGGTAATCTACTGATACCCGAGAGCCACCTCTCACGGTCAACCCGTCTCGCGAGTCTCCATGGAGCCCGCGAACACGAAGTAACGGGCTCGACCTGAAAGGGGTGGACCTGATGACCCATGGGTCTGACGGACACTGCAACTGCTGCACAGCGGGCCACCGTTACAAGCGGTACCGCTGGCTGCTACCGGTAGCCGTGGCGATCTTCAAGGTCGCCTGGTGGCTCCACCGGTCGTAACGCAGCAGGCCCCCGCCTAAAGGCCGGGGCCAGAGCAAGCTGACGTGTCACTCGGCGGGAGGGCCTCACCGTGCGCTTATCCGGGCTACGCGGTGGGGTCCTCCTTGTTTTCCACGACTCGTCAGTGCCGCAGCGAACGCAACGCCATTGTGGCGTCCGTCACGTTACGCTTCGGCAGCGCCTCTATCTTGCATGGCGCGAGGGCTGAACGTCGACCTGGGGGCACCTATTGATCTGCGCAGATCGTCGCGTTTAGCGGGTAATCCACCAGCTCAAGGCCTTCTTTTAAATTTTTTGTGTCACACCTCACACATACGTACGGTGCTTCCCCCACGCTTGAATGGGTGCCAAACGCACACTTTTTGCCGGGCATTCGCACTCCTGGGCATGTGTGCGCGTACTTTAGCGGGCCCCACTGACAACTTGCTTCGCAAAGGTAAAGGTCGGGGGCCGCCGGCGGCGGACAGGCGGCGAGCCGCACCCGGCTTCTGCGGTGCGGGACGGGGTGCGCTGGTCGGAGACGTCCCGTGTTGCCGACAGTCGACCTGCACCCGGGCGCGAGCTGGTTGCGCCCACGCTCCTGCGCGCTTCGGGCGCGGGCCTGGAGCGGATAATCGGCCCGCCCGCGAACGGCGTCGCAGGGGGTGTGATGCGGCTCAGCCAGAAGGTGCGGGCAGTGATCCTTAACCCGGGTCAATCCGGGATTTGTGAAGGACGTTGAGGATATTGAAGGAACCCTTGTTATCAATTGGCATATGCCAACGGCACGTTCGGAAAGCAATGCTTTTGGGTGCGCAAGGCGAAGGGTTCTTCCGATGTGCCCAAGGCGGCGTCCCAAGACGGTGCGAGACGGCGCTTGCCGCACGCGACGAGGAAAGATGCATGACGGCAACCACCTGCGGCATGCGGCATGCGGCACGGCGTAGGGTCCATGCCCGGGCCCCCCTCGTGTTCTTTGACCTGGGTGGCACGCTGGCCGACCGACAGCCGGGCCTTCCCCCGCGAAAGTGGACACGTGTTCGGGTGGTTATGCGGCCAGCGTGAGCTTATCGGACTCCTGCCGGTG
>NZ_JAIUKE010000744.1 GCF_020176795.1 Streptomyces sp. 8L
GCGCTGGTAGCGTTCCATGACGCCGGGAACCTGCTCGCGGAACGTCTGCCGCGGACAGGCGAGCACCGGACACACCAAGCGGCGGATCCGCACCGCAACGACGACCCGCCGTCCGTCCACCGGCAAGTCCGCGACCACCCGCCCATGGAACCCATGCACCCGTCCCGTTGGCCGGCCACAGATCGGGCATGGCACAGGATCGTCCCGGGTCCGCGCCGACACCCGGATGACCTCACCCTCGTCCGCCACGCCCTCGACAACCAGGGCCGACAGCCCTGAAAACACCACAGCCACAAGCTCATTGACATCGCGCACACCATACCAACGACGACCGTCACCCTTCGTTACCACCGATTACGCGACAGAGCCGCTCATTTGACAGACCCGATCTCCGAGCTGACCAGCCTCCTCGCGCCCGGCGGGGCCCGGCGCTGAGCGACCGGTCTGGGGCGGATGGGCTCAACCCGGCGACTTGTCTCCTGGTGGGGAGGTCGTACAGGGCAAGCGAGTTGGTCTGTACGACCTATCCGAACGAGGCCGGCGGATTCCGTTCGGCCGCGGGCGCGGCTGTGCGGCGCCCGGCTTCCAGGTGGGGGCTTGCTCTGCGGGCACGTGCGAGGACGAGCGCAGGGGCGAACGGGGAGGCCGGGCAGGGAGGGAGCCTGCTTCTATGGGTTCTCGGGGCGGCCCGGCGCTGGGGTCAGGCCGGGTGTGCGGCGGGGGAGGATTCGGTGTCTGTGAGTACTCCGGAGCGCAGAACGAGGGCGGCGATCAGTGCGGCACCGACGAAGATGCCCGCGGAGGCCCAGAAGGTGACCGTGTAGCTGTGGACTGCCGCGTGGGCTGCTGCTGCCGGGGTGTGGCCGTGGTCGGTGAGGTAGCCGGTGAGCGCGTTCACGGCGATGGTGTTGAGCAGGGCCGTACCGATCGCGCCGCCGATCTGCTGGACCGTGTTGACCATCGCCGAGGCGACACCTGCGTCGGCGGAGGCGGCCCCGTAGGTTGCGGTGTTCATGGCGGCGGAGAACACCATGCCGAGTCCGGCGCCCACGACGAGCAGGGACGGCAGGATGGCTGCTGCGTAGGAGGAGCCGGTATCCAGCAGGGAGGCGAGCATGCCCATTCCGCAGGCGGCGACGACCAGTCCCGAGCAAACGATGATCCGGGGCCCGAAGCGGGGCACGAGCAGTGCGCTGGCGCCGGTCGAGAATCCGATCAGCGCGACGATCATCGGGAGGAACGCGGCGCCGGTGGCCACCGGCGAGAAGCCCTTGATCTGCTGGAGGTAGTAGGTCAGGAACAGGAACACGGCGAACATGCCCATCGCGGAGAGGCCGATGGTCAGGTAGGCGCCGCCGCGGAAGCGGTCGGTCACCACACGCAGCGGCAGCAGCGGGTGCGCCGCACGGCGTTCCACCAGTACGAAGCAGGCCAGAAGCAGCACCCCGCCGATCAGCAGGCTGATGGGCAGGGCGGCGCTCCAGCCATCGGTCTCCGCCCGCGACAGGCCGTAGACCACCGCGACCAGTCCGGCCGCGACCAGGGCGACGCCCGGCAGGTCGAGACGGACGCTGCGGTCCCGCGGGCGCATGCGCAGCAGTCGCACGGCCGCCGTGATCGCAAAGAGGGAGAAGACGACGTTGACGTAGAGGGTCCAGCGCCAGTTGAGGTACTCCGTGAGGAGGCCGCCGAGCAGCAGACCCAGAGCGCCACCGGCACCGGAGATCGCCCCGTAGACACCGAATGCCTTGGCGCGTTCCTTGGAGTTGGAGAACGTCGTGGTCAGCGTGGACAGGGCTGCCGGGGCCAGCATGGCGCCCATCGCGCCCTGGAGCGCCCGGGCGATCACGAGCATGGTGAAGCCGGTGGCCGCGCCTCCCAGAGCGGAGGCGGCGGCGAAGCCGACCATACCGATGATCAGCATCCGCTCGCGGCCGAACATGTCGGACAGCCGCCCGCCCAGCAGGAGCAGCCCGCCGAAGGCCAGCGAGTAGGCGGTGACGACCCACTGCCGGTCGGCGTTGGAGAAGCCGAGGTCGTGCTGCGCTGTGGGAAGGGCGATATTCACCACGGTGGCGTCCAGGACCACCATCAGCTGGGCCAGGCAGACCACACCCAGGATCATCCAGCGCCCGGAACTCTTGACTGCCGCAGGGGCGGCGTCCGCCCCCGGCCGTGTCATGCTGTCACTCATCGCGTTCACGCTTTCACTTGGTCGGACAGAGGAGCAGGGCCAGGGGAAGAAGAGGCGGCCGTCAGCAGCGGCAGCATGATCTGCTGCACAATGCGGTCGGCGTACTCGGGGTCCGCGGGCTCGCCCGTCAGCAGGACGCGGAAGGCGAGCATGGACGGGACCACGATGGCCAGCAACTCGCTGTCCGTGCCCGTCGCGATCTCGCCGCGCTCCACGGCGCTCGCGAAAACCGAGTGGAGCAGCCCCAGGCGCGGTGTGATCACCTGCTCACGGAAGAGCGTCGCCAGCTCCGGGTTGCGCGGCAGCGCGCCGAGCAGCCCGCTGAGCACCCGCAGCTCGAACGCGTCGGCTTGCTGGAACCGATCGAGTGCCGTTCTCAGGTCCCCTGCCAGGCTTCCCGTGTCCGGCACCGCAATCGGCCGGGCCAGCGAACGCACGGTGTCCACGACCAGTTCCGCCAGTGAGTCCCACCTGCGGTAGATCGTCGCCTTGCTCGCTCTGGCCCGGGCGGCCACCGCGTCGATCGTCACCAGGTCGTAGCCGACCTCACCGAGCAGCTCCGCAGCCGCCCGGCGGATCGCCACACTTCTCTCCTCGTCGCGAGGCCGTCCCGTACCAGCCACCGACCCTCCCATCATAGATACGAAACCGTACCGTACCGCATTCTGGGACGGAGGCGGCAGGCAAAGCGACGCCGGACTCGGCTACACGGCCAGCACGGCTCACTCCTCGTCGGCGGCATGCTTGCCCCGCGGGGGCCGCAGCCCGCCGGGCAGGTCGGGGAGCTGGAAGGAGTACCGGCCCAGCACATTGATGTGGTGGCGGACGAACGGCGAGAGGCTGGCGACGTCCTCGTCCCGGACGTCGAAACCGTCCGCGCGGAGCTGTGTGACGACGGTGTCCATGCACCGGGTGGTGAACGGAACCATTGCGTTGAGGACCAGGCCCCGCGCGCCGAATCTGGTTTTATCCGAACTACTGAGGTTGAACTTGTGATGTCGCTGGTTGCTTATGTTAGGTCTGATGCGGTCTCGGCGAGGCAGCCGTCTATGAGGTCGCTGTGGTACTGGATGTGCCGTAGGCCGCGTCGGATGCGCTGGATGAGG
>NZ_JAIUKE010000745.1 GCF_020176795.1 Streptomyces sp. 8L
CTGTCTTGTCTTCTTCCCTACACTCCTTCCTACACTTCTCCCTACACTCTCCCCTACACCACTCGATGCGGGCTGCCGGGCGTTATCGCAGGTCAGTACTGGTTTCCGGGCTTGCCCGCGAGCGTGAAAACCCTCTCCGCCCGGTCAGCGGCGGGGAGGGCTGGTCTCATGTGCCGGGCCGGTGGACTGACTTGTAGTCAGGACGGTCTGGTGTCGGTGACCGGTCGGGTGACCGGCGTGACCGGTCACCGGCGTGACCGGTGACAGCGTCCCGCGCCTTGTGACCGGTCACCGCTCACGGGCCCGGTACTCCGTCACGGCGAGGGCGATGTGGGACATCACCTGGACTGTCGCGGGACAGAGCGGCGTCTTGACCGCGACCCGCGGCTCTGCGGGCTGGCGTTCTCGACGTCATACGACAGCGATTGTCGACGTCCTCGGGAGGCGCTTGCCGGGCCCCGATCTCGATGTCGATGAGAATGGGAGGCACCCACCCGCGCTCGGCAACGGAGAGACGAGGGCTGCGACCCGTCCCCGTAACCAGCGCTTTTGTCCCGGACCACGACCGAGCCGCAGACGGCGTCTCAGCGGTGGGCATCGGGCCGCCTCCCGAAGTCATCGACACTCGCCCCAGGCAGCACCTCCCGAACTGGCAGAGAAACGCTGCTCCTCGTCGTCGACAAAGCCAGCGGGCTCCGTACGCGTCCACGGGGTCGAGGTCGTCAACTGACACCGGCAGCGACGTCTTCGCCTTCGTGCTCCTGGTCCCGCGAGGCGTGCGGGAGGATTCTGGAGAGGTGGCGAGCAAGAGCGTCCGGCGCTGTGGCCAGTGCGGTAGGCCGCTGCCTGGGGAGAGCCGGTCCTCGCGCCGGTATTGCTCGGCGGCCTGCCGCACGAGGATGTGGCGCTGGAAGCGGGAGCGCGGGCGGTGGTGGCAGACGAACGTGGAGTTCGCCGCCGCCCTGTGGGAGGGCCGCGCGTACTGCCGGCCCCGCAAGCGCTGTCCGGTCTGCAAGAGCTGGTGGTTCACCGGCGAGGCCACCGGCGGCACCCGCAAGCGGGTGGATGCCGTGTACTGCTCACCGAGGTGCCGCACCCGGGCCTACCGCCAGAGGCATTCACGTTCAGGAGGCGTCACACCGTGACGTCTCCACGTGACGCTAAGAGGCCCGGCCGCTGACCTGCCGCCTGCGCCCGTCCGGCGGCAGCGGGCAAGCCCTCCGGCCCGTGGGCAAGCCCCGGCTTGCCCACGGCTTCAGGCACTCCTGCTCAGCGCCCACGCGGGTACTGAAGTCCGCCCGTCAATACAGCTCACAGCATCAGTGACGGCACGCCGTAGGACCGTAATGACGGCATGCCGTAGGACCGTAATGACGGCATGCCGTCATCACGGCGTTACGGTGCCGTACATGGTGATGACGAAAGACGCGCTGTTGAACCAGAAGGGCGGGGTCGCGAAGACGACGACCACGCTCCATCTGGGCGGCACGCTCGCGGCCTCCGGCCGCCGAACGCTCCTGGTGGACCTCGACGGGCAGGGAAACCTGACCGACGCCCTGTTGGTCCCGAGGCTGGAACCGACGGAGGAACTGACCCTCGCTCGCGCGATGCTGGAGACCTGCGACCGCGAGCAGGCCCGGTCCCTGGTGCGGCGGCACTCGGAGAACCTGTGGCTGATCCCCAGTTCCCTGGACCTGTTCACCCTGCCGCGCCGGCTGCACTCCACGCGCAGCAAGGAGGAGCGCCTCGCCTGGGTGCTGGAACTCCTCGCGGACGATTTCGACCACTGCCTCGTGGACTGCCGCCCCGCCCTCGACGTCGACACGGACAACATCCTGCGCTGGGCCGAACACGTCCTGATCCCGGTCGACGTCGACACGTTCTCTCTCAAGGCGCTGGAACTGCTGCTGGGCCAGATCCAGACCCTGATCGCCGAAACCCGCATGCCGATGCCGCACTACCGCGGACTCGTCATCAACCGCATCAACAAGCCGTTCAGCGGCTTCCACCAGAAGGTCTACGAAGCCTTCCACCGGCTCGCCCTCCCCGTCGTGGGCGAGATCCCGCTGCGCACCCTGGTCGCAGAGGCCAAGGACCAGGGACAGACCCTCGCCCAGTACGCCCCCGCCTCCGACGTCGCCCGCATGTACCGAGACCTGGCCGTCGCGGCCGGCTACCTCCCGAAGGACACCTCCGCATGAGCACCGGCAAGCCCGACTTCTCCGTCAGCACCGGCAACGTCAACCAGCTCCTGACCGGCCTCTCCGGCCGATTCGACAACGAACAAGCAGGTCAGAAGAGCAGTGACGGCACAACGGCACAACGGCACGACGGCACGACGGCAGTCCCCAGCCGCAAGCCTCCCGCCCCCGAACAGCCCGCACCCAAGCCCAGCAAGTACACGCTGCTCCTGGACGAGGAGGACGCCCTCGCCCTCGACTTCCTCGCCCTCGACCTGCGCCGCCGCCTCGGCCGCCCCGTCGACAAGTCCGAGATCCTGCGCACCCTCATCCGCCTCGCGGACACCGAGTCATTCGTCACCGAGTCGCTCGCCCTCACCCTCGACCGCCGCCTCACGCCCGAAACCCCCGTCAACCTCCCCACAAGGAAGCCAAGCCACGACGCGTAGCCGGTCCGGCGCGGGCCCGGGCGGTACCCGGACACTCTCCCGGTCGTTGACCCGGGCATGGCCGAACCCGTGACCCTCACCGTTCGCTACACCCCGCCCGGCGCACCCGACTCCGACAGCATCCACGTCAAGCTCCACGCCGCGCCGGGCGCCCGGATCGAACTCCACCTGCCCCTCCCGAACCCGCGAGACCCCACCGACACAGACCCGCAGACGACTCTCCTGCCCACCGACCACGACCAGGCGTCCCCCTGGGCCACGACCACGAAGCCCGAGGCCACAGCCAAGGACTGGGAGCTGCCCTGGCTGCCGGCAGACTGCGCCCCCGGCACCGAACCCCTCCTCCTCACCGACGCCCAGGCCGCCGCCCGCCTCCGCTACGGCTACGAGCAGGGATGGGCGCAACGACGCATCGGCGCCTTCGCGGGCCGCGCCCCAGCCACCGTGCACAAGTACGTCGAACGTTTCAGGGCAGAGACCAATACGAGAAAGACAACGTAAATCCAACCCGCTGAAAAATCCTCTCGGGACGCTTTCCGTTCCGGGGGTGTTTCGTGTTTGGGGGTGGGGTGGTGGTTGGTGTCAAGGGTGTTGTGGGCGACTGATGGAATTCGGGGCGGATGGCTGATGGGGCGTCAGGTTGGGGT
>NZ_JAIUKE010000746.1 GCF_020176795.1 Streptomyces sp. 8L
CCCCTGGCTCTCCCCGCTACCGGCTCTGCCTCCTCCCCTCCCACTCCTCCGTCACTCGTCGCACCCGTCTCCCGCGCCTCTCTTGTCGCTCCTGCTGCTCCTGCCGCTCCTGCCACCCCTACGGCCTCTTCCGCCGCTCCTTTCCCCGGTCCGGCGTTCGACCGGGCGCAGCTCGAACATCTCGCCTCCCGGGAGATCTCGGCGCTCTTCGGAACCCGGTTCGCCGCGCAGGACACGTACGCGGTACAGACCCGCATGCCCGAACCGCCCATGCTGCTCGCCGACCGTGTGCTGGGGATCGACGCGGAGCCCGCGGCGCTCGTCGGGCCCCGGCCTGGGCGTGCGACGGGCAGGATCTGGACCGAGACCGACGTGCGGGCCGACAGCTGGTACCTCGACACCACCGGCCGCATGCCGGCCGGTCTGATGGTCGAAGCCGGCCAGGCGGACCTGTTGCTCCTCAGCTGGCTCGGCGTCGACCTCCTCAACCGGGGTGAGCGTGCCTACCGGCTGCTCGGCTGCGAACTCACCTTCCACGGCGGGCCGCCCGAGGCGGGAGACACACTGCGCTACGAGATCCACATCGACGGCCACGCGGAACACCGGGGCGTCCGCGTGTTCTTCTTCCACTACGACTGCTCGGTGGACGGCGAGCTCAGGCTCAGCGTCCGGCACGGCCGGGCGGGCTTCTTCACCCCGGCCGAACTCTCCGGCAGCGGCGGGGTGCGGTGGGACCCGGCCGACCACCCGCCCGGCGACGGGCTGCCGCTCGACCCGCCCGCGGTGCGCTGCGAGTTGAGCGCCTTCCCGGCGGAGCGGGTGCGGGCTCTGGCGGAGGGGCGGCCGGCCGACTGCTTCGGTCCCGGATGGGAGGCTGCCGCGGCCCACGTCCGCTCCCCCGGGACCGACGGCGGGCGGCTGCGGCTGCTGCACGAGGTCACCGAGTTCGACCCGGCCGGTGGTCCGTGGGGCCGCGGCTACCTCCGCGCGGAGACCCCGCTGTCTCCGGCCGACTGGTTCTTCGCCGGGCACTTCAAGAACGACCCCTGCATGCCCGGCACCCTGATGCTCCAGGGCGGCCTGCAGGCGATGGCGTTCTACCTGGCGGCGATGGGCTTCACGCTGGACCGGGACGGATGGCGCTTCGAACCCGTCGACGAGGCCCCGTTCACGGCCAGTTGCCGTGGCCAGGCCACGCCGGACAGCCGCCGGGTCGTCTACGAGGTGTTCGTGCGCGGTGTGTCGTCCGGGCCGCTGCCGACGCTGCACGCCGACGTCCTCGGGACCGTGGACGGGACTAAGGCGTTCCACGGCCGGGACGTGGCGCTGCGGCTGGTGCCCGACTGGCCGCTCTCGCACTGGCGCCGGTCCGGGCCGCCCGTCGTGCAGACCAGCGGCGCCCCGGTGCCTCTTCCGGTACTCGGCGGACTTGCGGGGCACCGGGACACCGGCCGGGTGGCGGCCGTCGACGGATTCTCCTTCGGCTACGCGTCCTTGCTGGCCTGCGCCTGGGGCAGGCCGAGCGAGGCGTTCGGGGCCGCGTACACACCGTTCGACGGGACCCGCAGGGTGGCGCGGCTGCCCGGCCCTCCGTACCACTTCATGAGCCGCGTCGCACAGGTGGACGGCGAACCGGGAGGCATGCGGGAGGGGAGCAGCGTCGTCGCCGAGTACGACGTGCCGGACCTGGCCTGGTACTTCGAGCAGAGCGGCGGTCTGACGATGCCGTTCGCCGTGCTCCTTGAGGTCGCGCTGCAACCGTGCGGCTGGCTGGCGTCCTACGTGGGCAGCGCACTGACGACCGGCTCCGACCTGTTGTTCCGCAACCTCGACGGGTCGGGGACCGTCACCGGTGAAGTCACCCCCGCGACCGGGACGGTACGCACCCGTGCCGAACTGGTCCGTATCTCCCGCAGCGGTGACATGATCATCGAGTCGTTCCAGGTACGGTGCACCGCGGACGGCGTCCCGATCTTCCAACTCTCCACGGTGTTCGGCTACTTCCCGCCCTCGGCCTTCGCCCAGCAGACCGGCCTCGTGGTGTCGGCCAGGGACCGGGCCCGTATCGACGAACCCGGCCCGGGCACCGCCGACCTCAGCCGGCGCCCCGCGCACCGGGGCGCCGGTGCGGCGCGCCTGCCGGGCCCCATGCTGCTGATGCTGGACCGCGTCACCGGTTACTGGCCCCGGGCGGGCCGTGCGGGGCTCGGGCGGTTGCGGTCGGAGAAGGACGTCGATCCCGCCGAGTGGTTCTTCCGGGCGCACTTCTTCCAGGACCCGGTCCAGCCGGGCTCGTTGGGCATCGAGGCGATGTGCCAGCTGCTCCAGTACTACCTGCTCGAACGAGGCGTGGCCGAGGGCATTCCAAACGCCCGGTTCGAGCCGGTGCTGCCGGACCGGGAGGTGACGTGGACCTACCGCGGCCAGATCACCCCCGCCAACCGGCTGATCAGGGTGGACATGGAGATCCTTGAGGCCGCCCGCGACACACGGGGCGCGTACGCCACCGCCGAGGCGACACTGTGGGGCGACGGCGTCTGCATCTACCGCGTGCACGGCCTGGGGGTACGGGTGGTCCCCGGGGACGGTCCAGCGCCGTTCGGTACCGGTGCCGCCCGTAGCACCGCGACCAGTGGGTGAGCCGCGAGCCACCGGCTCCCCACCGGCCCGCTGAGCACCGTAAGCCCACTGGCCGCCCGGTCGACGCATGCGTCGACGCCTTCGGGAGCGGCTGCCTGCCGGGGGCGGTGTGTACGAGAGCGGTGCGCGGGGCCGTGCCTGCCGGGGCGGTGCCCGCGGGGCGGCCGTACACACGGCCGTGCGTACGAGAGCGGTGCGCGGGAGCGCCGTACGCGCGAAAGCAGCGCGCGCGACACCCCGTCCGCAGGGCAGCTGAAGGGGATGACCGCCGGGCGATCGAGGGGGGTCTGCGCCGCTTACGGGTCGTGACACGGCGTAGAGGAAGAGGCGTTCCCTTGTGAGCTCGGGCATAGGGCCCGCGTCACACAGGGCCCCGCCTAGTAGACCTACGGGGAGGCTTGCCCCCGCACGGGAGGCCCTCGACCCCCTTTGTCCGTTTTGTAACTATATGGGGTCGTAGGTCACATGTTTGCCAGCGCCCAGGGCCCTCTCGCACGGTGGTGGACATACCGGGGAGCCGAGCGCCGGACCGGGCTGAGTACACCGCCCGCCATCCAGACACCGGCCCCACGACACGAACCAGGGCCCACAGCGCCCCACCGTGTCGCCGACCCCCCAGTCGGCCTCCCCACG
>NZ_JAIUKE010000747.1 GCF_020176795.1 Streptomyces sp. 8L
GTCCAGCGGGACGACTCCCCCGCCGCCCGCGAGCCCCCAGTCGGGCGGGCTCCCCATCCGGCCGGGAGCCCCAGCCGGGCGGGCTCCCTCCGGCCGAGGGTTCGCTCAGCCGCTCAGCCGACTGGGGCCTTTTCCAGGCCGCTCGGGCCCGCGGGACCGGCGGGGCCTTCCGGGTTCTGGCCGCGGTCCCTGTTCGCGTTGACCCGGCCGCGTACCCGGAACCAGCCCACGACCAGTGCCGCCGCGAGGATCGGGATGATCAGGATCGTGTTGCGGCCCACGGGCTTGTCGAACCACATCAGGACCAGGACACCCGCAAGGAACGCCAGCGTGAGGATCTCCACGACCGGAGACCCGGGCAGGCGGTACGACGGCCGCTCGACCAGGCCCTTCCTCGCCCTGCGGACGAAGACGAGGTGGCAGATCATGATCATGCCCCAGGCGGTCAGCACGCCGAGCGACGCGATGTTCAGGACGATCTCGAACGCCTCGCCCGGCACGACGTAGTTCAGGACCACGCCCAGGATGCAGACGGACGCGGTGAGCAGGATGCCGCCGTAGGGGACCTGGTTGCGGTTCATCCGGCCGGTGAAGCGGGGCGCGGAGCCCGCCATGGCCATCGAGCGCAGAATACGGCCGGTGGAGTAGATGCCCGAGTTCAGGCTGGACATCGCGGCGGTGAGGACGACGAGGTTCATCACGCCGCCCGCCGCCGGTACGCCGATCTTCGACAGCACGGTGACGAAGGGGCTCTGCCCGGCCGAGAAGCCGGTGTACGGGACGAGCAGCGCCAGCAGCACCACGGAGCCCACGTAGAAGACCATGACCCGCCACATGATCGAGTTCACGGCGCGCGGCACGATCTTCTGCGGTTCCGCCGTCTCGCCCGCCGTGACGCCGATCAGCTCGACCGCCGAGTACGCGAAGACGACGCCCTGGAGTACGACGACGACCGGCAGCAGCCCGGTGGGGAAGATGCCACCGTGGCTGGTGATGATGTCGAAGCCCGGCGTCCGCCCGCCCACGGGATGCTGGGTGACCAGCAGAAACACGCCGATGGCCAGGAAGACCACCAGGGCGGACACCTTGATGATCGCGAACCAGAACTCCATCTCACCGAAGATCTTCACCGAGATGAGGTTGATCGACAGCACCACCGCCAGCGCCATCAGCGCCAGCAGCCACTGCGGTACGGAGGTGAACATGCCCCAGTAGTGCACGTACAGCGCGACCGCCGTGATGTCGGCGATGCCGGTGGTCGACCAGTTCAGGAAGTACATCCAGCCGGCCGTGTACGCGCCCTTCTCGCCGAGGAACTCGCGCGCGTAGGAGACGAAGGAGCCGGACGACGGCCGGTGCAGCACCAGTTCGCCCAGCGCCCGCACCACGAAGAACGCGAACAGTCCGCAGACCGCGTACGCGAGCGCCAGCGCGGGTCCCGCCGACACCAGGCGGCCGCCCGCGCCCAGGAACAGGCCGGTGCCGATGGCGCCGCCGATCGCGATCATGTTGATGTGGCGGGATTTGAGGTCCTTGCTGTAGCCGGCGTCTCCCGCGTCGCCCGACCGTGCCGCGGGGACGGTGCCGGGGGCCCGGCCCGTCGCGGTGCCGCCCGCCGTGGCCTCCCCCATGCCACCCGCCGTAGCCTCCGCGGTGCCGCCCGGCGTGCCGGGAGCCCCTCCCGCGCTCCGCGCGCCCGCTCTCGCGCTCTGTGCGCCCGCTCCCGCGCCGCCCGGGTCGCCGCCCTTCTGGGGCTCCGCGTCTCGGACAGTTTCGTCACTGCTCACGATGTGTTCTCGCTTCGTTCGTGGGGGGAACTGGGCCACCCTAGGCCAGCACGGCTGGGCTCGAATTCCCACATTCAGTGATCCGAGTGCGAGATGAGTCACAGATGCAAAGGCGTATGGCACGTCCGGCCTTCACCCCTCGCCGCACCCCGTCCTCCGCGCCCGCCGCCCTCCCATCTTCCCCGCCCGAAGGCGGCCCTACACCACGCGTTCTCGCCAGTACACCGCGTAATGGGCCTTGCGTGCATCACGGGAGGGGCGTGGCGAAGGTCGCGCAATGGGTCCTGTGCGCCGTACGCGCCGCGGCCGTCCGGGTGTCCTTCGCATGATCGCCGTACGATCGGATCACCGGCCCCGGGCCGGTGCCATCGCCCGTCCCGCGGCAGAAGGAACGACGAAGTGAAAGCAGCTCTGTACGAACGCAACGGCTCCGCTCGCGATGTCCTCCGGGTCGAGGACATCGACCGCCCCGAGCCGGGCCCCGGTCAGGTGCGGGTGAGGATCACCCTGTCCGCGATCAACCCCACGGATGTCAAGACCCGTTCGGGTGCCACCGCTCGTGCCATCGACGGGTTCCAGGTGCCGCACCAGGACGGAGTCGGAGTGGTCGACGCCGTCGGCGCGGGCGTCGACCCGTCGCGGGTCGGCGAGCGGGTGTGGCTCTGGCTCGCCGCCGACGGCAACCGTTACGGAAGCGCCGCCGAGTACAGCGTGGTGCCCGCCGGGCACGCCGTGCCGCTGCCCGAGGGAGCGAGCGACGAGCTCGGCGCCTGCCTCGGCGTACCGGCGCTGACGGCCTACCGCTGCCTCTTCGCGGACGGCCGCCTCAACGGGCGTACGGTCCTCGTCGCGGGCGGCGCGGGCGCGGTCGGCCACTACGCGGTCCAGCTGGCCAAGCACGCGGGCGCGAGGGTCATCACGACGGTCAGCGGTCCCGAGAAGGCCGAGCAGGCCTCCCGCGCGGGCGCCGACCACGTCGTGAACTACCGTGAGCCGGGAGCGATCGACGAGGTCAGGGAGCTGGCGGGCGGACCGGTGGACCGCGTCGTCGAGGTGAACCTCGGCGCCAACGCCGAACTGGACCTCGCCGTCAGCGGCCCGCAGACCGTCATCTCCACCTACGCGGCGACCGGCGAGGTCTCCCTCCCGGTCCGGGCGCTGATGACCGCGAACGTCACGCTGCGCTTCGTCCTCCTCTACGGTGTTCCGGCGCACGACCTCGCGCGGTCCGTCACGGACGTGAACGCCGCCGTCGCGGCGGGCGCGCTGACCGCCCTGCCCATGCACCGCTACCCGCTCGCGGAGGCGGCCGCCGCGCACCAGGCGGTCGAGGGCGGCGCCGTGGGCAAGGTCGTGATCAACCCGAGCGCGTGACCCGCCCGTTGACGTGACGACGCGGCCGGGCGGGTGCGGCCGGGTGGGCGCGCCGTGCCACGTCGGCTCACACGGCCCCGCCC
>NZ_JAIUKE010000748.1 GCF_020176795.1 Streptomyces sp. 8L
CCACAGATCCTCCGGAGAACCCACCCCACCCGGATAACGGCACGCCATCCCGACAATCACCACAGGATCATCGGAATCGCTCGCCCGCGAACTGGTCGTCTCGGCCGTCTCGCCGCTCGGGGTGAGCTGGCCGGCCAGGTGGTCGGCGAGGGTCCGTGCGGTCGGGTAGTCGAACACGGCCGTGGTCCCCAGGCGCGATCCGGTGATCGCGTTGAGCCGGTTGCGCAGCTCGACGGCGGTGAGGGAGTCGAGTCCGAATTCCCTGAAGGTGCGGTCGGCACCGATCGTGTCGCGCCCGTCGTAGCCGAGTATGCGCCCCGCCTCCGCGCGTACCAGCTCCAGCAGTCGGCCGGGCTGGGAGGCCACGTCCTCGCCGACGCGGCGCGGCCCGTCCGGACGGTCGGGTACGGCCGCGGGGCGAGACGGGCGCGGCGCGCTGGTGATCAGTTCGCGGAGCAGCGGGTGCACGTCCACACCATCCGTGGCGGAGGCGGTGTCCAGCCGCAGGGGTACGAGCAGCGGCTCACTCCTCCGCAGGGCGGCGTCGAAGAGCGCGAGGCCCTCGGTTTCGGACAACGTCGCTATTCCGGAGCGAGCCATCCGGTTGAGGTCGCCGGTGCTGAGCGCCGCCGCCATACCGCCCCGCTGGTCCCACAGTCCCCACGCCAGTGATGTCGCAGGGAGTCCGAGCTGGGCGCGGTGGTGGGCGAGCGCGTCGAGGTAGGTGTTGGCGGCGGCGTAGTTGGCCTGACCTGCCGCGCCGATCAGGCCCGAGACGGAGGAGTACATGATGAACGCCGACAGCGGCAGGCCGGCGGTGAGCTCGTGCAGGTTCCTCGCCGCCACCGCCTTCGGACCCATGACCGTGTCGAGGCGTTCCGGGTTCAGCTCGGTGAACACGCCGTCGTCAAGTACGCCTGCCGCGTGGACCACAGCGGTGAGGGGCCGGTCGTCGGGCAGCCCGCGCAGCACCGCGGCGAGCTCGGCCCGGTCGGCGACGTCGCAGGCTTCGGCTCGCACGTCCAGACCCAGCGCGGTCAGCTCGGCCACCAGGGCGTGCGCCTCGGGCGTGACGGGGCCGCTCCTGCTGACCAGCAGCATGCTCGTCACCGCGTGCTCGGTGGCCAGGTGCCGCGCGAGCAGCCGGCCGAGCCGGCCGAACGCCCCGGTCAGCAGCACGGTTCCGTGCTCGGGCAGCGGTTTCTCTACGGCGGGGTGTGGGCCGGGGTCGGAGGGCAGGCGGGTGAGGCGCGGGACGCGAACGCCCTCGGCGGACAGAGCCAGTTGCGGCTCCCCCGTGGCCAGCGCGGCGGCGAGCCGTCGGGCCCCCGCACGGCCCGGCGCGACGTCGACGAGCACGATGCGGCCGGGGTGCTCGGACTGCGCGGCACGCAGCAGACCCCAGACCGGCACGTTGTCGAGATCGATGCGCCCGTCGCCGCCCGTGTGGATGCCACCGGTGGTGACGACGACGAGGGGCGCGTCGGCCATCGTCTCGTCGGCCAGCCAGTCCTGCACCAGTCGCAGGACGCGGTGCGCGCCGCCGATGTCCGTGGTGTCGGCCGGGGGGACCACGGTGATCACCGTGGACGGCACCGGGGCGCCCGCCCCGGTCGCGGCCCGCAGCGCGGAGAGATCCGCGTACCGGTCGGGCGGTGGGCCGCCGCCGGCGAGTTCGGCACCGAGGTCGTGCGGGTCCTCCCCCACCATCGCCCAGTGACCGGTGCCGGGGTGGGCGCCGACCTCCTTCGGCAGCCACGACAACCGCAAAAGCTCCGCCTGGCTCTGCTCTGTCGACGGAGTGTGTGGGGCGTCGGGCGCGGGCCGCAGCACCAGCGAGTCGACCGACGCGACCGGGTTGCCTTCGAGGTCGGTGAGCACCATGGCCACCGAGTCGGCGCCGGTTTTCCGGATGCGGGCGCGCAGGGCCGGCGGGGCCGCGGTGTGTACGGTGACACCACTCCACGCGAACGGCACCAGTGTCTCGTCCGCGGTCTCGAACAGGCCTACCAGCGCGGCCTGGATGGCGGCGTCCAGGAGGACGGGGTGCAGGTCGAACACCGGGCCGCCGTGTCGCGCCGCCTCGCCCAGGACGATGTCGGCGAACACCTCGCCGTCGCCGCGTCGGACGGCTTGCAGTCCTCGGAACGCCGGCCCGTACGCGTACCCCCGGCGGGTGAGCTCCGCGTACGCGGTGTCGACGTCGATCGGCTGTGCGTCGGGGCCGGCCTGGCCGTTCCAGCCGGTCGCGGACGCCGATCCGACCGGGGAGAGCCCGTCAGGTGGGGCGACGGTGCCTTCGGCGTGCCTGGTCCAGGTGCCGTTCCCGGCGGTGCCTCCCGCTCGGGACAGCACGCGCAGCGCACGGCGACCGGTGCCGTCGGGCGCGTCGATCACCACTTGGAGCTGGGGGTCGCCGTGCTCCGGCACGACGAGGGGGGCGCGCACGATGAGCTCTTCCACCGGGCCCGCGCCGGTTCGGCGCGCGGCGTGCAAGGCCAGAGCCAGAAATCCGGTGCCGGGAAGGATGGGGGTGCCCAGTACCACGTGGTCGGCCAGCCATGGTTGCCGGTTGGCGGACAGCCGGCCGGTCAGTACGAGCGCCCCGGCGTCGCCCAGCGGCATCTCGGCGCGCAGGAAGGGGTGTTCGACCGGCTCCAGGCCGACGGCGGCGAGGCCGGAGTCCGGGAGGGAGGAGGGTTCCAGCCAGTAGTGTTGGCGTTGGAAGGCGTAGGTGGGCAGTTCGGTGTGGCGGGCACCGCTCCCGGCGAACAGCTCGGGCCAGTCCACCGGTACTCCGGCGCAGAACAACGCACCCAGCCCGGCGAGCACCGACTCGACCTCGCCGCGACCGCGGCGCAGGCTCGGCACCACCGCCACATCCCCGTCGCCGTCGCCGTCGAGACACTCACGTACCGACCCACTGAGCACCGCGTCCGGACCCAACTCCACAAACCGCGTCACACCCCGCTCACGCAACCGCGCGACCGTATCCGCGAACCGCACCGTCTCCCGCACATGCCGCACCCAATACTCCGGGTCCACCATCCCCTCATCCACCACACCCAAACGCGGCGACGCAAACGTCAACCCCTCCACCACCGCACGAAACTCATCCAACATCGGCTCCATCAACACCGAATGAAACGCATGACTCACCACCAACCGCTTCGACCGACACCCCCGCTCAGACAACCGCCCAACCACCCGCCCCACCGCAGCC
>NZ_JAIUKE010000749.1 GCF_020176795.1 Streptomyces sp. 8L
GGGTGGTACGGGGGCGCTCGCGGATGCGGCGGGGGGCGCGGTGAGGTCCGGCGGCGCGCCGTGCCAGCTGAGGGTGACGGTGATGCCGCCCTTGGCCTCGCCGTCCGCGATCAAACCGACCACCTTGCCGGGCTTCGCGGTCAGTTCGATGGAGAACTCCACACTGACCTCGTCGGGCCGCACCGCCCGCAGCGGCCCGGCGAGCGACCGGGCGACACTCGCGACCACGTCCTTCAGGTCCTCCACGCGCGCCGCGACGTGCGCTCCCGCCCCGACGTCCGAGAAGCGCAGCTCACCGGAGGGCTGCTCCAGCACCTCGGCCCCGGAGATCCTGGCCCATACGGGCGTCCCGTCGGGCATTTCGACAAGCGTCACACGACCACCGGTGTCCACCACGGCATCCCCCGTTTCCGACGCGCTTCCCGTTTCTGACGCCCCGTCCGCGCAGTCCCGAGGCCCGCAGGTTAGCGGCAGTGGAGACGAGGACGCGAGATCACACGGGCCTGTACCGGAGGGGACGCGGCGGGACGCCGTCCGGTTCTGGGCCGCGACCTGGGGGATCTAGGCTGACGAGCATGTATTTCACCGATCGGGGCATCGAGGAGCTCGCCTCCCGCAGGGGCGAGGAAGAGGTCACCTTCGAATGGCTGGCCGAACAACTGCGGGTGTTCGTCGATCTCAATCCCGACTTCGAGGTGCCGGTCGAGCGCCTCGCGACCTGGCTGGCCCGGCTGGACGACGAGGACGACGACTGACGCGCCTGATGCGTGATGCGTGACGTGTGAGGGGGCGGCGAGCGGCGAGCGGCGAGCGGCGAGTGACGCAACCGCCCGCGCGGGGGCGCCTCCGGGCGCCCCCGAGCGTGTACGCGTACGGCCGGCGGTGCTGTGGGCCGGCGGTGCCGTGAGGGCGGTGACGTACAGCGCGTCCGTGCGACCCGGCCCGCGGCCCGGCATCGCGTTCACGCAATCCACACCGCGATATATCGCGTTTACCTGGAGGACGCGATATATTGTGTCGTGTCATGCCGTGCGGGACCGGGCCGTGTCCGGCCGTGCCGGGCGGAGCTCTCCGGACGAATGCGGGGTTTCATCCATGCCACAGTCGACCTGGCGGGTCGCGCAGTCGGATCAGTTGGACTTCGACGACCTGATCGGCACGCTGAGGGTCCGCGTCGTGGGCGGCGCGGTCAATGTCGTGGGCACCGACCCCGGGACGGTCCCGGGAGGGGGCGGCACCCGCCTGGAGGTCACGGAGATCGTGGGCCCGCCGCTGGTCGTGACGCTCGAAGGGGACACCCTCACCGTCGGGTACGACGACCTGTCCTGGGGCAGCTTCCTGAACTGGCTGGACCGCAGGGGCCACCGCCGCAGCGCCGTCGTCTCCCTCGCCGTCCCGTCGTCCGCGTCCGTGGAGGTCGGCTTCGTGGACGCGTCCGCGATGGTCTCCGGCGTGCGGGGGCGTACGGAGGTGCGGGGCGTGACCGGCGACGCGACGCTGGTCGGACTGTCGGGCGACGTGGTCGCCGACTCGGTCTCGGGCAACGTCGAGGCGCAGGCCGTCACGGGGGCGCTGCGGTTCCACTCGGTCTCGGGCGACCTGACGGTGGTCGAGGGCGCCGGGTCCTCCGTACGGGCCGACTCGGTCAGCGGGAACATGGTGCTCGACCTCGACCCGGCGGGCGAGTCCACGGACATCAGGCTGGGCACCGTCTCGGGCGAGGTGGCGATCCGGCTGCCGCACCCCGTGGACACCGAGGTGGTGGCCAACACCGCGAGCGGCAGGGTCAGCAGCGCCTTCGAGGACCTGCGGGTCACCGGCAAGTGGGGCGCGAAGAAGATCACCGGAACGCTCGGCTCCGGCAACGGCGCCCTGCGCGCCACCACCGTCTCCGGCTCGATCGCGCTGCTGCGCAGGCCGCCCGCCGAGGACGCAGCGGAAAGCGGGGACGCCCCGGACGAGGCACCCGTGGAAACGAAGGAGCTCTGAGATGCCGCCCGTCTTCGCGCACGGCCGCCTGCGCCTGTATCTGCTCAAGCTCCTGGACGAGGCACCGCGCCACGGGTACGAGGTGATCAGGCTGCTGGAGGAGCGCTTCCAGGGCCTGTACGCGCCCTCGGCAGGCACGGTCTATCCCCGGCTCGCGAAGCTGGAGTCCGAGGGGCTCGTCACCCACGCGACCGAGGGCGGCCGCAAGGTCTACTCGATCACGGACGCGGGCCGCGCCGAACTGGCGAGCCGCGGCGGCGAGCTGGCCGAACTGGAGATGGAGATCCGCGAGTCGGTCTCCGAACTGGCGGCGGAGATCCGCGACGACGTACGGGGCGCGGCGGGACGGCTGCGCAGCGAGATGCGCGCGGCGACGAAGGCGTCGCGGGACGGCGCCCCGGCCGCCGGGCCCGCCGGGGCCGAGCCCGACCAGGAGGAGTGGCGCACGGCGCGCGAGGAGATGCGCCGCGCCAAGCAGGAGTGGAAGGAGCAGGCCCGTCGGGCGAAGGACGAGTCGCGCAGGGCGCGCGAGGAGGCCCAGCGCGCCCGCCGCCAGGCCAAGGAGGCGCAGGACTTCACGCGCGACGAGGTGCTGCGCATGGCCCGGCAGGTGCAGGACCAGGTGCAGGTCCACTTCGCGCGGGGCGACTGGCCCACGGGCGTACGGGAGGGCCTGTCGGAGATCGCGGGCCAGCTGGGCGGCCTCGCGAAGGGAGCGGGGTGGCACTCGTCCGACGAGCCGGCGGGACCGCGCGAGCGGTCGGGGCGGCACGGCGGCGCGGAGCCGGACGCGCCGCAGGAGCGGCACGATCGCGCGCAGGGCCCGGGCGGCACCGACCCCGGCCGGGCGGACGCGCCTCCCGGTCCCGCGACGGCCGCCGGCTCTCCGGACGCGCCGAGCGGGCAGGCGGGTCCGGTACCGGACTGGGCTGCCGACGCGCCCTCGACGGACAACCCGGAGCGCGACCTGGAGCGCCTGCTCGACCGCTTCCGCGACGACGTGCGCGACGCCGCGCGCGACCACGGCGTGACGGCGGCCCAGCTCGGTGAGATCCGCGGCCACCTGTCGACGGCGGCGGCCCATGTCACGGCGCTCCTCGGCGCCGGGGGGGGGGGGGCGCCCCCCCCGGGGGCGCCCCCCCCCCCCCAGGACGTTGGCGCCGAAGGCCCGGTCACCGCCCGCGTGCGAGGCGCGCAGGGCAAGGACGTAGTAGTCCTGGGCGCG
>NZ_JAIUKE010000750.1 GCF_020176795.1 Streptomyces sp. 8L
GCGGTCTGGACCGGCGCCTGCCCCACCTGTCACCGCAACATGCCAGAGCCGATACCAACCTGACCAAGCACTACTAGTGATTCCAGTGTTTGAATGGACCGTCGTTCCTGACCGAGCAAGGAGAAGCGCAGTGCCTCTGGTGTCCGTCGTGATGCCCGTCTACAACTCGGCCGCCACACTCGGCGCAGCCGTCCGATCGGTGCTCACGCAGACCCACAGCGACCTGGAGCTTCTGGTCACCGACGACCAGTCCTCCGATGGCTCCATGGACCTGCTCCGCGAGTTCGCCGAGCAGGACGAGCGCGTCCTGCCGGAGTCGGCACCCGAGCGGGGCGGTGCAGGCCGGGCCCGCAACCTCGCGATCAAGCGGGCCCGCGGGGACTACATCGCTTTCCTGGACAGCGATGACATGTGGCTTCCGGAGAAGACTGAGAAGCAGCTCGCCTTCGCTGCGGAGGGCACTGCGCCGTTGACGTTCGCCTCGTACTTCAAGATGGATGCCGGCTACGACGGCGAGAGCACCGACTGGGTCCCGAACGGGCGGGTGGTCCGTGCGCGGGAGCACGTGGACTACCGCGCGATGCTGGTCCGAGACCACATCGGTGCCCTCACCGCCATGTACGACCGCAATGTCCTGGGCACCAGGCTGATGCCGGAGATGCGTAAGCGCCAGGACTACGCCCTCTGGCTGTCGATCATGCGGGACGGCGCTGACGCCCGGGGCCTGGATGAGCCGCTTGCGGTGTACAGGGCCCACCAGGCGGGATCGTTGTCCTCCAACAAGCTGTCGCTCGTGCAATACAACTGGGCCCTGTACCGCGAGCACGAGCATCTGTCGGTTCCCCGGTCGACGCGGGCGCTGGCCGGAGCTGTGTGGCAGTCGCTGCGCAACTCTCGCATCTAGCTCCGCGCACGGGCCCAGGGAGTCCGGTGCGCGACTGTTTCCGGGGGCGCCCGCCCAGGCCCCGCCCCGTGGCTGTGCCGCGTGCTCGGGGGCTGGGACCGGGCGTGGGACTCGGTGGGTCATCGGTGCCGTCCGCCGGCTACGCGGCCGAGCCGTCGCCGGCCCTCGCCCGCAGGAACAGCTGGAGGAGCAGCCGCCGGTCGGCGACCGGGACGTTCTCCTGACCGCTGTGGAGCGCCTCCCTGCCGTGCAGGAAGCGGCGCTGGTTCACGATGAGGTAGTCCCCAGGCTGGAGCATGAAGGAGACCTGCCCTCGGACGAGCTCCTCGGCGAGCTCCCCGGCGGCGTCGGCGTGCGCCTGGCCGAGCTGGGACCGCTCCAGCATCTTGGCGGTGAACCGGACGAACCCCTCGCCCGGGTCGGAGCCGTCCAGGATCGGGAACGGCTTGTACTCCTCGCCGACGCCGTACAGGTCGAAGAAGGTCCCGTAGTGGTAAGCCGTCTCGGCCAGGAGGGCGCGGCCGTTCTCCGACAGCCGCGCCACCGCCGCGTGGGCGTCGGAGAGGATGCTGGGGCCGCCGCCGAGCGGGTCAGGGTGGACGCACAGGAGCGTGGTGTAGTCCGGGGGGCGGGTCGCGTTCACCAGGTCCATGTGGAAGGCGTTGTACCCGATGCCGCTGGACTTGCCGGGGTCCTTGTCGACCTTGACCCCGATGTCCTTCCACAGGGACCACCGCGGGAAGGGCGAGAAGGGGACCGCCACCTCGGCCGCGAATCCTGTCGCCAGCCGCAGGAACCGGTCGTCGTCGGTCCTCAGCGCCTTGGCGAGGTTCCCCAGGCGCAGCACGGCGTATCCGCCGCCCTCCCCGGCCAGCGCGTGGCGCAGCGTCGCGGCGGTCTCCTCGAACCGCGGGATGGCCGTCAGCTCGGTCCGGTACTCCTCCATGGTGGACTTCGCCAGGAACGAACCGTCCAGCTCCCAGGGTGGGAGAAAACGGTCGATCAGAGCGGCTTCGAGTTCGCTCGGGATGTCGATGAACACGCGGAGCCTCCTTCTCTCTTGGCACTCTCGGGGTGTCGTTGGGTGCTGTTGTCGTCCGGACGCCGAAGACGGTCCGACAGCGGGTGTGTTTCGTCGGGCCGTGAGGCCTCGGGGGCGTGCCTGTCGCCAGGGTCACCGGCGAGGTCAGTACCGGCGTTGGTGAATCAGCATGTCCTTTTCTTGTGACGGGAGTTCGCCTGCGGAGATTTTGCGCGGAAGTACGATGGATCAGGCGGGGACGGGGGCAGGGGCAGGGGCAGGCGGATGACGATCCGCTTGCCGTCGGTAGCCGGGTCCGGGACGACCTCGGGCCGGCCATGGACCTCCCTCACCAGGGCGTTGACCAGGAACAGGCCGCGGCCCCCAAAGTCGTGGGCAGCCGGCATCGTCGGCGTACGCGGTGCCCCGCCGCCCGACCGCCACGCGTACGAGACGAGCAGCGAGGACGAGGAGCCCGAGTCCACGGCCACGCTCACGCGGGTCCCCGCCACGATGCTCGCCGTCCCGACCGCCCCGGTAGGCGTCCTCCAGAGAGACCTGCGGATGCCGGTGGCTCAGCAACGACACCGGCCGTCGCGCCGTCTCCGCGTTTCGCAGACGCCGGGCTTCCTCGTGTTCCCACTGCCGCACATCACCTTCCAAGAGGCGATGGCGGGCCGATCCGTGCTGCGAGGACGAGTGCGCGGAGGCGAGGAGCGCCTCCAGCAGCCCAGCCTCGTTATCGGTTCTCATTCGTGCCACTCCCTGCTACGCGTCGCTGACGAGCCCTCATCTCACCGCCCCTCCCTCTACGTGAGCGGGGCTCGCGAAGGGGCCTGCGGCTTGCGAAGGGGCTCGCGGTAGGTGCGACCGTTGGGTCGAGGTGGGACCTGCGCGCCCGGGCGGCTCCCCTCCGCTGCCGTGCTGAGGGAGAGGGCAGCATCGACGGCACTGACAGTGGTGGGGAACTGCGTAAACGGACGGTCCCTTCGTCTGTGCACAACCGTTCGGTTAGTGGAGTGGCAGCGGATCAGCTCATGCTGCCTTCCAGGGCAGGCTGGTCAGGTCGTTTTGAGCGCGGCGGTCCAGGGCGTACCGGTCTTGTACCGATTCCAGGGCGACGGCCGCAGGCGGCAGCCCGACACTGGCCCTGCGTGCGTCCAGCGATCCCGGCGCGAGCAGCGGGCACCGCTCGACGCTGTCAGCTCGTAGGAGGAATTGGGTCCCGTACTCCTGGAGGTGCCCATGGTTGAGCAGGGCACGGTCGTGCAGGTGCGCCCAATGCTGGA
>NZ_JAIUKE010000751.1 GCF_020176795.1 Streptomyces sp. 8L
TCCCCGTACAGCCCGGGCCGCCCCCCGCTCCGCCGATGCCCGTCGCCGCGCCCGCTCCTCACCCGGGGAGTCCGTCCGCCCCGCGGGCGGCGGTACCCGCGGCGCCCGGCGCCGCCCCCCAGGTGCCCGCGTGGCCCGCCGACTCCACGGGGCACGTCCCGCTGCCGCCCGGCGGCCCGGTGCCCGTTCCCGGCCCCTTCGCGCCCGAGAGCGGTACGGGCGCCGCGACGCTCGCCGTACTGCTGATCGGCCCGGCGGGCGCGGGCAAGACCACCGTGGCCCGGCACTGGGCGCGCACCCGCAGGGTGCCCACCGCGCACATCAGCCTCGATGACGTACGCGAATGGGTGTGCTCGGGCTTCGCCGACCCGCAGAGCGGCTGGAACGAGCACTCGGAGGCCCAGTACCGGCTCGCGCGCCGCACCTGCGGCTTCGCCGCCCGCAACTTCCTGGCCAACGGCATCTCCTGCATCCTGGACGACGCCGTCTTCCCCGACCGGCCCGTCGTCGGCCTCGGCGGCTGGAAGCGGCATGTCGGCCCCGGCCTGCTGCCCGTCGTCCTGCTGCCCGGCCTTGAGGTCGTCCTGGAGCGCAACGCCAAGCGGGAGGGCAACCGCAGGCTCGCCGACGAGGAGGTCGCCGGCATCCACGGCAGGATGGCCGGCTGGTACGGCTCCGGCCTGCCGATCATCGACAACAGCGCGTACGACGTGCCGACCACCGCGCGGGTCCTGGACGACGTGCTGGCGCAGTCCGTCGCGAGCCCGCCCGCCTGGTAGCGCCGGGCCCGCACCCCGGTCGGACGCGCACGAGCGGCCGGAGCGCGCCCGCGCTCTTAGGCTCGGACCATGTCAGAGGTGTACGCGGCCCGCCGTGCCCGCCTGCGCGAGAGCTACGGGGCCCACCGTGGCGCCGCGGCCCTGGTCAGCGGCCCAGCCAATGTGCGCTACCTCGCGGGTGGCGCACCGCCAGGAGCCGTCCTGCTGCTGGCGCCGGGGGAGGATGTGCTGCTGTGCCCGCCGGCGCCCGTCGACGAGGCCGCGGCCGGACGGGTGGGCGAGGACCTGCGGGTCGTCGTGCCGGGGGAGCCGGGTGATCCGGCGGTCGCCGCCGCCCTGCTGCTCGCGGATGCCGGACGGTCCGGGGGCGCGGGGACCCTCGCCGTCGAGGAGGGCCACCTGACGGTCTCGCGCCACCGCGCGCTCGCCGCCGCCGTACCGGAGCTGCGGCTCACCGACCTCGCGGGCGCGGTCGAGCAGCTGCGCGTCGTCAAGGACGAGGAGGAGATCTCCCGGCTGCGGATCGCCGCCGAGATCGCCGACCAGGCCCTCGGCGAACTGCTGGAGTCGATCCTCGTGGGCCGTACCGAGCGCCATCTCGCGCTGGAGCTCGAACGCAGGCTCGTCGACCACGGAGCGGACGGCCCCGCCTTCCCGACCTCGGTAGCCACCGGCCCGCACTCGGGCCGCCCGGCCCACCGGCCGAGCGACCGGAGGGTGGAGGAGGGCGATTTCCTGACGGTCGGCCTGGGTGCGGAGTACCGCGGCTACCGGTGTAGCATCACGCGTACGTTTGTCATCGGAACGTCGCCCGCGGACTGGCAGATCGAACTGTACGAGCTGGTCTTCGTGGCCCAGCGGGCCGGCCGGGAGGCGCTCTTGCCCGGCGCCGGCTGCCGCGACGTGGACCGCACGGTGCGGGGGCGACTGGCCGCCGCGGGCCATGCGGAGGCACTGGACCCGTGCACCGGGCACGGTGTGGGGCTCGAAATCGTGGAGGAGCCGCAGTTGGCACCGGCGTCCATGGGTAAACTGGACGCTTGCGTGCCGGTCACCGTCGGACCTGGAGTCCACCTCCCGGGCCGGGGCGGCGTCCGGATCGATGACACGCTCGTCGTCCGCCCCGAGGCGGACGGCGGACCCGAGCTACTCACCATTACGACCAAGGAGCTGCTCGCACTCTAGGACCTGCTGGCTGCGGGCCTGGGGAGCAGCGCACCCGTGGTCCCACCTGCTTCAGTCCAGGAGATCCGCAACCGTGGCATCCACCAACGACCTCAAGAACGGTTTGGTGCTCAAGCTCGACGGAGACCAGCTCTGGTCCGTCGTCGAGTTCCAGCACGTGAAGCCCGGCAAGGGCCCGGCCTTCGTGCGCACCAAGCTCAAGAACGTGCTGTCGGGCAAGGTCGTCGACAAGACCTTCAACGCCGGCGTGAAGGTCGAGACGGCCGTCGTCGACCGCCGCGACATGCAGTTCTCGTACATGGACGGCGAGTACTTCGTCTTCATGGACATGGGCACGTACGACCAGATCCATGTCAGCAGGGACGTCGTCGGGGATGCCGCGAACTTCCTGCTGGAGGGTTTCGAGGGCACGGTCGCGATGTACGAGGGCAACCCGCTCTACGTCGAGCTGCCCGCCGCGGTCGAGCTGGTCATCGAGCACACCGACCCGGGCGTCCAGGGCGACCGCTCCACCGGCGGCACCAAGCCGGCGAAGCTGGAGACGGGCTACGAGATCGGCGTCCCGCTGTTCATCTCGACCGGCGAGAAGATCAAGGTCGACACGCGTTCCGGCGAGTACCTCGGCCGGGTGAACAGCTAACCGTGGCTGCTCGGAACAACGCCCGGAAACGCGCGTTCCAGATCCTCTTCGAGGCCGACCAGCGCGGCGCGTCCGTCGCCACGGTCATGGCCGACTGGATACGGCATGCCAGGTCCGACGACCGCCAGCCTCCGGTGACGGAGTACACGATGGAGCTCGTCGAGGGTTACGCGGGACAGGCGGCCCGGATCGACGAGCTGATCTCGACCTACGCGGTGGGCTGGACGCTCGACCGCATGCCGGTCGTGGACCGCAATATCGTCCGCCTCGCCGCGTACGAGCTGGTCTGGGTCGACGGGACGCCGGACGCGGTCGTGATCGACGAGGCGGTGCAGCTCGCGAAGGAGTTCTCCACCGACGAGTCGCCGTCCTTCGTCAACGGCCTGCTCGGCCGGTTCAAGGACCTCAAGCCGAGTCTGCGCCGCACCTGACGCCCCCCCGCCCCCCGCGCGGGGGGGGGGCGGCCGCCGTCACGCGGCTGTATCGCGGCCGTACGGGCTCCGCCGGCGCGGTGCGGCCCGACCGAGGCGCTTCCGCGCTCCCCGGCCCGTGGTGGAGAAGACGTCCGCGAGGACGCCTCCGCCACGG
>NZ_JAIUKE010000752.1 GCF_020176795.1 Streptomyces sp. 8L
GGAGGGGCGCCCGACGCGGCCGGGGCCGGGCGCGGGTGGGAGCCGCCCGGGACCGGCCCGGCGTCGCCCGCTCGGGCCTGCTTCGTCTCGGGCTCCGCCTGGGCCCGGTCGGCGTTCGGCTCGGGCGTGGCGGCCAGTGGCTTGGCCTCGTCTGGCAAGAGGGCTCCTCGTGCGGATCGGGACCACCCGTTCAGCCCCGGAAAGGTCCATGGTAGCGATCCCGGCCATTTCGCTCGCTTCGGGAACGGCGGATTCCGGGGGCCGGGGACGGGCTGGGCCCCCGGAGGCGGGAAAACGACGGACGGGCACCCGGTTGTTCCCGGATGCCCGCCGTCACACGTCCGGGGGATGGATCAGACCGTGAGGACGGCCTCCAGCGGCGCGCCCCGCAGGACCTTCTCCAGGCGGGCGCGGCCGTCGAGGAAGCCCAGCTCCATGAGCACCGACACCCCGGCGACCTCGGCCCCGGCCCGTCTGATCAGCTCGACGGCGGCCTCGGCCGTGCCGCCGGTGGCGAGCACGTCGTCGATGACGGCGACCCGGTCCCCGGCGTCGAGGTCCTCGGCGTGCACCTCGATCTCCGCCGTGCCGTATTCGAGCGCGTAGCTCTGTGCGAGCGTCGCGCCGGGCAGCTTCCCGGCCTTGCGGACCGGTACGAAGCCGATACCGGCGGTGACCGCGACCGGCGCGGCCAGGATGAAGCCGCGGGCCTCGAGGCCGACGATCTTCGTGGCGCCCATCGCGCGGCAGTCCTCGGCGAGCGTCTCGGTCAGCACACGGAACGCGGCCGGGTCCGCGAGCAGCGGGGTGATGTCCTTGAACATCACGCCCGGCTTCGGGTAGTCCTCGACGTCCCGGATGCGGGAGAGCATCAGCTCCCTGGTGTCCTGGCGGGTCACCTGCGCCTCCCCGAGGAGCCCGTCCCGGAGGAGCGCCCGCCGCGCGGACGGTTCCGGGGTCCCGCCACGGCGGGGGCGGGGCCCTTGGCCGGCGCGGCGCCGGGTGCCGTGTTCTCGGCGGATTCGGCGGACCCGGTCCCCTCGGCCTCGGCCTTGGCGCGCTTGGCCAGGACCCGCTTGCGCAGCGCCTTCATCTGCGGCTCGCGCTCCTTGAGCGTCGCGACGAGCGGCGTGGCGATGAAGATCGAGGAGTACGCGCCGGCCGCGAGGCCGACGAACAGCGACAGCGCGATGTCGTTGAGGTCGCCCGCGCCGAGGAAACCGCCGCCGATGAACAGCAGGCCCGCGACCGGCAGCAGCGCCACGACGGTCGTGTTGATGGACCGGACCAGGGTGCTGTTGATCGACTGGTTCGCGATCTCGGAGTACGTGTACCTGGTCTGCTTGGTGATGCCCTTCGACTGCTCCTTGAGGCTGTCGAAGACCACGACCGTGTCGTACAGCGAGTAGCCGAGGATGGTCAGCAGACCGATCACTGTGCCCGGCGAGACCTGGAAGCCCACGAGCGCGTAGACACCGACCGTGATCACGATGTCGTGCAGCAGCGCGATGAACGCGGCGGCCGCCATTCTCCACTCGAAGGCGATCGCCAGGTAGATCACCACGAGGACCAGGAAGATGACCAGGCCCGTCCATGCCTTGTTGGCGATGGTGGAGCCCCAGCTGGGACCGACCAGGTCGGCCGTGATGGCGTTCTGGTCGACCTTCAGGTCCTTGGCGAGCTGGGTCTTGATCGGGTCGGACTGCTTGGTCGTGATCTCGGCGATCTGGATGCGCAGCGCGCCGTTGCCGAGCTTCTGCACGACGGCCGTCTTGCCGGACGCGGCCTGCGCGTCGTTGACGGCGTCCTCGACCGAGACGCTCGTCTTCGGCGTCGTGAAGACGGCACCGCCCTTGAAGTCGATGCTCTCGTTGATGCCGCGCACCCCGAGGCCGACGATGGCCGTGATGGCGATGAGCACCGAGATGGCGTACCAGATCTTGCGCTTGCCCACGAAGTCGTAGCCGACCTCGCCGCGGTAGAGACGAGCGGTGAAAGCACCGATCCGCGACATCTCACGCCTCCTTCGGGTGGTCGGACGAGGACGCGCCACCGGCCCGGCGGGAGCGGCGCAGGGGCGGCTTGGCTCCGAGCCGCTTCGGGTCGAGCCCCGACCACGGGTGTCCCTCGTAGAAGAACTTCCGGCGCGCGAGCAGCGTCATCACGGGCTTGGTGAACAGGAACACGACGACCACGTCGAGGATGGTGGTCAGGCCGAGCGTGAACGCGAAGCCCTGCACCTTGCCGACCGTGACGATGAACAGCACGGCGGCGGCGAGGAAGGAGACGAAGTCGGAGACCAGCACGGTGCGCCGGGCGCGCGGCCAGGCGCGCTCGACGGCGGGCCGCAGGGTGCGGCCCTCTCTGATCTCGTCCCTGATCCGTTCGAAGTACACGATGAACGAGTCGGCCGTGATACCGATCGCCACGATCGCACCGCAGACCGCCGGCAGGTTCAGCGCGAAGCCGATGCCGGAGCCGAGCAGTGCCATCAGCGTGTACGTGAGGATGGCGGAGACCACGAGGGAGAGCACCGCGATCGCGGCGAGGCCCCGGTAGTAGGCGATCAGGTAGATCAGCACGAGCGCGAAGCCGACGCCGCCGGCGATCAGCCCGGCCTTGAGCTGCTCGCTGCCGAGCGCGGCCGTGACGGTCGTGACGGTCTCCTCGTGGAAGGAGAGCGGCAGCGCGCCGTACGAGAGGACGTTGCCGAGGTCCTTGGCGGACTGCTGGTCGAAGCTGCCGGAGATCTGGGCGCTGCCGCTCAGGGTCTGGCTGACCGAGGGCGCCGACTCGACGTTGCCGTCGAGGACGATGGCGAACTGGTTCATCGGCGCCTGCTGCTGCGACAGCTGGCTGGTGATCTTCGAGAACTTCTTGCTGCCGGAGCCGGTGAAGTCGAGCGTGACGATCCACTGGGCGTTCTGGCTGTCGAAGACGCCCTGGGACTTCTTGACGTCGGTGCCCTCAAGGGCCGAGGGGCCGAGGACGTACTTCTCCCACTGCTTGTTCGAGTCCTGGCCGCAGGCGACGATCGTGTCCTTGGGGCCCGCGCCCTGGTTGGCCTTGGTGCGCTGCGCCTTGCTGTCGCAGTTCAGGGCCTCGAACTTCTTCTGCAGGGCCGCGGTCGCCGGGTCCGGCGGCTGGGAGGCCGTGGGGGTGCTGCCGGTGGCCGGGGGCGAGG
>NZ_JAIUKE010000753.1 GCF_020176795.1 Streptomyces sp. 8L
CCCGCGGGGCCGCTGCCCGCCCGGCCGGGCCGGCGGCCCCCTGGGACGCTCCCCGGGGGTCTGACGCCGTTGGTCGCCGCCTCGGCCGCACCGCGTGTACCGGGCGCCGCTGTCGTCTCGGTTCCAGGGGTCGGTTCCACGTCGTGCCCGTGCCCTGAATGCCCGCACCCACACGGCGGCCGGGGGCGATTAACTCAAAACTAAGGTTGGCTGCCCCATTTGCCGCGAATCATTCACGCGATACTCAGACGGACCGCTCGGCCGCACTCAGACGGACCGCTCGGCCGCACTCAGACGGACCGCTCGGCCGTGCTCAGACGGGCCGCCCGGCCGCCGTGTCCGCGGGGTGCTCCCGCACCTGTGGGGTGACCACCGTCATGCCCGCCGCGTGCGCCCCCGCGGGCTCGCCCATCGCGGCCAGCGCCGCGGGCACCGCGTCCAGTCCGATCACTGAGGTGACCAGCAGGTCGGGGCGCAGCCCGCCCGCCGCCACCTGCCGCATCAGCCGCGGATACGCGTGCGCCGCCATGCCGTGCGAGCCCAGTACGTCGATCTCGTACGCCACGACACGGTCCATCGGCACCGGCGTACCGCCGCCCGGCAGCAGCCCGACCTGTACGTGCCGGCCGCGCCGCCGCAGGGACAGCACGGACGCCGCACAGGTGGCGGGCGAGCCGAGCGCGTCCAGGGAGACCTGCGCCCCGCCGCCCGTCACGTCCAGGACCGCCGCCGCGATGTCCGCCGCCGGAGCCGGGTCCGATCCGGCCGCCATGCCCTGCCCGGTCGCCGTGCGCGCCACGGCCGCCGCGTCGACGGTCGCCGCGGCGCCGAACTCCCGCGCCAACTCCAGTGCGCGGGGCGCCACATCGACCGCGACGACGCGCGCCCCCGCCGCCGCGGCGATCATCACGGCCGACAGGCCCACACCGCCGCAGCCGTACACCGCGAGCCACTCGCCCGGCCTGACCCGCGCGCGCTCCGCGACCGCCCGGTACGCGGTGGCGAACCGGCAGCCGAGCGACGCCGCCGTCAGGAACGACATCGAGTCCGGTACGGCGACGAGGTTCGCGTCCGCGTGCCGCAGCGGCACCAGCTCCGCGAACGATCCCCAGTGCGTGAACCCGGGCTGTTCCTGCGCCTCGCAGACCTGCTGCTCCCCTGCGGCGCACGCGGCGCACCGGCCGCAGGCGCACACGAACGGCACCGTGACCCGGTCGCCCGGGCGCCAGTTGACGACCGAGGCGCCCACCGCCTCGACGCGGCCCGCCAGTTCGTGCCCCGGCACGTGCGGCAGGGCGATCCCGTCGTCGTGCCCCATCCAGCCGTGCCAGTCGCTGCGGCACAGGCCGCTCGCCTCGACCCGTACGACGACCCCGTCCGGCGACGGGACCGGGTCGGGCACTTCCCGGACGCCCGGCATGCCGCCGAACTCCTCGAACACCACGGCACGCATCGCCGTCACGCCCCTTCCTGTCCTGTCGTGCGTCGTCGCTCACCGGTCCTGGCGGTCTCCGGCTTCGGCCAGGGCCCGCCGCACGGCCTCCACCACCACGGCGCCCGCCGTGAGCACCGGCTCAGGATCGCGCAGCGCGCGGCTCAGCACGAACGCGCCCTCCAGCGAGCAGATCATCGACGTCACCAGCGCGCGCGCCGTGTCCTCGGGCAGGCCGTGCCGGGTGAAGCGCCCGGTGCCCGCGGTGAGCCAGTCGCCGAAGACGTCGGCCGTGGCGACGCGCAGCGGCTCGTTGGTGCTCGCGACTTCAAGTGCCACCGTCTCGATGGGGCAGGCGTCCTCGTAACCCGTGGCCACCAGGGTGTGGGCGGCGCCCGTGAACACCATGCCGACCCCCGTGACCAGGTCGGGCGAGTGGTCGAGGACCGTGAGGACCAGGTCCCGGAACTCGGCGCCCGACCTGCGGACGACCTCCTCGCCGAGCTGCGCCTTCCCGCCGGGGAAGAAGTGGTAGACGGACCCGAAGGGCGCGCCCGCCGCGGCCACGATCTGCTTGAGCCCCGTACCGGTGTAGCCGTGCCGGCGGAACAGCTCCGCCGTCGCGGTCATGATCCGTTCCCTGGTCTGCGCCGCCACGACCCGCCCGCCCGCTCTCGCTCGTTGTGCCGACCCCGTTCCCCGCCTATTCTAACCGGTGTAATAGAGCGATCTATCAAGTCCGGTGCACGCGTGTCCCTGCACGCCGGAGGCAAGCCGGAGCGCGTCGAAGTGAACGAAGCCGGAGCACGTCGGAGTACATCCGTGAACGACCGTGGAGGACCGCGATGCCAGAAGTGACCCTGTCGGCGGGCACCCTTCGCTACGAGGACACCGCGCCCGGCGGGGACCCGGGGAAGCCGACGCTCGTCCTGCTGCACGGGGTGACCATCGACAGCTCGGTGTGGAGCGGGGTCGCCGCCGACCTCGGCGACGATTTCCGCTGTGTCATGCCGACCCTGCCGCTCGGCGCGCACCGCGTCCCCATGCGCCCGGACGCCGACCTGTCGTTGCGCGGACTCGCCCTGCTGGTCGGGGAGTTCATCGAAGCGCTCGACCTGCGCGACGTCACGCTCGCACTGAACGACTGGGGCGGCGCGCAGCTGCTCCTGACCGAGGGAGCGCCCGACGTCGTGGCGCGGATCGGCAGGGTGGTCCTCGTCGCGTGCGAGGCGTTCGACAACTACCCGCCCGGGCTGCCAGGCCGCCTCCTCTCCGTCGCCTGCAGGACGCCGGGCGGCCTCGCGCTCCTGATGAAGGGGCTGCGGTACCGGGCGGTGCGCAGGGCGCCGGGCGGCTGGGGCTGGATGAGCCGGCGGCCCGTGCCCGACGCCATGATGGACGCCTGGTTCACCCCGGCGCGCGTGGACCCGCTGATCCGCCGCGACCTCCTCGCGTACGCCCTGAACCTGCCCGACCGCGCGGAACTGCTCCGGTACGCCGAGCGGATGCGGTCCTTCGAGCGGCCCGTGCTGGTGGTGTGGGCGAAGGAGGACAGGCTCATGCCCCGTGCGCACGGCGCCCGCCTCGCCGAGGTCTTCCCGGACGCGCGGCTGGTTGAGCTGGAGGACACGTACACGCTGATCCCGCTCGACCAGCCGCACCGGCTTGCCGCCCTGCTCAGGGACTTCGCCGGCGGCTGAGCGGGAGCGCCGCCCCGCGGGTGCGGGGAGAGGGGCGGCGGGCGAGAGG
>NZ_JAIUKE010000754.1 GCF_020176795.1 Streptomyces sp. 8L
CCCCGGAACCTCCGAACCGAACCTCCGACCTCCCGGAAGCTCAGCCCCCCGGAAGCTCCGAACCCCCCGGAACGGAATCTCCGGACCCCGCGAAACATCCGGAACACCCTGAACATCCGAACGGCGTTCACCCGAACGCCGATTCGAAGATGGTGCCAGGGTCGTGTGCCGGGAGAAAACGCCTACCGGACGACGTGACGGGATTGTGACCGGAATGCGGCCCTCCGCGCCCCGGGTACCGGACGCTCCGCGTTCGTCGCGTCTGTCCTGGCTGTCCCGGTCCCCCCGCCCCGGACCCCGGTCCTGAGCCCGTGCGACACGTCCCGTCCGCCCGGACCGGAGAGAGGGAACCGAACGCAGGCTCGGCCGCGTACTCAACACAGAGCCCGTGCCGTACGCTTCACCGGATGTCGGGCGGACAAGATCCAGTCAAGGCCGGTGCGCGCTGCCGGTCCTGACGGCCATACTGCTGGCCGGGAGGTGTTCCCCCGGCACCCGCCGGGGGGGCGGGCCGACGTCCAGACCTGATGGGGGAGGTCGCGTGACATATCCGCCGAACGTACGCACGGCGCCACCGCCCGCCGCGCCGGGTCCGCCGCCGCTGCCGCCGCCAGGTCCCGGCCCCGCGGGCGGCCTCGGGGCACTGTGGCACGACGGTTCTGAACGCCTGCGGCGCGCCGCCCGTACGGAGCCCGGCAGGCTGCGGCTCATCGGCGCGGCGCTCGCGCTCGTCGTGATCGTGTTCGGCGCCGTCACGGCCTGGCAGAGCGCCGACCGGTACGCGTCGGCGGACGACGCCGTCAGCCGCGGCATGACCGTCAAGGACACCGCGGACCTGTACGGGGCGCTCGCCGACGCCGACACCCAGGCCGCCACCGGCTTCCTCGCGGGCGCCACCGAGCCCGCCGACGTGCAGGACGCCTACCGCGCTGACATCTCCCGCGCGGCGACCCTGCTGTCCGGCGTCGCGGAGAACGCGGCGCCCCGCAGCCGCTCCGCCCAGCTGGTGGCGAGCATCGGCAGGCAACTGCCCGTCTACACCGGCCTGATCGAGCGGGCCCGCGCCGAGAACCGCCGCGGCCTGCCGCTGGGCGGTGCCTACCTGCGCTACGCGAACGACCGGATGACCCGGCCCGGCGGCATCCTGCCGGCCGCCGAGGCGCTGTACACCGAGGAGAGCGACCAGCTCGGCGCCGAGTCGGGCGACGCGCAGACCTGGCCGTACGCGGCGCTCGCGCTCGGCGTGATCACGCTCCTCGTGCTGGTCCGCGCCCAGCTGCGCAACTACCGCCACACCAACCGGGTGTTCAACCGGGGGCTGCTGACCGCGACCGCCGCGTGCACGGCTGCCCTGCTCTGGCTGGTCGCGGGCCAGGCCCTGGGCAACCTCGGCCTCGACAACGCGGACCGGCACGGCCAGAGCTCGCTGACCGCGCTCAACGCGGCCCGGATCAACGCCCTCAAGGCGCGCGCCGACGAGAACCTGACGCTGGTCTCGCGCGGCTCAGTGGTCGCCGCCGACGGCAAGACCGACAAGTACGAGGTCGACTTCGGGGCCAAGACGAAGGCGCTCTCGGGCGATCTGAGCCGCGCCAAGGTCCTCGCCGACGACGACCGGGGCCGCGCACCCGTCGCCGACGCGATCAGCGCCGTCGCGGTGTGGGAGACCCGGCACGCGGCCGGCAGCACGGCGGGCGCGGACGGCCGCTTCCAGGACGCGCGCGCGGCGATCGACGGCCCCGGCGGCACGAGCGAACAGGCCTTCAACGAGGTCAACAAGAGGATCGCCACCGCCATCGCGCACGAGCAGGACCAGTTCACGACCTCCGCCAAGGAGGGCAGGGGCGCGCTCACCCTGCTCTGGCTCGGCGCCGCCGTGCTCGCCGTGCTCGGCGCCGTCAGCGCCATCCTCGGGGTGGGCCGCAGGCTTTCGGAGTACCGGTGAGAGGGGGAGCCGTGGGTTCCGTGAGGTCCGTGTCCGGCAGACTGCGCGGCTGGGGCGGCGTCACCGCCATGGGCGCCGCCTGCGCCCTGACCGCCGCGCTGGTGCTCGTACCCGTCTCGCGGCACGGCGCCGGGCAGGCGACCGCCCCTCCGGGCGGAGCGCCCGTGCACCGGGCGACCGGCGTGGCCGAGCCGACCTCGGGCGGGGAGCAGGACTGCCCGGGCACCGGGCAGCCGGCCGAGGCGAGCCTGCCCGCCTCCAGCGGCGGCGGCCCGGTCGTGGACAAGATGCTGGCGCGCAAGGGCGACAAGCGGCGGCTGGTCGTCGGCGTCGACCAGAACAGCTACCGGTGGGGCTATCTGAACCCGGCGACCGACCAGTTCGAGGGGTTCGACATCGACCTCGCGCACGCCATAGCGAAGAACATCTTCGGCGACGCGAACGCCATCACCTTCAAGCCGGTCTCCACGGCCGAACGCACCGACGCCCTGAACAACGGCTCGGTCGACATCGTCGTGCGGACCATGACGATCGCCTGCAACCGCCTCGCGGACGCCGACTTCTCCACCGCCTACTTCAAGGCGGGACAGCAGGTGCTCGCGCCCAGGAGCGGCTCCACCGTGACCGGTTACAACGAATCCCTGCGGCACAAGCGGGTCTGCACCGCGACCGGGTCGACGGCGGTGCAGGAGCTGGAGAAGAGCAACCCGTACGACGTCTACTTCTGGGACGCGGCCAACCACAAGGGCTACAACCCCGCACATGTGGACACCGACGACCTGAGCGTGGCCAACCAGCTCGACTGCCTGGTCAGGCTCCAGCTCGGCCTGGTCGACGCGGTCATCACGGACAACGCGCTGGCCGCGGCCCAGGCCGCGCAGGACCCCGCGGTGGAGCTGAAGGGCGACGGGCCCTTCACCACCGAGTACTACGGGGTCGCCGCGAAGCCGCACGCCGACGACCTGGTGCGCCGCATCAACCACGTACTGGACCAGTACCGTTCGGGAGGGGCCGACAGCCCCTGGCAGAAGTCGTACCACAAGTGGCTGAAGGCGGAACTCGGCCCCACGGCGGGCCCACCCGCTCCCCTCTATCTGAAGGAGAACTGACCGCCTGGAGGGAACCGGCACCGGCCCCGCCCGCCTGCGGGCCCGCGACGCCCCGGGGCCCGTCGGACCGCACTGACCCGGCACCCGCCACCGCCACCCGCCGTCCGTCACCTCGTGCCACCCC
>NZ_JAIUKE010000755.1 GCF_020176795.1 Streptomyces sp. 8L
CCGCCCGCCCGACCCCGGCGCGCAGCGCCGCCGCAACCCGGTCCGCCACCCCGGTACGGTCCTCCTGCGCGCGCAGCCCCAGCAGCAGCGGCACCCGGCCCTCCACCGGCCGCACCCCGAGCAGCACCGGGACGCCCACCGACGCCAGTTCCTCCAGCACCGCCCTCGCCAGCACCGCCCAGTTGCCCGACGGGGCCGGCTCCGGCGCGAGCCGCATCACCACCGGCAGCAGCGGGCCGCCCCCCGGCCTGAAGCCGAGGACCCCGGCCTGCCGCGGCGCGTCCTCGGGCGAGACGCGGCCCTCCGCGAGATCCGTGAGGAAGTCGCCCCGGCCGCGCGCCGCGAGTTCCTCCTCCTGGCGCGCCTGCATCAGCACCACCGCCAGGGTGCCCGCGGCCCGCTCGGCCGCCAGCCGGTGCACCGGGCCGAGCGGCGCAGGCACGGCGGGGATCACCAGCCGCGCCCGTACGGCCCCGGTGCCGCCGGTGCCGCCCGCCACATCCACCAGCACGGACCCGGCGGGCGGGGACGGCCTCCGGTCCGCGCGCCCGCCGCGCAGGCCCTCCCACACCGCGAGCGGGTCGGCGGCGGCCGTTCCCGCGCCCGAAGACGCCTCGGGCGCCGCCGCGTACAGCAGCCGCCCCTGCGCCGTCTCCAGGAAAACGGGCCCCGCGGAGAAGTCCGCGAGGACGCGCAGCACCCTGGGGATGCCGCCCCCGTCCAGGAGCGCCCGCGTGCACCGGCCGTGCACCTCCTCGGCCTGCCGCAGCAGCGCGTAGTGGCCGTTGACGATCTCGGTGTGGATCTCCTCCGTGACCGACACGAACGCCACCTCGCGGTGCAGTTGGACGAGCGGCAGCCCGGCCGTACGGGCCGTCTCCACCAGCGTCCGGGGCAGCCGGTCGAAGCGCGGCCCGAGCTCCACCACCAGCGCGGCGATGCCGCGGTCCGCGAGGCGCCGCACGAACGCCCGCTGCTCGGCGGGCCGCGAACCGAGCCCGAGGCCCGTCGTCAGCAGCAGCTCGCCGCCCTTGAGGAGCGAGGCCATGTTCGGCACCTCGCCCGCGTGCACCCAGCGCACCGTCCGGTCCACGTGCCCGGCCCCCGCGACCACTTCGGGCAGCCCGCCGCGCAGAGCCGGCAGGTCCAGCGCCCGCCGTACGGTGATGCCGCCCCGAGCGTCCATGCCGGGACCCTACCCGGGCCCGTGTTGCCGGGGCATCTCGCGCGGATGACAGGCGGACGCCCGGGGCGGCACGCACCCGGCAGGCCGTCGCGCGCGGCCGGGTTTTCCGTGACCACCTGCCGGTTGCGGGTCTTGCGGCGGCTCGGGAAGATCGCCGACCATCCGCAGGACACGATGTGCCGGGGGACCGGTGGCGGTCGCGGACCCGTGCGGTACGGGCCCCACCGCACGGGCCCGCACCCGGCCGAGGAAGGCGACCCACCCCATGGCAGCAGGCAGCACACAGCAGGACACCGCACCCGACGGCGCAGCGGCGCCCCAGGTGCACCGGCTCAAGGCCAACTCCGTCGGCCTGGCGGGCGTGGTCTTCATGGCCGTCGCCACGGCGGCGCCGATCACCGCGATGACGGGGAACCTGCCGATCGCGGTCGGTTTCGGCAACGGCGACGGCGCGCCCGCCGGCTACCTCTTCGCCACCGTCGTCCTGACCGTCTTCTCCGTCGGGTACGTCGCGATGGCGAAGCGCATCACGGCGGCCGGCGCCTTCTACGGCTACATCTCGCACGGCCTCGGCCGGATCGTCGGCATGGCGTCCGGGCTGCTCGCCGTCCTCGCGTACGTCGTCTTCGAGGCGTCGATCGTCGGCGTCTTCTCGTACTTCGCCCAGACCACCGTCCGCGACCAGCTCGGCGTGGACGTGCCGTGGGTCCTGTACGCGGCGGTGATGCTCCTCGTGACGGGCGTGCTGTCGTTCTTCGACATCAACCTCACCGCGCGGGCGCTCGGGGTGATGCTGGTGCTGGAGATCGCCGTGCTCTTCGCCGTGGCCACCGCCGTCCTCGTACGCGGCGGCGGCCCCGACGGCATCCCGCTCGCGCCCGTCGACCCGAAGAACGCCTTCACCGGCACCTCCGCGGGGCTCGGCCTGTTCTTCGCGTTCTGGTCCTGGGTCGGCTTCGAGTCGACGGCGATGTACGGCGAGGAGTCGCGCAACCCGAAGCGCGTCATCCCGCGTGCGACCCTGATCTCCGTCGTCGGCGTGGGCCTCTTCTACATCTACGTGTCGTGGATGACGATCGCGGGCAACGGCCTTTCCGGCGCGGTGGACGTCTCCGCGGGCGCGAACCCGCTGAACCTGTTCTTCCATCCGGCGCGGGTGTTCATCGGCGCGTGGGCCGTCGACGCCTTCCAGTGGCTGCTGATCACCGGCTCGTTCGCCTGCGGCATGGCCTTCCACCAGTGCGCGTCCCGCTACCTCTACGCGATCGGCAGGGAGGGCTTCCTGCACCCCGCGCTCGGCCGCACGCACCCGCGGCACGGATCGCCCTACCTCGCGTCCTTCGTCCAGTCGGTGATCGCGGTCGGGATCGTCGCCGCGTTCTGGGCGACCGGCCAGGACCCGTACACGAACCTCTACACCCTGCTCGCGATCCTCGGCACGATGGCGATCCTGATCGTGCAGACGCTGTGCTCGTTCGCGGTGATCGGCTACTTCCGCACCCACCACCCCGAGGACCGGCACTGGTTCAGGACGTTCACGGCCCCGCTGCTGGGCGGCATCGGGATGATCGTCGTGGTGGTGCTGCTCGTCCTCAACCTCGACACGGCGGCGGGCACGGCCGCGGGATCGCTGTTCTTCACGCTGATCCCGTGGATCGTCGGCGTGGTCTTCTTCGGCGGCCTCGGCCTCGGGGTGTGGCTGAGGCTGCGCGATCCGCGGCGCTACGAGCTGATCGGCCGGATCGTCCTGGAGGACGCGGTGGAACGCGCCGACGGGTAGCGGGCGGACGGCGCGGACCCGCGGCGCGGGCGGACGGCCGGGACCTCCACGGCCCCGGACCCACGGCCCCTCCCGGACCCACGGCCCGGGCGGTGGGGGGGGGGGGGGGGGGGGGGGGGGGGGGGGGGGGCCCGCGCCCCCCCCCCCCCCCGCGCGGGCCCCCCCCCCGGGGGGCCCCCCGCGCGCGGGCGCGCCGGGCGGG
>NZ_JAIUKE010000756.1 GCF_020176795.1 Streptomyces sp. 8L
GCGTCGGGGTGCGGGGTGCTTCGGGTGGTGCTCTGCGTCATCGGGGAGTCTCCGCAGCACGGGGCCGGTCGGAAAAGCACATAACCGAATAATGATCGACATGTCGAGCATTCGCCCGTTACGTGACGAAAGTGCGTGTCGCAGGCAGCATGGCGGGCGTGACCCAAGTGACCGAACGCGGAGAGTTGTTGTCGTCCGCGTCTGCCCTGGAGCGCGGCAGGGCCGCCGCGCTCACCGCCTCCTTCCTCCGCGGCTCCATCGCCGCATGCCTTGGTCTCGGCGCACTCGCCGTGCTGGTCATGGCGTTGTGGATCAGTTCGCCGTACCCGGACAGCGGAGCGGGCGGCGCCCTCCACGTGGCTGTCGCGCTGTGGCTGCTCGCGCACGGCGTCGACCTCGTACGACCGGGCACGCTGAGCGGCGCGCCCGCGCCCGTCGGGATCGTGCCACTGCTGCTCGTCGCGCTCCCCGGCTACCTCGCCTACCGGGCGGCACGCGACGCGCTCGAACCGCAGGAGGGCCGGCCGCAGCTCACCGCCATCGGCGCGGTGGCCACCGTCAGCGGCGGCTATCTGCTGGTCGCGGCCGGGGCCGCCGCGTACGCGCACAGCGGCGCGTTCACCGCATCGCCGCTGCGGGCGGCCGCCGTCCTGCCGGCCTTCGTGCTCGCCGCGACCGGCGCGGGCGCCTGGACCGCCATCGGCCGCCCGGCCGCACCACTGCCGAGATGGCTGCCCCACGCCGCCCGCGCCCGGTGCGCGCGGACGCTCTGGTCGGCGCCCGCGCGGCGCCTCACGAATCTCGCGCGGCGCGCGGGCGCCGCCTCGGCCGCCGTCCTGCTCGGCGGCGGCGCGGTGCTCGTCGCCGCGTCACTCGTACGGCACGGCCAGGCGGCCGAAGGGTCGTTCCTGCGGCTGTCGATCCTGTGGTCGGGCCGCTTCGCGGTGCTGCTGCTCGGCCTGGCCCTCGTCCCGAACGCGGCGGTGTGGGGCGCGGCGTACGGGCTCGGGCCCGGTTTCGCCCTCAGTACAACGGCGACGGTGACCCCGCTCGCCGCCGTGCGCGCACCGGGCCTGCCGTCCTTCCCGCTGCTGGCGGCGGTGCCGCACGGCGCGGGCGGCTGGCCGCACTGGTCGGCCCTCGCCGTGCCGGTCGCCGCGGGCCTCACCGGGGGCTGGTTCACCGTACGCAAGGCGGCCCCCGCGTACGTGGACCGCGACATGGCCTGGAGCGCGGGCGGTACCGCGCTCGCGGCAGCGCTCGCCGGGGTGGTGACGGGCGCGCTGACGGCGGTGGCCGCCGCGTTCGCCGGGGGACCGCTGGGCACCGCGAGCCTCGCCAGGTTCGGACCCCTCTGGTGGGCGACGGCCCTGGCGGCGCTGGTGTGGACGGCGGTGGTCGCCGTCCCGTTCGCCCTCGCCGTACGCGCCTGGCGGCTGCGGGGAAGCCACGTGACCGAGTACGCGGCCGACGAGCCGGAGGCGCCTGCTCCGGCGGCCCAGGACGGGAGCGGGAGCGTGGCCGGCGCGGCGGCGTCGGGCCGCTGGTCCCCGCTCGTGCGGCGCTTCACGCGCCGTTCGGCGGCGGAGGAGAGCGCCGCCGAAGAAGCAGGCGTGGCCGAGGGCGCGGCCCCGGTACCGCTGCCGGCACCGGGCGCCGCGGACGGTACGCCGGCGGTGCCCGGCGCACCGGAGGAAGCGCCGGTGGGCAGCGCCCGCCGCTGGACGCGCCCCTCGACCTGGTGGCGGACCCGTACGTCCGAGGACCCGGAGGCGGGCACCGAGGGCTACGACTTCCTGTCGGCGGAGTCCTGGCACGAGCGCGGCGCGCGCGAGGCCCGCTGGGCCGGGCTGAAGGAGGTGTCGGGCGGTCTGATGGCCGACTTCTCCACCGAGACGCACCCGTGGCGGCGGCCGGAGCCTCCGGAGAAGCCGGCCCCCGCGAGTCCGGAGCACGAGGCGCCGGAGGAGAAGGGTCGGGAGGCCAAGGCGCCGGAGGCCAAGGCGCCGGCACCGGAACCGGCACCCGAGCCGACCGCACCGCCCGAACCAGCGGCCTCGCCCGCACCGCCCGCATCATCGGCCTCGCCCGCACCGCCCGAACCAGCCGCCCCCGCCAAGCCAACCGCCCCGGCCGCACCGCCCACCGAAGAGGCCACCGCACCGCCCACCGATGCGGCTGCCGCACGGCCCGCCGAGGACTCCGTCCCGGATCACCCCGGAGATGGCGGTCCCGGACGCCCAGACCCGGAGGACGAAGCCGCTGACCCGCACTCACACTGAGCCGGTGGCCCACTGAGGCGCTGCCCCGCCGAGGGGAGGAGCGCGGCCCGCACCCGCGGCACCCGCACCCGCGGCGCGGGCCCCGTGCCTACTTGCTGATGCCGAGGACCGGGACCAGGGACTTCGGCAGTTCGCTGTTGCACGCGACCTGGCCCTCGTGGGTCAGGGCGTCGTGCACGCACGAGTAGTAGTCGGAGTAGACGAACTGAAGGGAGTACGTCCCCGCCACCACCAGCAGGGCGAGGATCGCGGCCACCAGACCGCTGACGGCCGCCGTGTGCTGCGGGCGCTGCTGCTGTTCGACCTGCTGCTGCGTGTGGTGGTGGACGCCGGCCGAGGCGTACGCGCGGTCCTGCGTCGACGGGTAGGCCGCGTTCTGTGAGGGAGTCGCGAACGGGTCGGGTCTGCGCCCGGTCCCCGGCTTCTCCTCCTCGCCCGTCCCCGCGCCGCCCTCGCGGTTCTTCGCGCGCAGCGAGCTGATGGCCCAGTAGATCGCCAGCGAGCCGAGCAGCAGCGCGACCTCGGGGATGCTGAACAGCGCGAAGAAGAAGCCCCAGATGCCGGCGAGCAGCGCGTAGCGCGCGCGTCGCTGGTAGACGTCCTTGGGGTCCCAGCGCAGCCCGCCGCGGCCGGGTCCACCGGGGCCGCCGCCCTGGCCCTGCTGCCGGTCGGGACCCTGCGGGCCCTGTCCGCCGGACTGCCCGCCGAAGCCGCCCCCGGTCCTGCCGGGCTGGCGGTCGCTCCACTGTCCGCCCCAGACGCGGTCGTCACTCCCCGGCCCGCGGCCCCCGGAGCCGTGGCCGTCGCCCCGGCCCGAGCGGTCGGAGCCGTCGGAGCCGTCGGGACCGCCGGAGGGGTCGCCCGAGCCGTCGAGGTGGGGGTGGCG
>NZ_JAIUKE010000757.1 GCF_020176795.1 Streptomyces sp. 8L
GGACGGCCGGGACAGTCGGGGCCGGTGGGGCGGACGAGACTCCGCGGACGGACACGGCGGACAGGGCCGCCAAGGCGGAGAAGGCCGAGAAATCTGAAAAAGCCGGGAAGGCCGAGAAGGCCGACAAGCCGCGTCCCTCGCTGCGCACCGTCGGCCCGTCCGTCCTGCACGGCCTCCAGGCCAACGCCTCGCACCGCGCCCTCTCCGGCTTCCTGACGTTCTTCCTCGCCTTCCTGCTGCGCGAGCATCCCCTGTCGGGGCTGAACGCGGCCGTGTCGCTCGGCCTCGTCGGCGTCTCCGCGGGCGCGGGCAACGCGATCGGCACGGCGGTGGGTGCCTGGCTCAGGGCGCGCGGGCCCGAGTTGATCATCATCACGATGCTGGGGCTCGCCCTGACGGCGACGATCCTCGCCGCGCTGTTCTTCGGTGTCGTGATGGTCGTCGTCGTCGGCGCCGTGGCCGGGTTCTCGCAGGCCCTGTCGAAGCTCTCGCTGGACGCGACGATCCAGCGCGACGTGCCGGAAGCGGTCCGCACGTCCGCCTTCGCCCGCTCGGAGACCGCCCTCCAGGTGGCGTGGGTCCTCGGCGGCGGCCTCTCGATGGCCCTGCCGCTGAACGCCTCGCTCGGCATGGGGGTGGCGGCGGCCGTGATGGCGGCGGGCGCCGTCGCGGCCGTACGAGGGCTGCTCCGGGCGGCCCGGCGCGGCGCGGCGCACCCCCGCGCCGCGTGAGGAGGGCGGACCGATAATCTTCGCCCATGACCGTTGCGATCATTCCTGCCAAGGCCCGCAGGGCCGGTGTCGTCCTCGGTGCGGTGTCCGCCGGGCTCCTGGTGCTCTCCGCCTGCGACAAGCCGACGCCTCTCGCCACCGTGACGGTCGGTTCCGGCTCCGTCCACACCGAGGCCGGCTGCTACAACGACGGCAAGGCCCTTCCGAACTCCGAGGCGCAGAGCTGCCTCAGCAAGAAGGCCGACCACACCATCAGCGTCGGCCCCGACGACACGATCGGCTTCGGCGTGGACCCCGCGCTGACGGACAACCACAACGGCTGGGCCCTGTTCCTCAACGGCCAGCAGGCCGAGCAGAAGCCGTCCACGGCCACCTACCGCCCGATCCCGGCCGCCTCCTTCTTCCAGGCGGACCAGACGACGGGTCAGACGCCCAAGAGCGTGCAGGTCGCCATCGTGGAGACCAACACGAAGACACCTTCTGTCCGGGGCATCTGGCACTTCGAGCTCAAGATGAAGACCAGCGACTGAGCGTGCCGCTCCCGCTCCTGTCCCACCCCGCCCCCGCTGAGTGATGTGCCCCATGCCGAGTGATCCGACGGTCCCGTCCGCCTCGCGGACCCCGTCCGCGGAGCCGTCCGCCCGGCGGGGCCTGGCGCCCCGGGTGCTCGTCGTCACGGCCGTGCCTGCCGAGGCCGAGGCCGGCTCGGCGGGCTCGCCCCGTCTTGACGTGCTGGCCGGCGGGGTCGGCCCCGCCGCCGTCGCCGCCGCCACGGCGCGCGCGCTGGCCCGCGCCGAGGCCGCGGGCACCCCGTACGGCCTGGTCGTCTCCGCGGGCATCGGCGGCGGCTTCGCGCCCCACGCGCCCCTCGGGTCGGTCGTCGTCGCCGACGAGATCCTCGCCGCCGACCTGGGCGCCGACACGCCCGACGGGTTCCTGCCCGTCGAGGATCTGGGCTTCGGCCGCGGCGCGCACCGCCCGCCCGTAGGACTGACCACCCGGATGGCCGAACGGCTCACGGCCTCCGCGGACTTCCCCGCCGTGCTCGCGCCCGTCCTCACCGTCTCGACGGTGACCGGCACCGCGCGGCGTACCGTCGAACTGACCGCGCGCCACCCGCGCGCGGCCGCCGAGGGCATGGAGGGGTTCGGCGTCGCGGAAGCGGCGGCGCTCCACTCCCTGCCGTGCGCGGAGATCCGCGCGATCTCCAACGTCGTGGGCCCGCGCGACCGCGCCGCCTGGCGCATCGGCGCGGCGCTGGAGTCGTTGAAGCGCGCGTTCTCGCTGCTCAACCCCGTATTCGAGGAGCCGTCCCATGACTGCCGATAGTGCCGTGAACCCCGCGGGAGCCGCCGAGACCGCAGACGGCGGCCCGCTCGGGCTCGTCTACTCGCCCTGCCCGAACGACACCTTCACCTTCGAGGCGTGGGCGCACGGCCGGGTGCCGGGCGCACCCGAGGTCGACGTCACGTTCGCGGACATCGACATCACCAACGGGATGGCGGAGCGCGGCGAGGGCGACGTGCTGAAGGTGTCGTACGCGGTGCTGCCGTGGGTGCTCGACGAGTACGCGCTGCTGCCGTGCGGCGGCGCGCTCGGACGCGGCTGCGGCCCGCTCGTCCTGACCAGGGAGGCGGGAGTCGACCTGGCGGGCAGGACCGTCGCGGTGCCGAGCGAGCGCTCCACCGCCTACCTGCTGTTCCGGCTGTGGGCCGCGGCGACCGTGCCGGAGGGCGTCGGCGAGATCGTCGTCATGCCGTTCAACGAGATCATGCCGGCCGTACGGGACGGCAAGGTCGACGCGGGCCTCGTCATCCACGAGGCGCGCTTCACCTATCAGAACTACGGGCTCCACTCGCTCGCGGACATGGGCGAGCACTGGGAGCGGACGACCGGTCTGCCGATCCCGCTGGGCGCGATCATCGCGAAGCGTTCACTGGGCGCCGCGACACTGCGGGCGCTCGCCTCGGCGGCGACCGCGTCCGTACGGATGGCCTGGGACGCGCCTGAGGTCTCGCGGCCGTACGTGCTGGAGCACTCCCAGGAGCTCGAACCGTCCGTCGCCGACCAGCACATCGCGCTGTACGTGAACGAGTTCACCGCGGAGCTCGGCGACGAGGGGTACGCGGCGATCCGCGGCCTGCTGGACCGCGCGGCGGCCGAGGGCCTCGTACCGCAGCTGGGCGAGGACGCCCTGCGCTTCGTGTGACCGCGCCGCGCTTCGTACAACCAGACCGCGGTTCGTACAACCAGGCCGCCCTGGGTGTGACCGCGCCGCCCTGGGTGTGAACGCGCCGAGCACCCCGGCCGCGGGGGGGGGGGGGGGGGGGGGGGGGGGGGGGGGGGGGGGGGGGGGGGGGGGGGGGGGGGGGGGGGGGGGGGGGGGG
>NZ_JAIUKE010000758.1 GCF_020176795.1 Streptomyces sp. 8L
CGCGCTGACCCCGGCGTACGCGGCGACCAGCAGCATCCCCAGCGCGATCATGTCCGCCGCGGGCACGGGCGCCCCGGCGCCCCGCCCCGGTGCGTCACCGGTCAGCCGCGGCCCGCCCCGCGGCCGCAGTACGTTCCCCGCCCGCAGGTCCCCGTGCGCCCGCCCGGCCTGGTGCAGCACGCCGAGCGCCCCGGCCAGCCCGGCCGCGATCCACAGCACCGCGTCCTCGGGCAGGCCACCGCCGGCCCCGACGACCTCGGCGAGCGAGGGCGTACGCGCGGCGGCCTCCGTCCGCGCCGGTTCCCCGCCGGGCCGCGCCCGCGACGGGCCCGCTCCATTCCCTGCCGGATCACTGTCCGCCGACCGACTCATCCCGTCCCCCGACCAGAAGAGGTTCCACGACGAGTCTGGTCCAACTCCGCCCGGCCTACAAGGACTTGGACGCAGTGCCCCAGTCCTTCACGGCATCGGCGCACGTATCGGCGGGACCGGTGGATGCCCCGGCGGCGCCGGGACCGCCCCTCCGCGTACTCGCGGCGCCCCGTCGCGTCCGACGGCCGAGCGCGCGGGGAGCCGGCTCGCGCCCCTAGCCCGCCGTCCGGCGCGCGGCCCGCCGACTCGGGCTCGGCCGGGCGTTGCTGCTGGCGAGCTTCGCGCTGTTCGCGAAGCGCGGCGCCGCCTCCATCGGGCTCGACGTCGACACCGAGAGCCCGACCGGGGCGCACGTCCTGTACGCGCTGGCCGGCATGGAAGTAACCGTGGCCATCGGGCAGTTCGAACGGGACGTACCGCACCGGGGCGCCGGCCCCTCCGGCGGTGCCGGGGGACGGGCCCGGTGACCCGGGGGTGACGCCTGCCCGGTCCCCTCTGCCGCCGGGCGGCCGGTCCTCCCGGGGGCCGCGCTCCGGAGCCGGGCGAGGGCTTTCCCGGGGCCGCGCTCCGGGCCGGGCGATGTGGTAGAACGCCCCAGCGGCGCACGACACGGGGGAGGCGCGCGATGACCGGGACGCGGGACCAGCCCACCGGGGCGGGCGCCGGGGCGGAACGGCTCCGGAGGCTGTTCCGGTTCTTCGGCGCGACGCAGGCCAGGGGCCGCTCCCCGGTGTACGAGGCGCTCAGCGAAGGCGTCGCACGCGACGACGGCCTGCTGGCCCTCCTCCTGGACACACCGGAGACGCAGCGCCGCCCGGCGCTCCTGTTCGCCGCGGTGAACCTGCTCCTCGCATCGCGACGTGACACCGAACTGGCCGCCTACTACCCGATCCACGGCGGGCGCCGAGGAGTTGACGACCGACTGGTCCCGGCGTTCTCCGCCTTCTGCGCGCCGCACCGCGGCGAACTGACCCGCCTTCTGGCGCGGCGCTCCACCCAGACCAACGAGATCCGCCGATGCGTCGCGCTGCGCCTCGGCGTCGAGCACGTCCAACGCCACTGGCCGGGGCCCGTCGCCCTGGTCGAGGTCGGCGCGAGCGCCGGACTCAACCTGCTGTTCGACCGGTACGACTACCGCCTCGACGGCACGGCGCGCGAGGTCCCGCCGGGGGCTCACGCGTCCCCGGTCGTGGTCTCCACCGACGTACGGGGCGCGTCCGGCGCGGAACTCCTCGGGGCGCCGCCGACGATCACCCGCCGTCTCGGCGTCGACCGGCACCCCGTCGACCTGTCGGACCCAGACGCCCGCGCCTGGCTGGAAGCGTTCGTCTGGCCCGAGCAGACCGCGGAACTCGCCACGCTGCGCGGCGCCGTCGCCCTCGCGCGCACCGTCGGCAACGCCCCCGTGGTGACGGGCGACGCGGTCACGGACACCGCGCGGACGCTCGCCGGGCTGCCGGGCGGCGAGCCGGTGGTCGTGTTCACCGCCTCGCTGCTCAGCTACCTCACCGCCGAGGCCCGTACCGCCTTCGTCGCCCAGCTGGAAGAAGCCGCCCGCGCGCGCCCGGTGGCCTGGGTCTTCGCGGAGGGGCCCGGCCTGCTCGCGACCACCCCGCTCGACCTCCCGGCCCTGCGCGGCCCGCTCGCGCGGCGCAACTCCCTCTACGCGGTCGGAACCGCCCTGCGCGGCGCGGGCCCGAACCACGATCGGCTCCTGGGCCTGGCCGACCCCTACCTCCGCTGGATCTCCCCGGCCCGGGGAGAAGCGGACGACTTCGAGTGGGTCCCGGCGGGCTGAACGTGACGTGCGGGGCGCGCCGGCGTACGCGGTGTACGCGTCTACGGCCTACGCGCGCGTGCGTGGCGTACCCGTAGGGGCCGGGGCAGCCGTCAGCGGTCCCGGGCCGCCGCCGCGGCCGACGCCTGGGCCTGGCCGCGCGCCGCGATCTGGCGGAACGCGAAGTCCGAGATGTCGTCGCCCGCCGTGAAGACCGCCTTGTCCTTGGCCGTCACCGCGCGCCGCGACTCGAACCCGCTGACCGTGAAGTACGCGTACCTCCCGTACGAGTTCGTCGTCGTACGGCAGACCGTGACCCGGCAGAACGTCGGCACGCCCGCGCCCGCCAGGGAGGCGACACCGCCGCCAGGGCCCTGGTTCTTCACCGCGAGCGCCCGCGCCTCCTTGTCGAAGACGGCGACGCCGACCGTGACCGCCACCCCGTCCTTGCTGTACGTGGCGCGGATCAGCCGCGTGCACCCCTGCGCGGTGAGCGAGGAGCCGAGGGCGCCCTGCGTCGCCGCCGCGCAGCTCGTACTCGTGGCGGTGGCGCCCTTCACATACGTGCGGTCGCCTATCGTCAGCCGCTTCCCGGGGAACAGCGTGGCCGAACTGAGCGGCGCCTTGTCCTTCGCCGCGCTGTCGATGAAGTCCTTCGGGTTCAGGGGCGGCTGCGGCGCCACCGAGGAGAACGACGGCTCGGGCGAGACGGACGGCTCCGGCAGCGGGGGCAGCGCCTGCGAGGTGCTCGGGTCCGGATCGGCGGCGCGGTCGTCGCTGCCCGCCGAGACGACGGCGGTGGCGACGATCGCCCCGACCGCACAGGTCGCGAGCGCGATCCCGCCGATCAGGAGCCAGCGCTTGCGCCGGCCCCGCGCGGCGGAGGCGTCGGCCAGCGCGGACCAGTCGGGCGTGCCGTCGGACCCGCCCGTCCCGAAAGGCCCGCCTGTCCCGAAGGGCCCGCCC
>NZ_JAIUKE010000759.1 GCF_020176795.1 Streptomyces sp. 8L
CCCCCAGATATCGTGCAGGCAAGTAGAGATCCACCCTACTTGCCTCACGTACCTGAAGGGAATCACTCACCCTAGATAAGCAGACCGGTCGATGACATAGTGCGTAGCCGCGGACACGGCCAGGCCGACTACGGCACGCCGCCAGTCGATCCCGAGGTGCAGCGTCCGGTCGGCGGCGAGGAGCGCCAAGCCCTGAGTCGCCGTGTATGAGGCGACGTGCCGTGCACAGGCGGCTCGCCCCTCGTTCCCGGGACGGCCCTTGGCGACGGCGTCTCGGTCCTGCTGGGACCAGTAGTCGCCGACCTCGTGCGCGGCCGTCAGGACAGCGTACGCCGCGGCGAATCGTGCAGCCTTCACAATGATCCCTTCTTGTTGCTTTGAGTTACGAACCGGCCGGGTGCATGATTCTCCGGCCGGTGGACGTGTCGAAGATGTCCGAATCGATAGTCACGCCACGTAGGGATTGCCGGGTATCAAGCCATGCTCGCCGGCCACCCGCAGCGCCTCCACTCTTCGCTCCGCCTGCGGCAGATGCCCCACACCCAGTGCCCTGTAGGCATGCGTCAGACGGGAGCCCATAACTTCCCGCGACGCATGAGCGACAGTCGCTGCCTGCTGCAACGTCATCCCCTCAACGAGAGTCAGCCACAGCGCCTGGGCCTGCCGATCGCTCAACACCAGCACCTCACGCTGTGGAGCGGGCGGCCTCCACTCATCAGACAATAGTTGTCCGACCGATGTGCCGAGGGCGTCCGCGATGCGGCGCAGCGATGTCACGTACACATTGGAACGGCCGCCCTCGATGTACTTGACGGTGCTCTCCCCGAGCCCGGACCGCTGGGCGAGATCGAGGCTGGTCCATCCTCGGGAATCGCGTTCGATGCGGATGCGGACTCCGAGGTCACCCAGGTGGTCACTGTCGCTGCTTGACTGTGGAGTGCTCGTGAAGAGGCGTTGGCTGGTGGCCAGATGGACGGCATGGGTGATGTTGCGGGCGCCGAGCCTGAGGGTGATGACTTGTTCGTGGTAGGCGAGGGTGCTGACGGAAATGTGCTCGGTGCGGGCTATTTGGGGTCCGGTGAGGCCTTGCGCGCGATGCCAGAGGATGGCGCGTTGCCGGTCTGAGAGGTCGGGCCCGTCACTGGTGGGTGACGGGCCCTCCCCGGCGGGGGTCACTCGGTACCGCCCTGCACGCCAGCCGGGAAGTCGTCCCACGACACCCGCACATGCTGCGGGAACACATGCCCCCTCCGCAGCCACGGACCCGCCAGATACTCGACCACCGCCGCATCCCGGATCAGGCCCTGCGCGACAACCGCAAGACCCGCGTCGCGCGCGGCGATACCGAACGACCGCAGCTGGGTCATGTTCGCCTGCGTGGCCCGCATGATCCGCTCAGAACGGTGCTCGACCAGCTTCGCTGCCGAGTACCGCGGGCTCCAGGTCCGCCTCTTCCCCGCGGGGTACACGTCGGCATGTGCTCGCCGGTCCGCCTCCAGCGCTTGGAGTTCCTCGTCGGAGAGCTCACAGGCGTAGGCGGTGACGGCGGCGAGGGCCTTGTACGCCCACTGGAGGTACTGCTCCTCCGCCTGCTGGTAGGCGGCCCAGTCGATCGTGGCGGCCCACGCGTTGAGGTCACTGTCGAGCTTGTCCCACTGGTCTCCCTGGGGGCCTGCCCAGGTGGTGCTGGTCATCGGGTTGTCTCCTCGCTCTGGGTGGGGGTGCCCTGCTCACGGGCCCAGCGCCCGTGCACCGGGCAGTCCGGGTCGAAGTCGCAGTCCGGTGTGGCGGTTGTCGGGTTCCATCCGCACTTGCGGGCCGGGCAGTAGTGATCGTCGCGATGGCAGAGGTAGCGCGTGCCGTCGACCGTGTGGTGCTCGGCAGTGGCCTCGTCGGAGTCATCGGCAGCCGGGGGCGCCACGACGGCAGCACGGGTGCGAACACGGTTTGCCGCATCGTGTCCGGCGTGCTGGCCAGCCAGCGCCCACTCGACCGGGTCGACAGCGACCAGATCGTCGGCGGCGTCCTCCAACGCGCAGCGGACGGCGGCAGCCGTATAGGCATCGCGCTCGTCACGCAACCTACTGACGACTTCGCGACTCTCACGCAACATTGACGCGCGACGCTCCAGCTCAGTGCGAAGGTTCGCAACTCGATCGAGCAGCCATGTCATGTCCTGGCGGGCACGAGCAATAAACGAACCGTTCGCGTACGCAGTCTCCTCGTACCCGGTCAGGACAGCCACCCTCCCGTCCGAAGCGAACCCCTCCTCCAGCTGGCGACGTGTCCCATGCTGGATCGTGTACGTGCCGGTCAGGTCCCTGACAGTCCCCCACGGGCCGGGCGTGGCAGCGTCGACGCGGGCCCTGATCTCCCGCTCACGGTTAGACGTCGGGTCATTCATGGCTCTCCTCAGAAGATGTCGTCGTTGACGGCCGGGCAAAGTTCACGCGGGATGACGAGTAGCAGTGCGTCGGGCCGGTAGAGAGTGCAGCCATCAACGCTGATCCAGCCGGCATCGCGGCTGATCCCCCAGATCTCGCCCTCGTGGAGGCACTGGTCGCAATGCGAGGGATTCCACGGCCGGGCACCACCCTTCTGCGGCTTCGGGACGCTCGAGAAGTAGGACACCCACTGGGCGTGGTCGAGGGGCTCGAGCCGGGGGCCGTAGTGGTGCTGGATCGTGCCGAGGGCGAGGTCACCGGGACGGATGTCCTGGACGCGGGTGACGCGGATAGCGGTCGGGTCGAAGCTGCCGTCGGGTGGGGCGATCACGGTGACGCCGGTGAGTCGGCCGGTAGGGATGTAGGTGATGGGGGCGCAGACGATGACGCGGTGGAAGTCGACGTCGACGGCCATGGGGTGCTCCTTAGAGTTCGTAGTCGTCGGTGGGGTCGTAGTCCTGGCCGTCATCGATCTGGCTGGCGCAGGTGGCGTCGTGGGGTCCGCAGTTGGGGCAGCAGCGTCCGCAGTCGCACATGGGCGGGGTGCCTTTCGGCGGGGGGGGGGTTGGTTCCACCAGACTACCCGTTAAGCATTGCATGCACAATGCTTAAGCCGGATCGGGGTACGACAAAGGGGCCCAGCCCAGAGGTCAGACC
>NZ_JAIUKE010000760.1 GCF_020176795.1 Streptomyces sp. 8L
GTGGCTGGGTTCGCCCGGATGTGGGGGGTTGCGCCTGCCCAGTACATTGGACTTCGTGTCCACTGCGGTGTACTGCGAGATGCGCCGCGACATGTACTGCGTTCGGAGGTTGCGGTGAGTTCGGGTTCGTCGTCGGCCACGCCTGTGGCGGCCGGCGCGGCAGCGGCCGTCCCCCAGGGGGCCGGAGGGCCGGGCGGCGGGGCGCCCGGGCGGTCCTACGGGGCGCTCGGTCTGGTGCTGTCGGGCTGCGTGTCCGTGCAGTTCGGCGGTGCGGTCGCGGTGTCCCTGATGCCGCGCGCCGGCGTGCTCGGCATCGTCGCGCTGCGGCTGGTACTCGCCGCCGCCGTCCTGCTCGTCGCCTGCCGGCCCGCGCTGCGCGGCCACTCGCGGGCCGACTGGACCACCGTCCTCGTCTTCGGCGCGGTGCTGGCCGCGATGAACAGCTTCTTCTACGAGGCCGTTCACCGCATCCCCCTCGGCGCCGGTGTGACGCTGGAGGTCCTCGGTCCCCTCTCGCTCTCCGTGATCGCGTCCCGGCGGCTCGTCAACCTGCTGTGGGCCGCGTGCGCCCTCGGCGGTGTCTTCCTGCTCAGCGGCCTCGCGGGTGGCGGCATCGGGCGGCTCGACCCCGTCGGCGTCGCCTTCGGGCTCGCCGCGGCCGTCATGTGGGCCACGTACATCCTCTTCAGCGCCCGCACGGGCCGCCGCTTCCCGCAGGCCGACGGGCTCGCCCTCGCGATGGGCGTCGGGGCGCTGCTGGCGCTGCCGTTCGGCATCGTGGACAGCGGGCCGAGGATGCTCGCCCCGTCCACGGTCGGACTCGCCCTCGGCGTCGCCGTGCTCTCGTCCGTCCTGCCGTACACCTTCGAACTGCTGGCTCTGCGGCGCCTGCCGGCCGCCACGTTCGCCATCCTGATGAGCCTCGAACCCGCCATCGCGGCGACGGCGGGGTTCCTCATCCTCGGCCAGGCGGTCACGGCGGTGGACGCCGTCGCGATCGCCCTGGTGATCGGAGCGAGCATCGGGGCCATCCGCACCCAGTTCAAGACGCTCGGCAACTGAGGAACGACCGACGGGCGGCTGAGAGCATCCGAGGGCGGCTGAGGAACGGCCGACGGGCGGCTGCGAGCATCCGAGGGCGGCTGAGGAACGACCGGCGGGCGGCTGAGAGCCCCCGACGAGCGGCTGAGGACAACCGACGAGCGGCTGGGAACGAACAACCGGCCAGTGGTCGAGAACAATTGACGAGCCGTCGGCGAACGACCGGCGAACCCGCCCGTCACCCGGGTTTCCGCGGAGTCCCCGCCTCCGGGTGAGGGGCCGCGTAGGGTGACCGCGGCGGGGTTCCAGGGGTGGGCGGTCAGGCGCGGCCCCGCCGTCGCCGGCGGTGAGCGGAGAGGGAAAACGGTCGAGGATGCTGCCCGGAGCGGCCCCTGAGGGCGAGAGCACGGACGGCGACCGCGCGGACGGCGAGCGTGCGGACGGCGAGAGCGCGGAGTCCGGCAGACGGGGCCCGCCGGCCGCCGCGCCGCGGGACCCGGCGGCGGCTCTCCTCGTGCCGCCCGCGCAGGGCGCGGCCACCGTGCTCCCGGCCAGGGGGCTGCTGGCCGGCGTCCTGTGCTACGCGGGCGTGCGGGGCCTCGGGGTCCTGGTGCTGGCGATCTGGTCGGCCGCCGACGGCAAGAGCGCGCACACGCTGCTGTCCGCACGCTGGGACTCGCTGTGGTACGTGCGCGTCGTCGAGCACGGCTACGGCTACACGCTCGCGGCCCCGGACGGCAGGACGCTCTCCGACATGGCGTTCTTCCCGCTCCTGCCCTGGCTCGAAGGGGGCGTCTCCGAGCTCACGGGACTCGGCCACGGCGACGCGGGGCTGGCCGTCAGCGCGGCGGCGTCGCTCGCGGCGGCGGGCGGCATCTTCGCCACGGTCCACGTCTTCGGCGGCCCGCGCGTCGCCTTCTTCTCCGTGGTCCTGTGGGCGGCGCTGCCGGTGGGCATCGTCCAGTCGATGGCGTACAGCGAGTCGCTGTTCACCGCGCTCGCCGCGTGGGCGCTGTACGGGACGCTCAAGGAGCGGTGGGTGCTCGCCGGGGCCCTGGCGGCGTGCGCGGGACTGACCCGCCCGATAGGGCTCGCCGTCGCCGCCGCCGTCCTGGTGGCGGCCATCGCGAAGGCGCGGCGCGAGGGGCTCGGGGCCGGTGCCGTACTGGGCGTCCTCCTCGCGCCCTCGGGCGCCTGCGCCTACGTGCTGTGGGTCGGCGCGCGGACGGGCGGCCCCTTCGGCTACCTCGGCGTACAGGGCCGGTGGGGCAACGGGTTCGACGGCGGGCTCGCCTTCGCCGCCTTCGTCGGATCGCTCATGCACGGCCCCGAGGTCCTCGCGGGCCTCGCACTCGTGGCGGGCGTCGGGCTGCTGCTCCACGCCTACGCCCTCGGCTTCCGGCGGAGGTACCCGCCCGCCGTCCAGGCGTACGCGGGGATCGTCCTGCTGCTCGCCCTGTGCTCCTCCGGGTACTTCGGCTCCAAACCGCGGCTCCTGATGCCCGCGTTCACGGTGCTCGTGCCGCTGGCGGCCCTGCTGGCGAGGTGCGGCAGGCGGACGGCCGCGGCCCTCTCGCTGGCACTCGTCCTCGCGTCCGCGCTCTACGGAGCCTTCTGGCTGAACGGCTCGGGGCCGCCGTAGACCGGGCGCAGCGAGCCGGGGGCCGGGGCCAACGGTCGTACGGGAGGAACGGAACCGGTGGTGCCCGGGCCCGCGGCTCAGCCCTTCGGCGCCTTGACGATCTTTCCGCCGCTGTCGACCGTGTGGCTCCGCCAGTAGACGTCCCACCGGTCGTCCACGTGCCGCGGCACCTTGCCCTCGGGGTAGCGGGTGTAACCCCTGGGCGGTTCGTGGCCGTCGGAGACGCACGCACTGCCCGTGGACCCCACGTTCAGCACGGGGTACTCGCCGCCGCCGCAGATCGCGTCGTTCGCGCAGCCCCAGAGGGCGAAGGCCGTCGACGCGGCGGCCAGCAGGAGACCCGACACGGCACGCGCGGCCACGGGCCGCCCGGTGGGGGCGCCCACAGCCGGCGGCCGGGGCAGGGAACGGGGG
>NZ_JAIUKE010000761.1 GCF_020176795.1 Streptomyces sp. 8L
CCCGCCTTCGCCGCCCGCCTTCGCCGTCCGCCCCTACCGCTTCCCGCGCCGCGGCGGCGCCTGCACATCGCGGCACCGGCGCCCTTCCGCGATACGAGCGCACGGCCGCCTAGCGGTTGCGGCGGCCGCGCTTGGCCTCGGCGTCCGCCCTGCCCCTGGCACCCCTCGCCTTCCACTCCCTGCGCAGTTGGGCCCGCGTCCGCGCGTCGCTCTTGGCCACGATGCGCCGGTTCTCCCGCTGGAGCTTGCGGTAGCTCTCCAGCCTGCGCGGTGGGAGCGTTCCGTCCTCCAGCGCGGCGAGCACGGCGCAGCCGGGCTCCACGTCGTGGGCGCAGTCCTGGAACCTGCACTCCCGCGCCAGTTCCTCGATCTCCGAGAAGACCTGCTCCACACCGGTGTCCGCGTCCCACAGGCCGACGCCGCGCAGACCGGGCGTGTCGATGACGACGCCACCGCCGGGCAGCGGGACGAGGTTGCGGGTCGTGGTGGTGTGGCGGCCCTTCCCGTCGACGTCCCGGATGGCCCCAACCTCCATCGCACGGGTGCCGGTCAGGGCGTTCACGAGGGTGGACTTGCCCGCGCCGGAGGTTCCGAGCAGGACCGACGTACCGCCGCCGACCCGTGCGGACAGTTCGTCGACGCCGGTCAGGGCCGCCGCGCTGACGGCCAGCACCGGTACACCGGGCGCCGTGGCCTCGACGTCCTGGACGAGGTGTGCGAGGACGACGGGATCGGTGACCAGGTCCGCCTTGGTCAGGACGAGGACGGGCCGCGCCCCGCCCGCCCGGGGCAGCGGCGCGCCGGACGGCGGTGCGCCGGCGGTGGACAACGCGAGGGCGAGGAACCTCTCCAGCCGCCCGAGGTCGAGCTCGTCGGCGAGGGAGACGCAGATGAGGACGGAGTCCATGTTGGTCGCGAGCACCTGGCCCTCGGAGCGCTTGGACGACGTCGAGCGTACGAACGCGGTTCTGCGGGGCAGCACATGGCGCACGAACCGCGGGTCGCCGACGGCGTCGACGGCCACCCAGTCGCCCGTGCACACCACCCGCGTCGGATCACGGGGCGTCACGAACTCGGTGTCGGCACGGACCGCACCGGCCTCGGTGACCAGATCGCACAGCCCGCGGTCGACCCGCACGACCCGCCCGGGGACGAGCCCCTGGGCCGCGTACGGCGCGAACGCGTCGGACCAGTACGGGTCCCACCCGTAGGGAACGAGGGCGGCCGAGCCGGGGAATCCGGAAGAAGGACCGGTGGTGCTGGGCGAACCGGCAGAACCGGCGGAACCGGCAGCAGCGGAGGAGTGAGGCAGCGGGGAGGGGGAGGACGGAGAAGGCAGCGATGACAAGGAGGAATCCTTCGAGGAGGGCTCCGGGGCAGAACGCTCAGCCGGAAACCACGGGAGTGAACACGACCTGATGGCGGGCAGCGCCCATCGCGGCGACAGTCATCGGTCACACCCCCTCACTCACCTCGACGCATCGGACAGCCGACCGGACGACCGGACGACTCGGACGACCGGCTGGACCGGCCGTCCCTGACACGGCATGACCCTAGCCCGCGGGACGAGGCCGGACCACTGGATTTCCCGCCCGCCGTGCCCGCCGCGCCCGTCGTGGCGGTCGTGGCGGTCGTGGCGAAAGCGTCCCGCCGGCGCCGGGGGGCCTCCAGGACCCCGCGGATCAGCCAGGACCCCGCGGATCAGCTGCCCCGCCGCCCGCGAGCGCGCATGAGCGTTGCGCGCCACTATGCCGCGCTTGCATTAGCCAGCGTCTGCAATTATTGTCAACGCACGTAAGGTGCCCACGCTGGAGAAAGGTTCGTCCCTCAATGCCACTCGCGCTCCTGGCCCTCGCCGTCGGGGCCTTCGGGATCGGCACCACCGAGTTCGTCGTGATGGGCCTGCTGCCGGACATCGCGGGCGATTTCGGTGTGTCCGTGCCGACGGCCGGCTTCCTCGTGACCGGGTACGCCCTCGGTGTGATGCTGGGTGCGCCGCTGATGACGGTGGTCGGCACCAAGGTCTCGCGCCGGCAGGCGCTCACGCTCCTGATGGTCCTGTTCATCGTGGGGAACGTGCTGTCGGCGCTCGCGCCCGCCTTCGGTGTCATGCTGATCGGCCGGGTCGTGGCGTCCCTCGCGCACGGCGCGTTCTTCGGCATCGGGTCCGTGGTCGCCGCCGAGCTGGTGGCGCCCGACAAGAAGGCCGGCGCCATCTCCATGATGTTCACCGGCCTCACCGTCGCCAACGTCGTCGGCGTACCGCTCGGCACCCTGGTGGGACAGCACACCAGCTGGCGCGTCACGTTCCTGATCATCGCCGCGCTCGGGGTCCTCGGTCTCGCGGGGATCGCGAGGCTCGTGCCCGATCTGCCGCGGCCCGAGGGGGTGCGGCTGCGGCACGAGGTCGCGGTGTTCAAGAACGTCCAGGTGCTGCTGGCCATGGCGATGACCGTCCTCGGGTTCGGCGGGGTCTTCGCGGCCGTCACCTACATCGCGCCGATGATGACGCATGTCGCCGGGTACGCCGAGTCGTCCGTCACCTGGCTGCTGGTGCTGTTCGGGCTCGGCATGGTCGTCGGCAACCTGCTGGGCGGCCGGTTCGCGGACCGGAGGCTGATGCCGATGCTCTTCACCGCGCTCGGCGGACTCGCCGTGGTCCTCGCCCTGTTCACACTGGGCGCGCACGACAAGACCGCCGCGGCCGTGGCCGTGTTCCTGATCGGCGCGCTCGGCTTCGCGACCGTGCCGCCGCTCCAGAAGCGCGTCCTCGACCATGCCCACGGGGCGCCCACGCTGGCGTCCGCCGTCAACATCGGAGCCTTCAACGCGGGCAACGCGCTGGCGGCCTGGCTCGGCGGCCTCGTCATCGCGGCGGGCGCCGGCTACACCGCGCCGAACTGGGTCGGAGCCGGCCTCGCGGTGTCCGCTCTGGCGCTCGCCGTCGTCTCGTCCGTCCTGGAACGCCGGGCCGGCGGCGGGACCCCCGCGACACCGCCCGTGACGGCACACCGGCCCGGGCACGTCCCCGCGCTCGAACCGGCGGACGAGGCGCCGGGCCACCGGTCGGCGGCGGTGCCCGCG
>NZ_JAIUKE010000762.1 GCF_020176795.1 Streptomyces sp. 8L
CCACACCCCCAACACCCACACCCCGACGCCCTCGCTCCGTGCGTTCCGTCTTTCCTTTCGCGTACGGAGTCTTGACATCGCGAGGGTCGGGGCGGAATGGTCTGGACCAGTTCGCAACAGCCTTCCCCCCACACACTCTGTCCGCTCTCCCCCCACGGAGGCCATGCAGTGCACCTCACCCCGATTCCGCGCAAGGCCGCCCTCGCGGTGGCCTCACTGGTCGCAGCCGCGACGGCGTTCGCCCTCCCCGCAGCCGCGCAGGCGGCGCCCGCGGCCCCCACCGCCGCCGCTCCGGCCGCCTCCGCAGCCGCGGTCCCCGCCCACGCCGTCACCGGCTACTGGCAGGACTTCGACAACGGCGCGAAGGTCCAGAAGCTCACGGACGTGCCCGACCAGTACGACATCATCGCGGTCGCGTTCGCGAACGCCACGACCACACCGGGGCAGATCTCGTTCAGCCTGGACCCCGCGGTGGGCTACAGCTCCGACGACCAGTTCAAGGCGGACATCGCAGCCGAGCAGGCCAAGGGCAAGTCCGTGGTGCTGTCCGTCGGCGGCCAGAACGGCACCGTCTCCGTCAACGACGCCGCGTCCGCCTCCGCGTTCGCCGACTCCGCGTACGCGCTGATGCAGCAGTACGGCTTCAACGGCATCGACATCGACCTGGAGAACGGGCTCAACTCGACGTACATGGCGCAGGCGCTGCACCAGCTGGCCTCGAAGGCCGGGTCGGGGTTCGTCCTGACGATGGCGCCCCAGACCATCGACATGCAGTCGACGTCCGCCGAGTACTTCAAGACGGCACTGGCCGTGAAGGACATCCTCACGGTCGTCAACATGCAGTACTACAACAGTGGTTCGATGCTGGGTTGCGACGGCAAGGTCTACTCGCAGGGCACCGTCGACTTCATCACGGCGCTCGCCTGCATCCAGCTCCAGGGCGGCCTCGACCCGTCGCAGGTCGGCATCGGCGTACCGGCGTCGTCGAGCGCGGCCGGCAGCGGCTACGTGGACCCGTCGGTCGTCAACGACGCGCTGGACTGCCTGGCGAAGGGCACCAACTGCGGCTCGTTCAAGCCCCCGACGACCTGGCCCGGCATCCGCGGCGCCATGGCCTGGTCCACCAACTGGGACGCCTCCGCGGGCAACGCCTGGTCGAGCTCGGTGGGCGCGCACGTGCACGCTCTCTGACTCTCCGACCGACCCGGGCCACTGAGGCAGGGCCCGCCCGAAACGCCGTCCGCCGTCGCGGGCGGCGTTTTCGTTGCCCTCTTGCCGCCCGGACCGCCCGCGCGTGCGGGCCCGGCTTTCTGTGGAATGTGCCGGGACATCTTGACAAGTCCATTGGTCTGGACCATTTTTACCGGTCAAGCGGTGGCCACCGTTTCCCTTTCCGCACCTCCATCCCACCCCGTCCGGAGGCAGCAAGTGGAACGCACCAGACACAGATCCTGGCTCCGCAGAACCGCGGGCGGCGCCGTCGCCGCCCGCGCGGCCGGCGCGCTGAGCCTCGCGGGGCTCGCCGGCACGGCGCACGCCGCCGACATCGACGTCCTCAAGAACGGCGGCTACGAGTCCGGGCTCGCGAACTGGACCTGCGCGGCCGGGACCACCGCCGTGGTCTCCTCCCCCGTGCACGGCGGCACCGCGGCGCTCCGGGGCACGCCCGCCGGGCAGGACTTCGCGCAGTGCGCGCAGAGCGTCGCCGTCGCGCCCAACTCCTCGTACACGCTGAGCGCCTGGGTCCAGGGCGGGTACACCTACCTGGGCGCCACCGGCACCGGCACGACCGACCCGCAGACCTGGACGCCGGGGAGCTCCGGCTGGACCCAGCTGAAGACGACGTTCACGACGGGTCCGTCCACAACGTCCGTCAGCGTCTACACGCACGGCTGGTACGGGCAGTCCGCGTACGTGGCGGACGACCTCACCCTCGTCGGCCCCGACGGCGGCGGGGGCGGCGACCCCGGCCCGCAGGCGCCCGCCACACCCGGCGGGCTCGCCGCGAGCGGCGCCACCGCCTCCTCCGTGAACCTGAGCTGGTCCGCCGCGTCCGGCGCCACCGGCTACAACGTCTACCAGGGCGGTACGAAGGTCCAGTCGACGTCGGGGACGTCCGCCACGGTCTCCGGGCTGGCCGCGAACACCACGTACCGGTTCCAGGTCAGCGCGACCAACTCGGCGGGCGAGTCGGCGAAGTCGGCGGCCGTGAGCGTCACCACGACCGCGGGCGGCGGCACCACACCGCCCGGCGGCGGCACCGTGCCGAAGCACGCGGTCACGGGCTATTGGCAGGACTTCGCCAACGGCGCGGCGGTGCAGAAGCTGCGGGACGTCCCGTCGAACTACGACATCATCGCGGTGGCCTTCGCGGACGCCACCAGCACGCCGGGCCGGCTCGCCTTCACCCTGGACCCGGCGGTCGGCTACGCCTCCGCCGCCGACTTCAAGGCGGACATCGCGGCGAAGCAGGCCGCGGGCAAGTCCGTGATCCTGTCGGTGGGCGGCCAGAACGGCACCGTCTCCGTCAACAGCGCGGCGTCCGCGACCGAGTTCGCGAACTCCGCGTACGCGCTGATGCAGCAGTACGGCTTCAACGGGATCGACATCGACCTGGAGAACGGCGTCAACTCCACCTACATGGGCCAGGCGCTGCACCAGCTGGCCTCGAAGGCCGGATCGGGATTTGTCCTGACGATGGCGCCCCAGACGCTGGACATGCAGTCCACGGGCACCGAGTACTTCAAGCTCGCGCTCGCGGTGAAGGACATCCTCACCGTCGTCAACACCCAGTACTACAACAGTGGTTCGATGCTGGGCTGCGACGGCAAGGTCTACTCGCAGGGCTCCGTCGACTTCATGACGGCGCTCGCCTGCATCCAGCTCCAGGGCGGTCTTTCGCCCTCGCAGGTCGGCATCGGCGTGCCGGCGTCGGCGAGCGGCGCGGGCAGCGGCTACGTCTCGCCCTCGGTGGTCGACAACGCGCTGGACTGCCTGGCCAAGGGCACCAACTGCGGCTCGTTCAAGCCCCCGACGACCTGGCCCGGCATCCGCGGCGCCATGGCCTGGTCCACCAACT
>NZ_JAIUKE010000763.1 GCF_020176795.1 Streptomyces sp. 8L
GGGGGGGGGGCGCCGGACCGCGGGCCCGGGCCGTGGTCCGGCGCCTGTACCGATGCAGCTCCACCACCCTTCCAAGGAGTGATCGTGTCCCTGACGAACCCGGCAAGCCTCGTCGACTCCCCCTTCACGAGTCGGCCGCCCGTCACGCCGGATGCCGCCACCCAGCCCTACGACCCGGGCGACTGGAACTCCGTGCGGGCCCAGTTCCTCCTGTCGCCCGACCTCGTGCACCTCTCCAACTTCTACCTCGCCTCCAACCCGACGCCCGTCCGCGACGCCATCACGAACTACCGGCGCGCCTTCGACGAGAACCCGCACAGCTTCCTCGACGACAACATGTTCGCCCGCGAAGAGGACAAGCTGTGGCGGAATGTGTGCGCCGAGGCGGCCGAGTACGTCGGCGGTCACGCCGACGAGATCGCCCTCACCACCAGCACCACCATGGGACTGGCCCTCACCTACAACGGCCTGCGACTGAAGCCGGGCCAGGAGGTTCTGACCACCACCCACGAGTTCTACCCGCACCACGAGGCGATCCGCCTGGCCACCGACAAATGGGGCGCCACCATGCGCTCGGTATCGCTCTACGACTCGTCGTTCGACTTCTCCCCCGACGAGGCCCTCGACCGGCTGCGCGCCGCCGTGCGCCCAGAGACCCGCGTGTTCGGTGTCGCCTGGGTGCACTCCAACACCGGCGTGCGCCTGCCGATCGCCAGTGTCGCCGACACCATCGCCGAACTGAACCGGAACCGCGACGAGGACGACCGCATCCTGCTGGTGGTGGACGGCGTCCACGGGTTCGGCGTCGCGGACGAGGACGTCGCACAGATGGGCTGCGACTTCTTCTCCGCAGGCACCCACAAGTGGATCCTGGGACCGCGCGGCACCGGGATCATGTGGGCGACGCCGGAGAACTGGGCGCTCATCCAGCCGACGATCCCCTCCCTGATGAGCGCGGAGACCTCCGCGGCGTGGCGGCAGGACCGCCGGCCCACCGGCCCCACCCAGGCCTCGTGGGTCAGCCCGGGCGGGTTCTTCTCCTACGAGCACCAGTGGGCCGCCGCCGAGGCGTTCCGCTTCGTCCGGCAGATCGGGCGCAAGCGCATCCAGGACCGCATCGCGGAGCTGAACGGTCAGATCAAGGAAGGCCTGGCCGCCATGGACCACGTGACGCTGCACACGCCGCTCGCCCCGGAACTGTCCGCTGGCATCGTCACCTTCGACGTGGACGGCCACTCACCGCAGGACGTGGCACGAATCCTCCGCGAAAACCGGGTCATCGCTAACAGCACCCCCTACGGGGTCCCCCATGTCAGGCTGTCGGCGGGGATCGTCAACTTCCCCGAGGAGATCGACGTGGCCCTGAACGTCATCCGGTTGCTCAAGGCGTAGCGACCGGAACGGGGCGACACGGCGCAGATGCGGTCGGCCGCCCGGACCCCCGGCCCCGGACCGGCTCCCCGCTCCGGGGCCACGGTGCGAGCGGAATCTCCGTCTCAACCGTCTATGAGGCCCTCGCGCGGCTCACTGCGCTCCGCCTGATTCAGCGGACCGGAGAAACCAGCATCTACCGCGTGCCCCCGTTATCTTTTTGGCGGTCCTGCAAGAGGGCCGCTGGCCTCCGGGCCCGGTATGACTGTTGCCCCCTGTCGATGGGATGACCTGGGGGGTGGTGTCGCCGGGTCCGGCAGGTGCCGTCGGAGACGCTGATCAGAGGCCCGACCACCGCCCGGCCGGGCGCAATGCCCGGCCACCTGCGGGCGGTAGGTCTGCATAACGTGGATGCGCGTGAACGGCACCGAAGCCCGGGCCGGCACGGGATCGAACCTGGTGGGGGCACGGTGATCGAGATCGGTCAGGTGGGCGTCTTCTTCGGCCTGGACGTCGGCAAGAGCACACATCACGGACACGGCCTCACACCCAGCGGCAAGACCGTCTTCGACAAGCAGCTGCCCAACAGCGAACCGAAACTGAGGGCGGTCTTCGACAAGCTCACGGCGAAGTTCAAGACCGTGCTGGTGATCGTGGACCAGCCGGCCTCCATCGGCGCCCTTCCCCTCACCGTCGCCCGCGACGCCGGCTGTCAGATCGCCTACCTGCCCGGCTTGGCCATGCGGCGGATCGCCGACCTCTACCCCGGCGAGGCCAAGACCGACGCGAAAGACGCCGCTGTGATCGCGGATGCCGCCCGCACGATGCCCCACACCTTGCGCTCGCTGGAACTCGGCGACGAGATCACCGCGGAGCTGACCATGCTCACCGGATTCGACCAGGACCTCGCCGCCGAGGCCACGCGCACCTCCAACCGCATCCGCGGCCTGCTCACCCAGTTCCACCCCAGCCTCGAACGCGTCCTGGGCCCCCGCCTGGACCACAAGGCCACAACCTGGCTCCTGGAGCGCCACGGCTCACCGGCCGCCCTGCGCAAAGCGGGCCGCCGTCGGCTCGTCGAACTCGTGCGCCCCAGGGCCCCGCGCATGGCTCAGCGGCTGGTCGACGACATCTTCGACGCCCTCGACGAGCAGACCGTCATCGTTCCCGGCACCGGCACGTTGGACGTGATCGTGCCGTCGTTGGCGAAGTCGCTGACCGCTGTCCACGAACAACGACGGGCCCTGGAGATCCAGATCGAGGCCCTGCTGGAGGCCCACCCTCTTTCCCAGGTCCTGACCTCGATGCCCGGCATCGGCGTCAGGACCGCCGCCATCCTCCTGGCCACTATCGGCGACGGCAGCAGCTTTCCCACCGCCGCCCATCTGGCCTCCTACGCCGACCTCGCCCCGACCACCCGGCAATCAGGCACCTCCATCCACGGTGAACACGCTCCCAGAGGCGGGAACGGGGCGCGCGCCGGGGGCGACGCCAATGGGTGAGACACCGGCTGTCGCGTGCCGGGCGGATGTGACCTCGGCTGCCGCGTGGCAGGTCGACCCAGCCAGCCGCACCTGGGCCACGGCGAGGACGCACTCGCCGCCGCCGACATCGCGGCGGCCGGCGAGGTGCTGGATGCCCTCGCCAAGACGTCAGCGGCCAACACCCGCCGTGAACTGCGCGACGCCGCAACGGCTTTCGAAC
>NZ_JAIUKE010000764.1 GCF_020176795.1 Streptomyces sp. 8L
CCCCTCCGCACTGCACGGGCCACCATCGCCCCCACCCCGGTCAACCTCGGCATCCTCGCCCACCTCGAAGCGACTGCCGCGGAACTCACGCAGCACGCCCAGGCCGACGCTGCTGCTGCCCGCCTCGCCGGCGCCACCGTCCCGGCGCAGCCCGCCAACCCGGCCGACTTGTACGGCTGGTGGGAGAACCTGCCCATTACCAACGAGGCCCGACGCCTGCACCGCGACACGGTCATCTACCGGCAGATGCTCGAGCACGCGATACCCGAGGGCGACATCAAAACCCTCATCCGCCGCCACCGCTGCCCCGCCTGCCGCTGCTTCGGCCTCCAATGGCGGTCATCGGCCCGCAGGGCGATGTGCTTCAACGCTCACTGCACGGACCGGTTCGGCGCCTCGCGCCTCTGGACTCTCGAGCAGATCGCCGTCCACCACATCCAGGAGAAGCGGTCATGCCACAGGGCAACCTCCTGACCCGCTGACGGGTCTAACGGGCACAATCAACGGATCACTTTCATCACCGCATCAACACCCGGGCCATCTGGCCCACCCGCATCGACCGCTGGGGGCTGCGAACCGTCGGTCTGTCGATCACCGGGAGGTGGCCTGTGGCCATCGAGACGTATATGGCGTATGCCGACGACGACTGGGCCTCACTGGACGCCTGCGTGGCGCTGCTGAAGGAGACCGGACATCCCATGTCGAAGAGAACCCTGGGCCGGCTCTTGACGAGACGGGGCGTCAGGACGGAGCTACGCCGGGAGGGCGGTAGCGGGCGGACGCGGGGTGCGTCGTTCAGTTCGGTGCTGGAGCTGCACCGGGACTGGGTGGACGGCCAGGACCGACTGAACTGAACCGCCGAAGGCGCCAAGGCGCCTGTGGCCTGCTGCGTAGCCCCCGACCGAGGACTGGTCGGGGGCTTTCTCATGCCCACACCTCCTTAAGCATTGCGCCGACAATGCTTAACCGGTAGTCTGGCGTAGCCGACAACAACCCGCCCCTCAGGGCCGGTTGGAGTACCTGCCGCTGGAGAAACCCATGGTCATCGCCCTGGTTCCGCACACCCAAAAACTTCCCGCCGAAGTCCACCTCCGCACCCTGCACCCGCAGCTGCGCAGCACCTTCGACGACCTCATGGACCAGGCCGACGCCATCGACACCCCCAGCGACTGGCCCCTCTACCAGCACCTCCACGCCGACGCCGCCCACATCATCGGCATCCAACTCCCCGCCGACGGCGAACTCGCCCGCTGCGACTGCGGCCACTGCACCTGCGACATCGTCTGCGCCGCCCGCTACGTGCGCTCCTACCTCGACGGCACCGTCTGGCGCACCCAGTGCCCCGCCTGCACCGACGACCACTACCTCGACGGCGAATAACCCGAAGACCCCCGGCTCGTGGATGGCACCGCGTGGCACCCCAGAGACGCGAGAGAGCCCCACGAGCCGGGTGACAGACCCAAGGAGACCACCGTGGACACCGCCTTCTACGCCCGCCAGCAGGCCCGCGAACGCAGCGAACACGCCGCCCAGTACATGCACACCGCCTACGGGCTCCCCCTCGGCCGGCACACGGCACGCCACGACGGCATCCACATCTTCGACGTCGACCAGGACAGCCTCGCCCACTGGCTCACCCTCACGGGCGGCCACATCACCGTCCAGGCCGCCGGACACGGCGTCGTGATGCGGACCCTCCACACGACCACAGACCCCGATGGGCGGCGTCCCGGCATCCCCGTCCAGGTGCACGTCCTCGATTGCGCCGACGAGCTGGTCATGCCGGAGGTCGCCGCCGCGACCCTCCGCCCCACCGCCGCCTAACCCCTTCCGACGAGAACGGACCCCATGCCATGAGCATCATGACCACCGCTCCTGCCACGACGGGCGAGCAGGACCCGTACTACATGGGCCGCGCCGACGCTTACGACGACGCCCGCACCCTCACCACCGACCAGATGGGCGTCCGCGCCGACCTGTACGCCATCTACCACCCGGACTTCTGGTACGTGACCGGCTACATGGACCGGCTCCTGGAGCAGCGCCGCGAGAACGCTGCCCTCGCAGTCTTCGAGGCCGAGATCGCCTGGACGCCCCTCCCGGCAGGCACCCGGTGACGGAGACCCAGTACGCCGCGCTCCTCCGCGAGGCCGTCCCCGACGGCACCTACGGCGAGACCGACCACAGCCCCTGGACCAGGGCCGAGCAGGACAAGCACTACGCCGACCTGTGCGAAGCCATCGGCGCCCCGAACGACCGCGCAACCAAGCCCAACCCGCGCCGAAGAAACCGGAGTCAGCCGTGAACTACCCGGACCTGATCATCACCGCCCTCCGGTTCATAGCCGCCGGGACCGCCCTCATCCTCATCGCCACCCACGCCCACAAGGAGAGCTGAACCATGACCGACCAGACGCCCGGCCGCGAGCAGGAGATCCGGGCCCGCGCCGAAGCCGAGCACTTGACCCCCGCCCCTTGGAAGGTCGAATACGAGCAGTGCGACTGCTCCGACGGGCTCTGCCGACACGGCGAATACGTCACCGGCGTCAGCACCCCCGACCTGACACCGGTAGCAGCGGAACGTCTCGCCCGCTCAGGCGAGAAGCCGCGCGACTACGACTTCCACCGCAGCGACATCGGCGACTTCTCTGGTGACGACTGGGAGCTGATGGTCCACGCCCGCGAGGACATCCCGTGGCTGCTGGCCCGTGTCGCCGAGCTGGAGGCTGACCGTGACGCGGCCGTGGCTGCCGCCGTCCGCCGCGCGCTGGAGGACATGGCGGCGCGACTGCGGCGCACGCCCCGCGATCACCGGGACTATCCGGCCGTGCTGACTGGCGCGCGTCATATCGAGGAATACCTGCGAGACAGCGTGGCGTCCCCAGCCTGCGAGCAGGGCGAGGGCCAGCAGACCGCGTGACCCTCCCGCTCCTCATCCTCACCACCCTCGGAGCCCTCGGCCTGCTCATGGTCTGGGCCTCCCTCCACCGCTTCCACCGCCCCACCCGCACACCCGCACCAACGGACGGAGAACCGCCATGAGCAAGACCCGCACCCGGAAGC
>NZ_JAIUKE010000765.1 GCF_020176795.1 Streptomyces sp. 8L
CGGAGCCGATGCTCCGCGCCGGCGAGCCCGACGGGCCGGCCGCCGGGGGGCGGGTCTCCGCCGCCGCCGTCGACCTGCGCGTCACCGACCTCGCCGACGCGGCAGCCCCCGCCGACCCCCCGTCGAACGCCGAGACGCTGTGCGTGGCGTGCCGGGCCGGCCGGGTCGACGCCGACGGGTACTGCGAGAACTGCGGGCACGCCCAGCCCCGCGAGCGCGACCACCTCGAACGGGACCTCGGCGCGGGCGCGGCCGTCAGCGACCGGGGCCTGCGCCACCACCGCAACGAGGACGCCTTCGCCGTGTCGACGGCCGCGACGGGCGACGGCACCCCCGCCGTGATCGCCGTGGTGTGCGACGGCGTGTCGTCCGCGTCCCGGCCCGACGAGGCGTCGGCCGCGGCGTCGGCCGCGGCGGGCGCCTCACTGCGCGCGGCGCTCCCGGCCGGGACCCACCCGCAGCAGGCCATGCACGAGGCGATCGTGACCGCGGCCGAGGCGGTCAACGCACTGGTGGACACGGCGGGCAGCGCAGGGGAGCGGGAGTCGCAGCGCCGGCAGAACGCGCCGGCCTGCACGTTCGTCGGCGCCGTCGTCACGGGCGGCCTGCTCGTCGTGGGCTGGATCGGCGACAGCCGCGCGTACTGGGTACCCGACGACCGCGCGACGCCGTCCGTACGCCTGACCGAGGACGACTCGTGGGCCGCGCAGATGGTCGCCGCCGGGCTGATGAACGAGGCGGAGGCGTACGCGGACGAGCGGGCGCACGCGATCACGGGCTGGCTCGGCGCCGACGCGTACGAACTTCAGCCGCACACCGCCTCGTTCAAGCCGGACCGGCCCGGCGTCCTCCTCATCTGCACGGACGGGCTGTGGAACTACGCGGAAGGCGCGGACGAGATGGCCGAGGCCGTGCCCCGGGACGCGTCGGCCCGGCCGCTGCACGCGGCGCAGGTCCTCGTGGGACTCGCGCTCGACGGCGGGGGCCACGACAACGTAACAGTGGCCGTCCTGCCGTTCGCCCCCTCGGCCGCCGGGGCAGGATTGGCGTACACCGCACCCTGACCGCCCCTTCGACCGCTGTGCCCTGCCCGCCTTCCGGTTCCGCTCCGACACCCGTTCAGCCCTCCGATTCCGCCCCGACGACGCCCGATCAGCTTTCCGATTCCTGACCCTCCGGTGTCCGCCGCCGCACATCAGGGCCGATGACAGGCCCGGCCACCGGACCGGCCCCGTACCACCGCACCGCCGCCTCACCGCACCGCCACCGCGCGAAGTCCCCGCGAGCGGTGGTGCCCCGGCCACGCGCCACGATCCGCGCGCCTCCCCCACCGCGCCCCTTCCGTCCGAATCGTTTCGAACCGTTTCCGCCCCATCCGGTGGAGTGTCGAGGAGCCGACCCATGGCGAACTTCTCCAAGTCGAACGTGCCGCAGTTCAGAGTCGACGTGTACCAGAACGAGTACCTGGCCGAAGGCGCCCGCGAGGTCAACGCGATCGTGACGGTGACGTCCACCGGCGGCGGCACCGGCGGCGGCCTCGCGGACCGCGGCTCCGGCGCGGCCGTGGTGATCATGGTGGACTGCTCGGGCTCCATGGACTACCCGCCGGCCAAGATGACCAACGCGCGCGAGGCGACTGCCGCCGCCGTCGACACGCTGCGCGACGGCGTCCGCTTCGCGGTCGTCGCGGGCAACCACGCCGCCAGGGAGATCTACCCGGCCGACGGAGGGCTGGCCGTCGCAGGCCCGGAGACCCGCTCGCGCGCCAAGCACGCGCTGCGCGGCCTCGGCGCGGGCGGCGGCACCGCCGTCGGCACCTGGCTGCGGCTCGCGGACCGGCTCCTCGCGACGGCGGACGTGCCGATCCGGCACGGCGTCCTGCTCACCGACGGCCGCAACGAGCACGAGTCGCCCGAGGAGCTGCGGGCCGCGCTCGACGCCTGCGCCGGGCGCTTCACCTGCGACGCCCGGGGCGTCGGCACGGACTGGGAGGTGAGGGAGGTCACGGGTATCGCCTCCGCGCTGCTCGGCACGGCCGACATCGTGGCCGATCCGGGCGGCCTGGCCGGTGACTTCACGCGGATGATGGAGACCGCGATGGGCAAGGAGGTCGCGGACGTGACGCTGCGGCTGTGGACGCCGGCCGGGGCCGAGATCCGCTTCGTCAAGCAGGTGGCGCCGACGGTGGAGGCGCTGACCGACCGGCGTACGCCGGCGGGTCCGCGCTCCGGCGACTACCCGACCGGGTCGTGGGGTGACGAATCTCGCGATTACCACGTCTGTGTAGAGGTTCCCGAGGCCGCGGTCGGCCGGGAGATGCTGGCCGCCCGTGTCTCGCTCGTCCTTCCCGCGCCGGACGGCGGGCCGCCCGAGGTGCTCTCGCAGGGCCTGGTCAGGGCGGTGTGGACGGACGACATGGAAGCCTCGACGTCCATCAACGCGCAGGTCGCGCACTACACGGGGCAGGCCGAACTGGCGCAGGCCATCCAACAGGGCCTCGACGCGCGCAAATCGGGCGATCTCGACGGCGCGACGGCCAAACTGGGCCGGGCCGTGCAGCTGGCCGAGTCGTCCGGAAACGCCGATACGGCGAAATTGCTTTCGAAGGTGGTGGACGTGGTCGATGCCGCGGCGGGTACTGTGCGACTGAAGGCGAAGGTGGCGGAAGCGGACGAGATGACCCTCGAAACGCGCTCCACCAAGACCGTCAGGGTCAAGAAGTAGCCCGCGGGAAGCACCGCGGGACAGCTCGCGGGACGTGCCGCGAGCGCCGTGGCGACCACGGCGGCACACACCGTACGCACCACCGAGTGGCGGCCGCGAGGCCGGATCAGGAGAGGGGGAAGCGCAGCCATGCCGACCTGCCCCAACGGACACCAGTCGGGCTCCGACGACTGGTGCGAGGTCTGCGGCCATCGCATGGGCGGCGCCGCCCCCCCCCCCCCCCCCGCGCCGCCGGCGGCCGGCTACGGGTACCCGCCGCCCGGCCC
>NZ_JAIUKE010000766.1 GCF_020176795.1 Streptomyces sp. 8L
GAGGGGTGTGGCAGACTCGGAGAGCACCACAGCTTCTACACCGCCGTAGAAGTCCTACACGAATGTAGAAGACAAGACGAGGAAACCACAAACCGATGGACGCGGGCACACACGGACGGGGCCGGAAGCGGGGCAATGGCGAGCGGGAGGCGGAGGTCCTCGAACTGCTGCTGGACGCGGGTGACGCGCTGACCGCGGGCGACGTCGCGGAGCGCCTCGGCGGCGGCCTCGCGTACAGCACGGTGGTGACGATCCTCAGCCGGCTGTACGCGAAGCAGCTGCTGACGCGCGTGCCGCGCGGGCGCGCCTACGCGTACGCCCCGGTCACCGACGACCCGGGGTTCGCCGCCCGCAGGATGAGCACGGTCCTCGACGAGCGTCCCGACCGTGCGGCGGTCCTCGCCCGCTTCGCAGACGCCCTCTCCGCCGACGACGCGGAGCTGCTCCGGCGGCTCCTGGACGAGGACGCGGCCCGTTGAGACGCCTCCCGGGCGAGGCGCCCTCCCGGTCTGATCGGTAAGGCGTCAGCCGTTCGGGCGCGCGCCGCCCGGGTCGGAGGACTCCGTGCCCGGTCCGCCCGGGGCCGGGCCGTCGCCGTCTCCGCCGTCGGCGCGCCCCGTGCCCTCCCCGGGCCGTGCGTCCGCCGGAGTCCGGGCGTCCCCCTCCGGTGTCGCGGTGACCACGTGCCAGCCGGCCTCCGCGAAGTCGCGCAGGGCCCGCTCGGGGGCCTCCCCGTCCGTGAGGAAGGTGTCGAAGACCTCGGGGCCGCCGATCGTGGCGAAGGCCCGGTTGCCGATCTTGGTGGAGTCCGCGACCAGCACGGCGCGTCCCGCGCGCTCCGCCATCAGACGGTTGACGCGAGCCTCCGCCTCGTCGTGGACCGTCGCGCCCATCAGCGGGTCGACGCCGTTGACGCCGATGAAGGAGACGTCCATGGTGATCTGGCCGAGCACCAGGTCGCTGTAGGGGCCGACGAGTTCGAACGTACGGCTGTGCGCGACCCCGCCGGTCAGGACGATCTTCACGGTGGGCCGCACCGACAGCTCGTACGCGATGTTCAGCGCGTTGGTGACCACGGTCAGGTTCGGCCGGGGGCCCGGTTCCTGGAGGTCGGGCCGGACCGCCAGCGCACGCGCGATCTCCGTCGTGGTGGTGCCTCCGGAGAGTCCGACCACGCTGCCGCGCCCGACCAGGCGCCCCGCCGCCTCCGCGATGCGGCGCTTCTGCGCCGGGCGGTGCGCGGCCCGGTAGCGCACCGGCAGGTCGTACGCCACGGAGCTGAGCACCGCGCCGCCCCTGGTCCGGGTGAGCAGCCGCTGCTCCGCCAGGGCGTCCATGTCCCGGCGCACGGTCGCGGGCGACACCAGGAGCGCCGCCGCGGCGTCGTCCACCTGGACCTGGCCGCGCTCCGCCAGGAGGTCGAGCAGCGCGTTCAGCCGCTCGTGCCGCATCATCAGGTGCCTCCCGAGGGTCGTGTACGCGTACGGGGCCCGGCGTGCACCCGCGGGAACGCGCCGGGCGGACCGGGCCGGCCGACAGGACCACCGCGCGGACCGGACGCGACCGGATCGAGGCCGGCCCGATGCGCCGACGCGTCGACGCGCCCGGTCAGTTCGCCCCGCCGGCCGCTCCGTCGAGGACGACGGAACGCGTCAGACTACGCGGGGAGTCCGGGTCGAGGCCACGGGCGCGCGCCCGCTCAAGCGCCACCCGCTGCACCAGCACCAGCTCCGCCAGCGGATCGCGGTCGTGCGCCACGAACCGCGCGCCCGTACCGCGCACCTGCTCGCCGAGGCCCTCGGGCGCCGCGCCGAACATCCAGGTCACCCGGCCGGGCGCCGCGATCGCCACCGGCCCGTGCCGGTACTCCATCGCCGGGTACGACTCGGTCCAGCTCTGGGAGGCCTCGCGCATCTTCAGCGCGGCCTCGTTCGCCAGGCCGTACGTCCAGCCCTGTCCGAGGAAGGAGAACTGCTCGGCGTCCACCCACGCGCCCTCGACGGGGGCCTCCAGCGCCGCCTCGGCGTCGTGCACCGCCGCCGCCACGGCGTCCGCGCCCCCGGCGTGCGCGCGGAGCACGGTGAGCGCCGTCGTCGCGAACCGGGTCTGCACCACCGACCGCTCGTCGGCGAACGGAAGGCGCACCACATCGTCCACCGCGTCCACCATCGGTGATTCCACGTCGCCGATCAGGGCCACGGTCCTGACGCCCCCGCGAGCCCGCACCTCGTCCAGCAGGCGGAGCACCTCCGTCGTGGTGCCGGAACGGCTGATCGCCACGACCGCGTCGTAGGCGCGCCCCGCGACCGGGGCCTCGGACGCGGCGAACGCGTCCGTCCCGCCGAGGCCCGCCGCCTCGCGCAGCGCCGCGTACGACTGCGCCATGAACCACGAGGTCCCGCAGCCCACCACGGCCACCCGCTGCCCCGGGGCGGGCAGCGGGCAGGAGGGCACGGCGGCGATCCGGGCCGCCTCCCGCCAGCACTCCGGCTGGCCGAGGATCTCCTGCGCCATGAATTCGAGCTCGCTCACGCGGCCACTCCCGTCGTCCACCGTCGTCCCGGTCACCGGCGGTCGCAGGCGGCCGTGACCGCCGTCGCCCCCGCCTGCTGCATGCCGCCTACCCACACTGCGTACTTCTGACGATTGAGCCTAGCAATCAATCAAGAACGCGCGGCAAGAATGTTGACAACTGCGTGAAGACACCGGGAAACTCGCAGCCACGATCAGGCCGACCCGCCGCACGTGTCATCCCGTACGTTCCATGCCGTACGTCCCATCCCGTACGCGTCATGTCGTACGTGTCATGTCCCGTGCGTCCCGCGGGGCCCGCGGGCGCACCGCGCCGGCCGGTCCGAGCGCGACGGAAACACACCGCACGACCGCACCGCAGCAGGAGTCCCCCCGCCCGGCCGCTCGGCCGGGCCCGAGCTCTGTGAGGTCTCGTGAGCCACCGTCCCTTCCGCACCCCCGGCCCGGGCACGGGCC
>NZ_JAIUKE010000767.1 GCF_020176795.1 Streptomyces sp. 8L
AGGCCGATGTGCAGGGTCTCGTCGAGGCGTACATGGAGACGCTGCTGGGTGTCCGGTTCTTGGCGAGCGAGTACAGCACCGGATCGGTGCACGGAGGCCGGATCGACTCGCTCGGGCTGGATGAGAACGGATCGCCGGTCATTGTCGAGTACAAGCGCGGCACGGATGCCGGCGTCATCAATCAAGGGCTGTTCTATCTGGCGTGGCTGATGGACCACCGTGCGGAGTTCGAGCACCTGGTCCGGGGCCGGCTTGGGACGACGGCCGCGTCTCAGGTCTTGTGGAGTGGACCTCGCTTGATCTGTATCGCCGGCGACTTCACTCGCTACGACGTGCATGCCGTGCGTGAGCACCGGCGGTCGATCGACTTGGTCCGCTACCGGCTCTTCGGCCGTGACCTGTTCGGCCTTGAGGCGGTGACCTCCGTGAGCGGTGGCATAGAGGTGCCCCACAGGGCCCGGCGCCACTCGACTGCCCGTACGGCGGCCGACGCTCAGGGAACAGCGATGGTGGCACTGGCGAGCGCAGTCGACGATGTCTTGCTCGGGCTCGGGGATGGCGTGAACCGAGTCGAGCGCAAGACCTATCGGGCCTATCAGCGGCTGCGGAACTTCGCCTGCGTGTGCCCGCCGCAGCGCAGCAAGCTGCTGGTCTACCTGAAGGTCGATCCGAAGGGCGTTGATCTCGTTCCGGGGTTCACCCGAGATGTCTCGGGTCTCGGTCATCACGGGACGGGTGACCTGGAGGTGCAGTTGCGTATGCCGAGGGACGTGGAGCGGGCTCAGGACCTGTTCCTGACCAGCTATGCGGCGGCCTGATCTTCTGTCGGCCTGTGGCTTCTCTCTGGTCGTTAGGTCGCACCTTTCGACGTGCGGGCAGAACGTGGCGGTGGACTATGGCGGTGGACTATCAATGGTGCGCCGAATCGCCGGTTTGGCCAACCGGCAAGCCCGCGCTACCTTGCCTCGATCTCAGGCCCCTACACTGCGCCAAGTGCCCGCCTGTCGGCCGATCGCTGAGCGTCCGCCTCGCCGTCCTCGGACCCGGACACCGGCCCCGCGGCCGGGCGGCGGCCGGCCCGCAATGGCGACCAGCGACTGGTCCGCATGACCCCGCTCCATGCCGTCGTTCATCAACCGTCACGCACATCAAGGCACTTGATGGCTTTTCCCGCTTCGGGGAGTCCTGCGGGGCAGGTGTCTCTGCCGTACCGTTTGATGACAAAGGTCGCTATGTGGCTGCGGAGGCGCCAACGAGAGCCGTTGGGGACACTCCGAAGTCAACGCGAGCGGAGTGCTCACGCACCGCGTGCGGTTCTTTACGGATGCACTGTTTGCATTATTCCCATCCGCTCGTGCATGAGGATCGGAAGTGGCGGATCTATATTCTGTCAAACCTGTCCGTGAGTGATGTGGGCGTTCCGGCCTGGATTTCCCCCACTGAAGTGGACAGCCTGATACTGGGACGGCTGGTCCCGGAGGAAGCAGTCCAGGTAGTGAGTGGCAAGAGCAACATGAGCAAGCGGTACACGGCCGAGTTCAAGCGGGATGCGGTCGCTCTCGTGCGGTCCTCGCCGCATCGGAACATCACGGAGATCGCCCGGGAACTGGGCGTGAGCCCCGAGGGGCTGAGGGGCTGGGTCAAGCAGGACAGCACCGACCGGGGCCAGGGGCCTGCCGGTGCGTTGACCAGCGCGGAGAAGGACGAGCTCGCGCGGTTGCGGCGGCAGAACCGCGAGCAGCAGCAGACCATCGAGATCCTGAAAAAAAGCCGCGGCCTTCTTCGCCACGGAGTCGATGAAATAGGCGAAGCCTGCCGTTTCATCGATGCGGAGAAGGCCGCCGAGGCCAACCCCGGCGGCTACAGCGTCGCGCTGCTGTGCCGCGTGATGGGCATCAACCGCTCCACCTACTACGCATGGCTGGCCGCTCGGCCTGCCGTACGGATCCGGCAGGAGGCGGAGGACGGGCTCGCCGGGGAGATCCTCGGGATCCACGCGGGCTCGCGGGGCGCCTACGGTGCCCCGCGAGTGCACGCCGCACTGAAGCGGGGCGGCCATGCGATCAACCGCAAGAAGGTCGAGCGGATCATGCGTGAGCGCGGCATCAGCGGCATCACCCGGCGCAAGCGCCGCCACCTGACGGTTCAGGACGGCAGGGCCGCTCCGGCCCCGGACCTGGTCGGCCGGGACTTCACCGCCGCCCGGACCGGCGCGAAACTCGTCGGGGACATCACGTACCTGCCGACGATCGAGGGCTGGTGGTACCTGGCCACCATCATCGACCTGGCCACCCGCGAAGTCATCGGCTACGCGATGGCCGACCACCATCGCGCCGAACTCGTCACCGACGCCCTGTGGATGGCTGCCGGCCGCGGCGGTCTCCAGCCCGGCTGCATCATGCACACCGACCGCGGAAGCGAGTACACCAGCGGCGAATTCCGCTCACTGGTAATGGAGTTGAATCTGAGACAGAGCATGGGCAGAACTGGCATATGCCGCGATAACGCCGCGGCTGAGAGCTTCTTCGGCCTGCTCAAAGCAGAGATCGGCACCACCGTCTGGGAAAGCCGCCAGGCAGCCCGGGCCGATGTCTTCCGTTTCATCGAAGTCGAATACAACCGCACCAGGCTCCGCAAACACCCCGAGTTCGGCTACCTCACCCCACTCGAAACCCGAGCCAGACTGCAACACGGCTTCACCCCCGCAGCGTAAACACCCGCTGTCCACGATCAGGGGGGAACTTCAGAATGGACCCCAAGCCGAAGCTACCCACACGCTTGACGAAGAACATAGCGGCACCCCCCTCTGGTCCTTGGGCCCACCGGCGCTCCATACACGCCGGTGTCCCGTACGGCACGCCTAGTGTCCTGAGTCGGTAGTTCGCTTGCGGTTATAGGGTGGGGCGATGCCTGGTCCGAAGCCGTTGCCGCTGGAGTT
>NZ_JAIUKE010000768.1 GCF_020176795.1 Streptomyces sp. 8L
CGCGCGAGCCAGGCCAGCGCCACGGTGGCCATCTCCACCCCCCGCGACGTCGCGATCTGCTCCAACGCGTCGAGGACCTTCACGCCGCGTTCGGTGTCCGCGTAGCCGCCGGCGAGTCCGGGAACGTTGCGCGCGTTGTCGACACTCTTCCCGGGACGGTACTTGCCGGTGAGGAAGCCGGAGGCGAGTGCGAAGTACGGAACGCAGGCCAGCCCTTCGCGCTGCACGACCTCCCGCCGCGCGCCCTCGTAGGTGTCGCGTGAGACGAGGTTGTACTGCGGCTGCAGGGCCACGTAGCGGGCCAGCCCCTCGCGATCGGAGGCGGCCAGCGAGGCGGAGAGCCGTTCGGGGCTGATGTTGGAGGCCGCGATGGCACGCACTTTGCCGGCCTTCACGAGATCGTCGAGGGCCGTGATGATCTCGTCCACGGGGATGGACTCGTCCCGGTCGAAATGGGTGTAGTAGAGATCGATGTGGTCGGTACGCAGCCGCCGCAGGGACTCGTCGGCGGCGGCCTTGATGTTGGCGGGCGCAAGGCCCATGTACTCCGGGTGGTCTCCGACCTTGGTGGCGACGACCACGTCGTCGCGGTTGCCGCGGGCGGCGAGCCAGTCGCCGATGATGCGCTCGGACTGCCCCGGCTCGTTGCCGGCGAAGTAATTCATGTACGAGTCGGAGGTGTCGATGAAATTGCCGCCGCCGGCAAGGTAGGCGTCGAGCACCGCGAACGACTGGGTCTTGTCGGCGGTCCAGCCGAAGACGTTGCCTCCCAGGCAGAGGGGGGAAACGCGGAGGTCGGACGAGCCGAGGGTGCGAAGTTCGGTCATGTCAAGATCAACGTGCGCTCGGCTGCCCGAAGTTCCGCCCTGGCGGTATCTCCGGCTTCCGCGCCGGACGGCCGTCGCCGCGCTTCGGGCCGATGCTGACCGTCGCGCCCGGCGCGTGGGAGAGCTTCGTCACTCTCGTACGGGGCTGAGCACCGGCCCGGCATCGGCGAGGGCCGCCGTGCGTTGACGCGTACGGCGGCCCTCGGCGTACGTACGGCGTAGGCGGGGGCGCGTACAACGACGTACAGCCGCGTACCCAACCCGTACCACCGCGACCACCGCGACCATCGCAAGCACTGCGAGCACCGCGACCACCGCGCACGGAGCGACAGGAGCCCATACATGGATCTGCAACTGGCCGGACGACGTGCCCTCGTGACCGGCGGCAGCCGGGGCATCGGCCTCGCGATCGGACGGGCGCTGGCCCGCGAGGGCGCGGCCGTGGCGCTCGTGGCGCGCGACGCTGACACCGTCGCCGAGCGGGCCGCAGCGCTCGCGGCGGAGACCGGGGTGCTGGTGGCCGGCATCGCGGCGGACACCGGGGACGACGACTCCGTCGCCGCCATGGCCGCCGAGGCGGAGCGGCTGCTCGGAGGCGTGGACATCCTCGTCAACAACGCGGCGCCCGCGAGCACCGGCTCGTTCCCCGAGGACGCGCTGGAGGACCAGATCAACGTGAAGGTGCGCGGCTACCTGCGCACCGTGCGCGCCCTCGCGCCCGGGATGACGGAGCGCGGCTGGGGCCGGATCATCAACATAGCCGGGCTCGCGGCCCGGCAGAGCGGGTCGGTCGTCGGCTCCGTACGTAACGTGGCCGTAGCGGCGATGAGCAAGAATCTCGCCGACGAACTGGGCGCGCGGGGGGTGAACGTCACGGTGGTGCATCCTGGAATGACCCGTACGGAGACCCAGCAGGCCGCCATCGAGCGGCGGGCCGCCGACCGGGGAGTCGGCACCGAGCAGGTGGAACGGGAACTCGCGGCGTCCATTTCCATCGGCAGGATCGTGGAGGCCGACGAGGTCGCCTCCGTGGTCGCCTTTCTCGCCAGCCCGCTGAGCGTCGCCATGACCGGTGACCCGGTGATCGTCTCCGGGGGCGTGCGGGGAGCCATCCACTACTGAACGCCATGGCAGGCGGCGGAGGGACTGCGGTGCGTGACCGGCCGCGTGCTTTCCGTATGTCGGAGGCTTCGGGGCCGACGGGCGCGGCACGGTTGTCGGTGCGATGCGTCAGAATTGAACCCAGGGCCGCGAACGATTCCACTAGGGGCACGTATGTCCGGACTGATCGACACGACGGAGATGTATCTCCGCACCATCCTTGAGCTGGAGGAGGAAGGTGTGGTCCCGATGCGCGCCCGGATCGCCGAGCGGCTCGACCAGAGCGGCCCGACGGTCAGCCAGACGGTGGCGCGGATGGAGCGCGACGGCCTGGTGCAGGTCGCGGGCGACCGGCACCTCGACCTGACCGACGAGGGCCGCATGCTGGCCACGCGGGTCATGCGCAAGCACCGCCTCGCGGAATGCCTGCTGGTCGACGTGATCGGCCTGGAGTGGGAGCAGGTGCACGCCGAGGCCTGCCGCTGGGAGCACGTGATGAGCGAGGCCGTGGAGCGCCGCGTGCTCGACCTGCTGCGCCACCCCACGGAGTCCCCGTACGGGAACCCGATCCCGGGGCTGGACGAGCTGGGAGAGGTCTCCGAGGTCGACCCGTTCCTCGACGCGGGGCTCGTGAGTCTCGCGGACCTCGACGCGGGCGGGGACGGCAAGACCGTCGTCGTACGGCGGATCGGCGAGCCGATCCAGACCGACGCACAGCTGATGTACACGCTGCGGCGGGCGGGCGTGCAGCCCGGCTCCGTCGTGAGCGTCACGGAGTCGCCGGCGGGCGTGCTCGTCGGCAGCAGCGGCGAGGCCGCCGAGCTGGATTCGGAGGTCGCGGCGCACGTGTTCGTCGCCAAGCGCTGAAGGGGGCGCGTGCCCGGCGGGGGGCCGGGCGCGTGCCGGAGGCGCGGTGCGGGGGAC
>NZ_JAIUKE010000769.1 GCF_020176795.1 Streptomyces sp. 8L
CCGCCGTCCTGACGGTTGTTCCGGACCCGCACTGGCTCGCTCTCCGGCGCCATTAGCCCGTGTCCGCGAAGTCCCGCCCCTCGCGCGGACGGCGCGACCTCGCGGACACCCCCTAGGGGGAGCCCGCCGCGCGGCGGGCGTACTCCTGCGCGAGGCCGTCGATCAGCGCGCGCAGGCCCGTCTCGAAGGCGCCCTCGTCCACCTGCCGCTGGTGCTCGGCCAGCAGGTGGGCCTGGCCGAGGTGCGGGTAGTCGTCCGGGTCGTACGCGGCCCGGTCGTCCACGAAACCGCGTGCGAACGACGACAGCGCGGAGCCGGTGATGAAGTAGCGCATCAGCGCGCCGATCCTGGTCGCCTGCGCGGGCGGCCAGCCCGCTCTGACCATCGCGCCGAAGACCGCGTCCGCCACCCGCAGCCCGGCGGGGCGGCGGCCCGGGCCGCGGGCCAGCAGGGGCACGAGGTACGGGTGGTCGGCGAGCGCCGCCCGGTAGGAGACGGCCCAGTCGTGCAGCGCCGCGCGCCAGTCCCGTGGGTCGCGCTCGTCGAACATCGACAGGTCGACCTGGGCGCTCACCGTGTCCGCCACCGCCTCAAGGATCTCGTCCTTGGTGCGGAAGTGATTGTAGAGCGAGGGGCCGCTCACCCCGAGCTCGGCGGCGAGCCTGCGGGTGGAGACCGCTTCGAGCCCTTCGGCGTCCACCAGCGCGCCTGCCGCGGCGATGATGCGTTCCGGGCTGAGCAGGGGCTTGCGCGGTCGGGCCATGGCGCACATAGTAGGGCCTGCCCGCAGTAAACTAGCAGTGCTAATTTAACGTGCACGGGGAAGCGTCCGTGCGCCACCGGGACGCCGCGCCGCCGGGACGCCCGCGGCGCCGACAGCAGCGTCGCCCGCGCACCGCCCGAAGGAGAGCCGCGCACCATGAACCTGGAGCTGAGTGAGGAGCAGTCCGACGTCCGCGCCCTCGCGCGCGACTTCGTGAGCCGCGAGATCACCCCGCACGTCGTCGAGTGGGACCGGGCGGAGAGCGTCGACCGGTCGGTCGTCGGCAAGCTCGGCGCGCTCGGTCTGCTCGGCATGACCGTGCCCGAGGAGTACGGCGGTTCAGGCGGCGACCATCTCACGTACTGCCTGGTCACCGAGGAACTCGGGCGCGGCGACTCCTCCGTGCGCGGCATCGTCTCCGTCTCGCTCGGCCTGGTCGGCAAGACGATCCTGGCGTGGGGCGACGAGGAGCAGAAGCGCGCCTGGTTGCCCCGGCTCACCTCGGGCGACGCCCTCGGCTGCTTCGGCCTCACCGAGCCGGGCACGGGCTCCGACGCGGGCAACCTCGCGACGCGCGCCGTACGGGACGGCGACGACTGGGTCATCGACGGCTCGAAGATGTTCATCACCAACGGCACCTGGGCCGATGTGGTGCTGCTGTTCGCCCGTACCAACGAGGCGCCGGGCCACCGCGGCATCTCCGCCTTCCTCGTGCCCACCGACGCGCCGGGGCTCACCCGGCGCACCCTGCACGGCAAGCTGGGGCTGCGCGGCCAGGCCACCGCCGAACTCGCCCTCGACGGGGTGCGCGTGCCCTCCGGCGCGCTGCTCGGCCCCGAGGGCAAGGGGTTCTCCCTCGCCATGTCCGCGCTGGCGAAGGGCCGGATGGCGGTGGCGGCCGGCTGTGTCGGCATCGCCCAGGCGGCGCTCGACGCCGCCGTCGGATACGCGGGCGAGCGCGAGCAGTTCGGCTCCACCATCGCCCACCACCAACTGGTGCAGGAGCTCATCAGCGACATGGCCGTGGACGTCGACGCGGCCCGGCTGCTGACCTGGCGGGTGGCCGATCTCATCGACCGCGGCGAGGAGTTCGCCACCGCCGCGTCGAAGGCGAAGCTGTTCGCGTCGGAGGCCGCGGTCCGCGCCGCGAACAACGCGATACAGGTGTTCGGCGGCTACGGCTACATCGACGAGTACCCGGTCGGCAAACTCCTGCGCGACGCACGGGTGATGACCCTCTACGAGGGCACCAGCCAGATCCAGAAGCTCATCATCGGCCGCGCCCTGACCGGGGTTTCGGCCTTCTGAGCCCGCCCCGCCCGCCTCGCACGCTCCGGGCACGACGGTGCCCCGCCGCGAGGGGCGGGGCACCGGCCGTGTGGCGGCGGGGGGTTGGCGCCCACCGGATGCGTGCGCCGGCTTCACCCGTACGCCGGCTTCCGGACGCCGGGGTCCTCCCGTGCGCCGGTGTCAGTCGAGCGGCCACACCGGGAGGACGGTCTTCTTCCAGGTCCCGTTGGCCGCGGTCGCGCACGACGCGTACCAGGCGAGGGCCGCGGTGACGTACCCCGCCCAGCCGCCCACCTTGTCGATGCCCGTCGACTGGGCGAACGCGCCGACGGTCAGCAGGATGAAGGTGACGGCCAGCACCACGATCACGCCCAGTACCGCCCCGTTGGTGCGCATCGCCGGGATGATCATGTACGTCGTGAAGACGGCCCAGGCCAGCAGGAACAGGCCGGTGGCCTGGTACGCGTGCGCCGGGGGCAGCTTCGGCACCACCTGCGAGATGTAGTAGGCGAACCCCAGCCAGAAGGCGCCGTACGCGCTGAACGCCGTGGCGGCGAAGGTGTTCGCCCTGCGGAACTCCCACATGCCCGCGAGGAGTTGCGCGATTCCGCCGAAGAAGAGGGCGAACGGGAGCACCACGGTTTCGAGGCTGTCGCTGAGCAGCCCGGTGTTGAACGTGCTGAGGATGAAGGTGGTCGTCGCGAATCCGGCCAGCCCGAGGGCGCCCGGATCGGCGATGCCCGCGGTGGACGGGAGGGGGGCTGCCGAGGCGGGCCGGGGG
>NZ_JAIUKE010000770.1 GCF_020176795.1 Streptomyces sp. 8L
TCCTTACTCCCTTTCCGGTTTCTCTTCTGGGTGGGGGCTGACCACTGGGGCGCCCGCCCCCCCGGTTGGGGGGGGGGGGGGGCGGGGGCGGGGCGGGGGCCCCCCCGCACCGGCCCGTACGGCATTGCCCGGTGTGAAAACGACGAGGAACACATGACTGTTGTGGACGGCGCGGCGGCGCCGCGGACCACGCCCCCCAAGACCAAGCGGCGCCATCTCAAACAGCTCACCAAGCGCGACCGGGTGAGCCTCGGCCTGATGGCCGGCATCCCCACCCTGCTCACCGTGGCGTTCGTGTGGGTGCCCGCCCTGGCATCGATCGTCCTGTCGTTCTCCAGCTGGTCCGGGTTCGGCGACTTCTCCACGATCCAGTGGGTCGGCACCGAGAACTACAAGAACATCTTCACGATCTACCCGCCCTTCGACCCGGCCATCGAGCACAACCTCATCTGGCTCGCGGTCTTCTTCGTGCTGCCCGCGCCGTTCGGCCTGTTCCTCGCCGTCCAGCTCGACAAGCAGATCAAGTTCTCCCGGATCTACCAGTCCGTGCTGTTCCTGCCCGTGGTGCTGTCCCTCGCGCTGATCGGCTTCATGACCGAGCTGATCTTCTCGCCCACCCAGGGGCTCATCAACAACCTCACCGGGCACGCGGACCACCACGTCATCGACTGGATGGGCAACCCGCACCTGAACATCTGGGCCGTCATGATCATGGCCTGCTGGCGTCAGGCCGGCTATGTGATGGTGCTCTTCCTGGCCGGCCTCAAGAGCGTCGACCCCTCCCTGAAGGAGGCGGCCGCGCTCGACGGCGCGAACGGCCGGCAGACCTTCCGCCACGTGGTGTGGCCCGCACTGCGCCCCATCAACGTCGTGGTGCTGGTCATCACGGTCATCGAGTCCCTGCGCGCCTTCGACATCGTCTACGTCATCAACAAGGGCACCAACGGCCTGGAGCTGCTGTCCGTCCTGGTGACCGACAACATCGTCGGAGAGGCCAGCCGCATCGGCTTCGGGTCGGCGCTCGCCACGATCCTCCTGGTGATCTCGCTGGCCTTCATCGTGCCGTACCTGATCAGCATGTTCCGGAAGGACGAGCGAGAATGACGACGCTGACGACCGAGCGCACCGGGCCCGCCACCGCCGCGCCCGCCTCCCGCGACGGGCGCCCCCCGCGGGCCGGCCGCGTCACCCTGCATGTCTTCCTGATCGGCACCTGCGTCGTCTGGCTGCTGCCGCTGCTGTACGCCTTCTACACCGCGCTGCGGCCGTACGCGGACACGCAGAAGCGCGGATACGTGTCCGTGGGCGGCCACTACGGGTTCGGCAACTTCACCGCGGCCTGGGACCAGGCGCAGCTGCTGCACTACTTCTGGAACTCGGTCATCATCACGGTGCCGGCACTGGTGATCACACTCTGGCTCTCCAGCATGGTGGCCTTCGTGGTGGCGCGGTTCAACTTCAAGGTGAACATCGCGCTGCTGATGCTGTTCACCGCGGGCAACCTGCTGCCCCAACAGGCCCTGATCACGCCGCTGTTCAAGATGTACCAGCTGATACCGCTGCCCGACTGGCTGGCGGCGTCCGGAAAGCTGGACGACTCGTTCCTCGGGCTCATCCTGATCCATGTCGCGTTCCAGACCGGCTTCTGCGCCTTCGTGCTCTCCAACTACATGCGCACGATCCCCAAGGAGCTCGGCGAGGCGGCGCTCGTGGACGGGGCCTCGGTCTGGCGGCAGTACTGGCAGCTCATCATGCCGCTGTGCCGGCCGGTGCTCGCGGCTCTCGCGACGCTCGAATTCACCTGGATCTACAACGACTTCTTCTGGGCCACCGTGCTGATGCAGACCGGCAGCAACCGGCCCATCACCGCGGCGCTGAACAACCTCCAGGGCCAGTTCTTCGTGAACAACAACCTGATCTCCGCTGCGGCGCTGATCGTGGCGGTCCCCACCCTCGTGGTGTTCTTCGCCCTCCAGAAGCAGTTCGTCTCCGGACTGACCCTGGGCGCCAACAAGGGCTGACATGGCCGTGTCCGCGAAGTGGCACCGTACGCCCAAGGCGACCGGACCACTTCGCGGACCTTCGCGCACCGGGAGGCCCGACCCGCGGGCACGTCACTGTCGATCCGGGCCCCCGGCGGGCGCGGGCGACCCGCTGTACCCCCGGGCGGAGTCCGGCGTCACGCGTTCAGTACCCCCGTGCCGAGCAGGCCGAGCAGTAGTACGCCGATGACGATCCGGTAGATCACGAAGGCGTTGAAGGAGTGGTGGGCGACGAACCGCAGCAGCCACGCGATGGAGCCGTACGCCACGACGAACGAGATCGCCGTCCCGACGGCCAGTGGTGCCGCGCCCACTCCGGTGCCGAGCGCGTCCTTCAGCTCGTAGATCCCGGCGCCCGTGAGGGCGGGGATGCCGAGGAAGAACGAGAGCCGGGTGGCTGCCATCCGGTCGAGGTCGAGGACGAGGGCGGTGGACATGGTGGCGCCGGAGCGGGAGAAGCCGGGGAAGAGGAGTGCGAGGATCTGTGAACAGCCCACCAGCATCGCGTCTTTGAAGGACGTGTCGTCCTCGCCGCGCTTGTGGCGGCCCATCTGGTCGGCCGCCCACATCACGCCGCTGCCCACGATCAGGGAGCCGGCCACCACCCACAGGGAGGCGAGGGGCCCGTCGATCAGCGGTTTGGCCGCGAGCCCGACCACCACGATGGGGACGGTCGCGGCGATCACCCACCACGCGAACTTGTAGTCGTGGTGGTAGCGCTCCTCCTTGTTGACCAGGCCGCGCCCCCACGCCGCGACGATCCGCACGAGGTCCTTGAAGAAGTACAGGA
>NZ_JAIUKE010000771.1 GCF_020176795.1 Streptomyces sp. 8L
CATGGACGGGGTATCAACATATCTGGCGTTGACTTTTAGCACGCTGTTGAGTTCTCAAGGAACGGACGCTTCCTTCGGAATCCCTTCCGGGGCTCCTCCGGGCTTTCCCTTCGGTGTTCCTAAACCGTATCAGGCTTTTTCGTCTTTCCCGACCACCGCCCTGCGAACACGCAGAAGCAGAGCCCGGACCGGGCGATGAAGCTTGAAGAGGTTTCCGCCGACAACCGGGCTTCGGGGCGCAGTCGCTCCGTCGTGTCGGTGCCGGGCAGGGGTGTGACAGTACAGGTGCCCGGTCGGCACAGGCAAATCGATTGCCTCCGTCCGCCCCCACCCGCTCCTGCGGGCGCGCCGGTACCCATGACTTAGTCTCTGATCAGCACGCCGTCTTTGCTACTCACAGTGACGGTGGACCCGTTCTTACTCCGCCTTACCCCGCCCACTGGGAGGTCCCATGACCCTCGTGTCCGCTCCGCTGCCCGGCCGTGCCATCGGTCTCACCGCCGTGCCCGACCCCGTTTTCGCGGGGGCGATGGTGGGGCCCGGTACCGCCATCGATCCGATGCGCGAGTCCACCGAGGCCGTCTCTCCCGTGGACGGGATCGTGGTCTCCCTGCACCCGCACGCGTTCGTGGTCGTGGACGCCGAAGGCCACGGCGTGCTGACGCATCTGGGGATCGACACGGTCCAGCTGAACGGCGCCGGTTTCGAGCTGCTGGTGAACAAGGGCGACACCGTCGTGCGCGGGCAGGGCGTCGTGCGCTGGGACCCGGCGGGCGTCGAGAAGGCCGGCAAGTCGCCCATCTGTCCTGTCGTCGCCCTCGAAGCGACCGCCGACTCCCTCTCCGAGCTGCGGGAGAGCGGAGACGTGGCGACCGGGGAGACGCTGTTCGACTGGCGGTGAACCGGTGACCCGGTCGTCGCCCAACCGCACATCAACCGCGATGCACGGGGGCCATCGCACAATCGGAGACGGTGAAATGGAGACAACGCTGCGCGGCGTCGGTGTGAGCCACGGGGTGGCCATCGGCGAGGTCCGACACATGGGGACGGCGCTGCTCGAACCGCCCGCCAAGCAGATTTCCCCGGGCGAGGCCGAACGCGAGCAGGGCCGGGCCCGGCAGGCGGTCGAGGCGGTCGGCGCCGATCTGATCGCGCGGGGCAACCTGGCCGGCGGCGAGGCCCAGGCCGTGCTTGAGGCGCAGGCCATGATGGCGCAGGACCCGGAGCTGATCGCGGACGTCGAGCGGCGCATCGCCGGGGGGAGCAGCGCCGAGCGCGGCGTGTACGACGCGTTCGCCTCGTACCGCGAGCTGCTCGCGGGCGCGGGTGAGTACCTGGCGGGCCGGGTGGCCGATCTGGACGACGTGCGCAACCGCATCGTCGCCCGGCTGCTGGGCGTTCCGATGCCGGGTGTGCCGGACAGCGACGAACCGTACGTACTGATCGCGCGGGATCTCGCGCCCGCGGACACGGCGCTGCTCGATCCCGCGCTCGTACTCGGCTTCGTCACCGAAGAGGGGGGGCCGACGAGCCACAGCGCGATTCTGGCGCGGGCGCTCGGGGTGCCCGCGGTGGTGGCGCTGGCCGGTGCGACGGAGGTCGCCGAGGGCGCGACCGTCGCGGTGGACGGCAGCACGGGCGAGGTCTTCGTGGAGCCTGGCAGCGAGCGGCGTGCGCGTCTTGAGCGGCTGGCGGCGGAGCGCAGGGCCGCGCTGGGCTCGGCGACGGGCCCCGGCGCGACGTCGGACGGGCACAAGGTGCCGCTGCTGGCGAACGTCGGCGGTCCCGGCGATGTGGCCGCGGCGCTGGAGGCGGGTGCCGAGGGGGTCGGGCTGTTCCGTACGGAGTTCCTGTTCCTCGACGACAGCGCGCGGGCGCCGTCCGAGGAGAAGCAGGTGGCGGCCTACCGCGCGGTGCTTGAGGCGTTTCCCGAGGGCCGGGTCGTGGTACGGGTGCTGGACGCGGGCGCCGACAAGCCGCTGGACTTCCTGACGCCGGCGGACGAGCCGAACCCCGCGCTCGGGGTACGCGGGCTGCGGAGCCTGCTGGATCATCCGGAGGTGCTGCGGACGCAGCTGGCGGCGCTGTCGCGCGCCGCCGAGGGGCTTTCGGTGTACCTGGAGGTCATGGCACCGATGGTGGCGGACCGTACGGACGCGAAGGCGTTCGCGGACGCGTGCCGCGCGGCGGGGCTGCGGGCCAAGTTCGGTGCGATGGTGGAGATTCCGTCGGCGGCGCTGCGGGCGCGGTCGATCCTCCAGGAGGTCGAGTTCCTCTCGCTCGGGACGAACGACCTCGCGCAGTACACGTTCGCGGCGGACCGTCAGGTCGGTGCGGTGTCGCGGTTGCAGGACCCGTGGCATCCGGCGCTGCTCGACCTGGTGTCGCTGGCGGCGGAGGGCGCGCGGGCCGAGGGCAAGAGCTGCGGGGTGTGCGGTGAGGCCGCGTCAGATCCGCTGCTCGCGTGCGTGCTGACGGGCCTCGGGGTGACGTCGCTGTCGATGGGCGCGGCGTCGATCCCGTACGTGCGGGCGGCGCTGGCGAAGCACACGCTGGCGCAGTGCGAGCGGGCGGCGTCGGCCGCCCGGGCGACGGACTCTGCGGAGGAGGCCAGGCGGGCCGCGCAGGCGGTGCTGTCGGGCGAGTCGCACACGTAGCGGAGCGGGGTGGGCGCGCCCGCGCGCGACCACCCCGGCCGTGGACCCCCCCGCGCGGGGGGGGGGGGGGGGGCGGGGCGGGGGGGTGGGGGGGGGGGGGGGGGGGTGTGGGGGGGGGTTAAACGGGGGTCGGCGC
>NZ_JAIUKE010000772.1 GCF_020176795.1 Streptomyces sp. 8L
GGGGTCCGGCGGGGCGGCGGCCCAGGGTGTGCCCGGCGGCCGTCGCCGTGCCGCTGAAGGGCGTGGCATCCGCGCTGCGGCCGTGAGAGCGCCGGTACGTCGAGTACGCCGAGTACGCCGAGTACGCCGAGTACGTCGAGCACGCCGGGTACGTCTTGTACGCGATGGGTGCGGTGCGTCGTACGCGCCGCACGCGACGGGCAGGACGCCCGGGGCGGGTGCTTCGTACGGGACAGACGCGATGAACGCGGACGGATGCGTCACGTGGAGACGAGTATGGCGCACGGGACGCCCGCGACGGACGGGGCCCGCCACGGGCCCGGGTCGCGGCGACTGAGCCGCGTGGGCCGTTGTATACGCACGGGGCGCTCGCCCCCGAGAGCGGTATGACCAATGACCGACGCGCACGACGGCGTACGGCCGCGCACGACCGCGTCCGGTCATCGCGCCGTGCGCACCGCCGGGGGGACGGCCTTCCGGCGCCGTCCCCGGCCCGTGGCCGGGACAGGAACCGGGGAGCCGGGCCAGGGGCCGCGCCGGGACGCCGGGCCCTCCCGTCCCGCAGCCGCTCGTTCATGGGCGTACGCAAGTGCGCGGCCGTGCCGGAGAGAGCTCCGCGACGCCGCCGCCCAGGCGGCTCACAGGGCAGATGTACTTGCCAACGGCCATTGCGCTACGAGGCGTGCTCGTGCATGCTCCCTGCAACGCGGCGTGCGAGGCGCCGCGTGTGGGACGCCATTGCCTGGGCATGAAAGGAGTGCGGCCGTACCCTTGGGGTAAGGGCTTGGGAAAGATGATTCCCGGACACAGCACCGCCCAGCACCCTCCCGCCGTCGCCATCGTCGTTCCTTCTCAAGAGGACTTCCTTCGCCGAGACACCCATGGCTGGTCACGAAATCCCTGAACCCGCTGACCGCAAGCAGGTAGCCGACCCCTTGGCGGAACTGCTGGCGGAGGAGCAGCCGAGCACGTCGTGCGACCCGGCCTTCCGGCACGGAGTAGTGGTCGGATTCGACGGCTCCACATCGAGCGAGCGAGCGCTCGCCTACGCGATCGGGATGGCCAGTCGGCTCGGTTCCGGTCTGATCATCGTTCATGTCGCCAACCGACTTCCGACGACGGTGTGGGCGGGCTGTGAGCCCCCTGTCTTCGTCGACGTGCCGGACCACCGCACCGAGGTGCTCGGGCTCGAACTGGCCTGCGCGGAGTATCTCTCCGAAGTGCCCTGGATTCTCGTGGAGCGCGGCGGGGACATCTGCCACGAGCTGGAGGAGGTCGGCCAGGAGTACTCGGCCGACGCGATCGTGGTGGGCTCGACCCACGGGATCGTCGGGCGCATCTTCGGCTCGGTCGCGGGCCGGCTGGCGCGCCGCGCGCGGCGACCTGTGGTCGTGATCCCCTAGCCGGGGGGGGGGGGGCGCGGCGCGGGGGGGGGGGGGGGCCGGGGCGCGGGCGGGGGCGGGGGGGCGGCGCGGGGCGGGGCCCCGCCGGCGCGGGGGGCCCCCCCCC